>DASXRU010000020.1:0-39731 GCA_036506395.1 Pyrinomonadaceae bacterium | reverse complement strand
ATCGATTCAGGTCCGCCAACGCGCATGAGATAAAGAACTGGTTTGGAGCGAACGCCGGCAGTCTTGGAGCCGTGAATCTGAAACGCGGTGACAGGTTGGGAGGCTTCAAAATAAGCAAATACGGCGATATGAGTGTTGAGGGGTTGGTTGAGATGTTCGAACTAGAAGAGGCGGACGATTTGATAATAGTTGCCGATCCGAGCTTGGAAGGCCGCCGGAACATGACCACCGGCGCTAACAAAGACAATCGCCACCTCCGCGGCGTAGATACTGAGCGCGATATCAAACCAGATCAATGGGCCGATTTGCGCGCAGTCCAGAAGGGCGAAGCTTGTCCGCGGTGCGATACCGGCGTGCTCGATGTTTACAAGGCAATGGAGATTGGCCACATCTTCAAGCTGGGCACAAAATATTCCGAATCGATGGGCGCGACCTTTCTTACTCAGGACGGAAAAGAAGCTCCTATTATCATGGGAAGCTACGGGATTGGGGTCGAACGCATCATAACCGCTGCGGTCGAACAGAATTATGACGCCGACGGGATCATATGGCCCAGATCGATTGCGCCTTTTGACATCGTAGTGACCGTCACAAATACGAAGCAGGACGAGATGCGCTCAATCGCCGAGAAGCTCTATGATGACTTGCGGAAGACCGGCCTTGATGTGCTGCTTGATGATCGCGACGAGCGGGCCGGTGTTAAGTTCAAAGATGCGGACCTGATTGGTATTCCCTATCGCGTTACTGTCGGCAAGAAGATATCCGATGGAATGGTTGAGCTTTTTGATCGCAGTACTAAGCACAGTCAGGATATAAAGCTCGATGAGGTGGCAGACCGAGTGCAGCAACTCGCGCGGGCCGGTGTTTAGTTGTTACCAATGAAATTTATCTGGCTTTCATTCCTCCTTATTCTTTCCCTAACATCGTCGCTGATCGCGCAGGAATCGTTGCCCGATCTGGTTCGCCGGATCAAACCCTCTGCGGTGGCGATCGAGACGTTTAATGCTCGGGGCGAAAAGCTGGCGCGCGGTAGCGGCTTCTTCATCGCGACGAACCGCGTCGTGACTAATCGTCATGTGATCGAAGGTGCTTACAAAGCGGAAATCCATCTCAGCAACGGCAACACCTACCCGGTGAAAGGTGTGCTGGCAGTCGATGGCGAAGGAGACATTGCGCTGTTGCAGGTGGAGGTCCCGGCGTCACTGGTCAACCCACTGATGGTTGTGCGCACCTCGCCGCAGGAAGGCGAAGGCATCGTCGTCATCGGCAATCCGTTCGGCTTTGAAGGTAGCGTGTCCAACGGCATTGTGTCGGCCGTGCGCGATATTCCGAACTACGGCCGCATCATTCAAATCACCGCGCCAATCTCGCCGGGATCGAGCGGCAGTCCCGTCGTGAACATGTCAGGGCAACTTGTCGGTGTGGCGACATTGCAGTTGACTGACGGGCAAAGCCTCAACTTCGCTGTGCCGTCCGAACGCGTGGCCCAACTTCAGGCCGGCACGCTTACGTCGTTTTCCGACCTCGTCGTCTCATCGAGAAGAAACAAGCGCGCGGCGGCGGAGCATTTCTATGCGCAAGGCCTGGGTTTTCTCTCCCACGACGACTGGGCCAAAGCGCTACCTCTTTTTGAAAGGGCAGTTGACACTGATCCTGACTATGCCGAAGCGTGGTATCAGAGCAGTTACTGCAACGGCATGCTCGGCCGCCACAACGAAGCGCTGCGGGCCTCGCGCCAGGTAATTCGCCTCCGTCCTGATTGGCCGGAGCCCTACGTGAACATGGGCCATGCCTACTCGCGTTTGGCCCAGTATCAGGACGCCATCAATGCTTATAAACAGGCCCTGCGGCTCGATCCGTACAATGCCGACGTTCATTATGCAATGGGTGTGACGTATGGAAAATGGAACAAACCTGACGACGAAATACTTTCCTATCGCAAGGCAATCAACCTCAGTCCCGATCATGCCGGCGCGTATGAAAGACTTGGCCTCGCGTATTTCCGTCTGGGCCGCTTCAAGGAAGCTGCCGGCGCTTTCAATCAGTTGCGGATGCTGAAACCCGGCGAGGCAAAGGCCAGCAACTATCTGGGTGAGACGTACCTCAAGCTGAATAGGGTCGAGGAGGGAATTGAGGCCTTCAAGCAGGCAACTCGCCTGAAGCCCGACTTCGGAACTGCGTATTACAATCTGGCGCTGGGATATCTCGCCCTGGGCGATCGCGAAGCGGCCCTGGTCCAGTACAATATCCTCAAAGCCATCGATGCAGACCTGGCTGACAAACTCTTCAGTCTGATCAACCCGTAGGACAGGCATTCCTGCCTGTCATTTTCCATCAGCGATTATTATTCACCGGAAGAGACAGGCAGGAATGCCTGTCGTACTCTAGGCCGAAACCAGGGCCGGCACGTCAATATTGTATTTCCTGATCTTGCTGTAGAGGCGCGGGCGATAGATGCCCAGGAGATTTGCCGCCGCCTGTTTATTGCCGCCGGTCCTTTGCAGCGTCTTCTCGATAACCAGTTTCTCGATGTCTTCGAGCGTCATATTCGGAGGAACTTCCCAGGCGCTGCCGCCCGCTGTTCCCTCCGGCGCGGAGCCATTGTCGAAAGGAAGATCAACCGGTTCGATCTTGTTTCCCTTGGCGAGCAGCACCGCACGCTCGAGAACGTTTTGCAGTTCGCGCACGTTGCCGGGCCACGTATGTCCAAAAAGACGCTGGTACGCCGCCTGCGAAACGCCGGTAATTGGGCGCTCGTACTTTTCAGAATACATCTTCAAAAAATGATCTGTCAGCAACTGAATGTCGTCCGTTCGCTCGCGCAGGGGTGGAACATGAATGGTGATCGTCGAAATCCGATAGAACAAATCGTCCCGCAGCAAACCGTCGCGAATCGCATCGGCGGGAAGACGATTCGTTGATGTGATCAAGCGGAAGTCCACCGCATAGGTTTTCTCGGAACCAATCTTCCGGTAGCTCCGTTCCTGTAATACGCGCAGCAGCTTTGGCTGCAGCTCGATCGGCATCTCGGCAATTTCGTCGAGCATAAGAGAGCCGCCGGCCGCGTGTTGCACCAGTCCTTCCTTGTCCGCATGTGCCCCCGTGAACGCTCCCTTAGTGTGGCCGAACAACTCAGATTCAATCAGCTCCTTCGGCAAAGCCGCGCAGTTTACCTTGATGAAGGTTTTTTTCGAACGCAGCGAATTGTAGTGAATGGCATTGGCGATCAGTTCCTTGCCCGTGCCTGACTCGCCGACAATCAGCACATTAGCATCAGATTTGGCCACCGATTCGATCGTCTCGTAAATCTGTTGCATCTGCTTCGAAGCACCGATGATGTTGAAGTATTCCGCGCGGGTGGACATCTGGCGGCGCATGTTCGCGGTTTCCGCCATCAACTGGCGCCGCTCGAGGGCCTTCTCGACCAGCGGCTGCATCTCTTCAAAGTCAAACGGTTTCTCGACAAAGTAGAATGCCCCCGCCTTTGTCGCCTCGACTGCCCTGGCAACCGTCCCGTATCCGGTAACGACGATAACTTCGGTGGCCGGCCGCGCATCCTTCATGTGGCGCATGACGTCAAGACCATCCATATCGGGAAGCTGGAGATCGCAAATCGCCAGATGATGACCACCGCGATCGAACAGCTCGATTGCTTCAGTTCCGGTGGACGATGTGTCCACTGTGTATCCCTCCTCGGTCAAGTTCTGCTTGAGCGAGTCAGCCATCATGGGCTCGTCATCCACGACAAGAATGCGTATGTCTTTGTTACCCACTTATGTCTCCCCTTTGCACCCTGGAAAGTTTCGCAGTTCTAGCGACCGTTCGCACTGTCCACAATCGTTGGTTGCAGTGGCAAGCGCACCCGTAACCTGTCTGGTTCCTGCTCGGTCGATCCGTGATGAGCTTCGATTATCTTTGCGGCGAGGGCGAGACGCAGTCCCGCGCTGCCATTTAGAGAATGAAAAGGATCGCTCCCATCCGTAATCGTTATCCCATGCCACTCGAGAATCGCGGTCGGAGATCCATTTGAACTGTTTCGCCTTAAATGGACCGACAAGGCCAGTGTGTCGTTGCGCGTTCTGGATAAACCCACCGCGCCTTCCGTCACCGCCTCAAGCGCCTCCGTCATTGCCTGTACGTCAAATTCGCCTTCAAATGAATCTGAGTTTGAATCCAGATTGAAACTCAATTCATGTGGCAGTAAACCGCTTGATTTGCCGATTGCGCTTTCAACGATCTTTGAAAGATCAGCCCGAGATCTCCGCAGCTCGACCGGCCTACCCAGGCGGACCAGGGTGGTCATATCGCCGGCCGCGCGATCAAGACCCGAAATCAGTTTTGCCAGTGTTTCACGTTCGTCCAGAGGCCGCTCGCTGCGCTCCATTCGCTTCCGCAGGAACGTGGCATAAAGTTTGAGGCCATTAATCTGATTCTTGAGGTCGTGGACGATTTGCAGGGATGCTCGCCCCAGTTCCGCTAGTGTGGTCGTGTCCTGATTGTCCAATAACAACGGCTTCATATTACCCTTGTGGCTCGTGACTGATGCTCTGTTCGCAACACGCGCCAGGCCGAAGTTTGCCATCGGGCGTGTACGAATTGAACTCAAAAGCGCGGACTATTTGTGTCGGCTTTCGATGCGGCATGTTAACAGAGTCGCGCAGCGTATGCTAGCCATGCAGTCTTCATTAGGCCAGGGATGGGTTCGAAGACTTTTCGCCTGAGAAGAGACGGCCGCCGAATCGGAGAAATGAGATGACCGCGGAGAACACGAAACCGACCGTAATGGTGGTAGAAGACTTTGAGGACAATCGCTTCATGATGCGCCGGCTGCTGGAGATGAGCGGTTATAACGTGATTGAAGCCATCAATGGCGAAGAAGCAATCGAGATAGCACTGCGCGAGCGGCCGAAGCTCATTCTTATGGACCTCAGCTTACCGCGGGTTGATGGGTTGGCGGCAACGCGCCGCATGCGTGAGTACAGGGAGCTGAGTGACATTCCAATTGTCGCCGTTTCCGCGCACGACACCACTGATTTTCATGCGGAAGCCCTGGCTGCGGGTTGCAATGACTACGTTACCAAGCCGATTGACTTTGAGGAACTGGAAGAGCTCTTGAAAGGATTGTTACCCGAAGATTAGCAGGCAAACTGAAGCCGCAATGCCCGAGAACTTTTCAAATCTAATGCGGCAACACGAGAGCGCGATCATTTGTGCCTGGGTTGACGAGGTTTATTCGGAGCGAAGAACGACGCTTGCCAGCACATTGTCTTATGAGCAGTTGGTTGGATTCCTGCCGGAGTGCCTGGAGGGTTTGTCGCAGTTACTCGATAGCGCGACCACTAACGGCGAGGTCCTTGAAGTCGTAACCCGGCTTCGACCTTACGCTCAGGTCAGATTTCAGCAGGGTCTCTTAATCGATGAAGTTGTGCGTGAGTTGACGATTCTTCGCGGCGTCTTGAACGACTATCTGTGGCAGGAGGGCGCTGAGGCCCTCAACGGCGATCTGAAGGCGCTGCGCAATGCCTTGCGCCTCATCAATGAATTCGTCGATGAGCTCATTGGGCAAGCGCTGCTGGTCTACGCGGCCAGCTTGCGTCCACCGGTAGAGACGCGCAGTTCCGTTTGGCCACCGCCCCGCCGGCGGAAGGCCTTTCTGGGAGAACCGGACAAGTGATGAAGGCAACCAGGTCAGGACTTCGTATCCAGAGCGTGCGTTCACGAATGCTGGTCATGCTGGCCATGCTTTCACTGCCGCTGCTAATCATTAGCCTGCTGCAGTTAAGCTATTATCGTTCCAGTCTAAGCGCAAGAACAGCAATCATTACCAGTGCAGAAGCCGATGCAGCTGCAGCCACTCTTTCTTCCTGGCTCAACGAACATCCTGTTTACTCAAATCAATCCAGCAGTCTTTCCTATGATGACGCGGTCGACTTATTCCGCCGGCTCGAGCAACATACTACGCACACCTTTGACGTGGCAGTAACGGTATTTGACGGTAGCGGACACGCGATTGGAAACCCTCTAAAGGCAGGTACAACTCCCGGCGCAAAGGGTTTATCAGACAGCGTCCAGCGGGAAACATGGAGCGACGGCATCTTGCGAATGACCTGCGTCAAACCTGTCCAGCCTTTGGGCTGGAGCGTGGCGGTTGGCGTGCCCCTGGACAATGCCTCCGCAGAGTACTCGTTAGCCGCGCTGGCAGCAACGTGGACCCTCGTGCTGCTGTCATCAATTCTGCTTGGCGTATGGGCTGTCGGTCGTTTTACCAAGCCGCTGCGTCACCTGGCAGCGTCGGCGTCCAGGCTGGGGACCGGCAAGCTCGATGAGCGTGTGCCGATCGAGACTGATGACGAAGTCGGATTGCTGGCCAATGATTTCAACGCGATCGCGTCACAGCTGGAGACAAAGTTCGGCGAACTGCGCGAGCAGAGCAGTTTCACTGAAGAAGTACTTGATAGTCTGCCGTTGGGCGTCGTCGTGGTTGATGCCAACCTAATCGTGTGCAAGGTGAACCCCACGTTCAGCAGTTTCGTAGGACGAGAACCAGAGAAACTGAAGGGACGTGGTCTTTACGAGGCTGCTGCCGGACTGGCCAAACTGAGCGACGTTGTTGAAGACGTGCGTCGCACACGGAAACCGTTTGTGAGCTTTGGTTTGCCCCTGGAACTGTCGCCGCGTATCGAAGAACCTGCCGGCGATGGGGAAAGCCCGAGATTTTGGGATTTGACCATCTGGCCCACGTCAGTGTCCAATGCGCGCCGCGGCGACTTGATCCTCGTTCTTTCCGAGGTGACCAAACGCGTGCGCGCGGAGAAGCTCTCGACCGCTGCCTTTGCTGCCGAAAAGATGCGCGCCGTTCAGCTCCAGAGCGTCATCAATCAGATGAATGAAGGGGTCGTGATCATTAACAGGCAGATGAAATATAAGATCAATCCGGCGGCAGCTAAGATCATTGGTCGCCCGAGCAGCGATTTTCCCGATGGAGCCCCGGCGCTATGTGAAGAGTTGACGCTGCGCGACATCAACGGGCGGCAGCTCTCGGCGCAGGAGACTCCCTTCTGGCGCGCCTTTGAACAACGTGAACAGATTGAAGGCGAGCAGTTCAAGATGATTCATGCGAACGGAGAGACGCGCGTGGTAGCCATCAGCGCGACCCCGCTAAACAGCGAAGACGGCCACCATGAAGGCGCGGTTGCAGTATTCCGAGATATCACGAAAGAGGTCCAGCAGCGCGATGAACTGGTAGCCGCTTACGATCGCTTGCGGGATCATGATCGCCTGAAGTCGGCCTTTGTTTCCAACGTCACGCATGAGTTGAGGACGCCCTTGAATGTGATTATCGGACTTTGCCAGTTACTCCAACGCGATCCCCAGTTGCCGCTGGCAATGCTTCAAAAGGACGCTGTCCAGCGCATGGATCGCAACGCGCGGGCGTTACTGGAGATGGTTAACGAACTCCTGGAGTATTCCCGCCTGGAAGCGGGTCGCGCAGCCCTTCAGCTCGCGTTTGTGAATGTACTGGAGTTGGCCGAGGAAACGGTTCGAGCGTACAGCGGTGAAGCGCGGAGAAGGGGTATCGAGCTACGCGCGGAAGTTTCTCCCGACCTGGACAAGGTTGTCACCGACCGGGGCAAGCTGTTACAAGTGCTTTCTAGTCTCGTGGGCAATGCGGTGAAGTTTACTGCCACTGGTTCCGTTGTAATCAGCGCGGCCCTTGTGGGAGACGACCGCTGGTCGCTGGAAGTAAAGGACACCGGGATCGGCATGCCGGGCGACGCATTGAGTTATATCTTCGACGAGTTTCGGCAGATTGACGATCGGCTGGCGCGTTCCTTTGGCGGCACTGGGCTGGGCCTGGCGATTACCCGTAAGCTGGTGGAATTGCTGGAAGGCGAGATCACGGTGGAAAGCAAACCAAAAGAGGGAAGTCGCTTTAGCATCGTGTGGCCCCGTATTATTCGTCAGCATACCGGTACGGGTTCTCTGGTCGAGTCCAAGGCTATGGCCGCGGATGCCTCACCGCACTTGCGCTTGCGTGCGCGTTAGCCGACACTATCCAGGAGGGAGGAACAAAGAGCATTACGCTGGTGTCTAAGCATTGATATATTGATATTAAGACCAGTGTTGGGATCTTTCTTCGCTTCGCGCTACTACCGCGACGAAAGGCTGTTGCGAGACGTACCACGAATATATGCAGACGGAAAAGAGTATTGCCGAGCCCGACTCGCATAGGACAACGATCATCGCCGTCGCAATTATCGCGGCCCTGGTTATCGGGGGATTGTTTTATGTGTTAATGCGCAAGAGCGGCGCAGGAGGCAGTCCTCAACCGCGGTTGGCTGGGGCACTTCGACCCGGCAATCCTGACTTTGATAAATACCGGCCTCTGATCGTTCTTGACGAGCCGGAGGCAGATGAATCCAAGCGCGCTCTTGGGGACTGGGTCATGACGCTTCACACGACGGTGCGAAACTTCACCGGTCACACAATTACCGGGTTGGAGATTCACGCGGCTGTGGTCGATCATCAAAACAAGCCGGTAAAGGAGCGAAGCGTCGTAGTCATTCCCGGCAAACAATCGGAGCTTGAGCCAAACAAAACTCTGTACGTATCTGTCCTGCTTGATGGGATGACCGATAAAGACGATCGCGCCAACATAAAAATGGACATCAGTGGACTAACGCTCAGATAGAATGGGTTGCAGCCTTCCCGCACACAATTCGGATTTCACGCATTAGAGTCAGCTCGAGTTTCATCCATGAACAATTCTTCAAGCGATTGCCTTGTTGGCTGAACTGAAACGAGTTTGCCGCCAGCCCGGCGCAAACCAGCTAACACGCTGTCTACGTTCTTCTCATCAGATATCTCAATTCGCAAGCCGCCTGCCGTGCCCATAATTGTGGCCTCCAAATCAGACGACAGATAGCTGGAAAGTGTTTTCGCGTCAGCGCCAGAGGCAGTGATCTCGATCCGGCTCGCTTCGGCCTGTCGCAGCTCGTCCAGGCGCCCGACCTGCGCCAGCCGGCCACCCTTCAGAATAGCAGCGCGGTCACAAAGGACTTCGATATCGGAAAGGATGTGCGAGCACATGAATACGGTCTTACCCTGCTGCGGTAGTGAAGCAATCAAGTCGCGAACCTGGCGGCGGCCCACGGGATCCAGACCACTCATTGGCTCGTCAAGAAACACCACCTCAGGGTCGTTCACGAGTGACTGCGCCAACCCGACGCGCTGCAGCATGCCTTTGGAGAACTTGCGCAACTGTCGGTCCCAGCCTTTCGGTTCCAGGTTTACCAGCCCGAGCACTTCTTCCGTTCGCTTCTTCCGCTTTGCTTTGTCATAACCGAAAAGCTCAGCACAGTAGTACAAAAACTCGCGCGCGGTGAGGTAGTCGTAAAAGTAAGGATTCTCGGGAAGGTAGCCTATGCGAGCGTGCACGGACACGTCGTTAATGCTATGGCCCAGGATACGGGCGTTGCCGGAGGTTGGATAAATCAGACGCATCAGGAGCTTTAGCGTCGTCGTTTTGCCTGCGCCGTTGGCTCCGAGAAAACCGAATATCTGACCACCCTCGACGGTGAGGGAAAGACCGTCCAGCGCACACACCTTTCGTTTGCGCCAGAAACCAACTTCGTAATCCTTAGTCAGATTTTCGATTTCGATGATGGCTGACATATCTTCGGCTAATCGTCTATCGCTTTCCTCCTGCCCTTTCCATACACAATGAAAGCACGATGAAAGGCGGGAATGCCTGGTCTACTCATCGATAGGGAACTCTCGAATTCAGATCGAGATCCACGTCGCATCCTTTTTTAGTAAGTACATAAGGCGTCCCCGATGGATCGAGGGGCGCCGCCGTAAACGGATCAAGACGGAGCTGCAAGGCTTGCATCTGGCTGGCCACTTCTCGCCAGGATCCGGCGCACCGTCCGGAGCGCCCGGCGTAGTTTTCGAGCGCGCGTCGTATCCGGTCTCGTTCGTCGAAAGAGTCAACCTGCATTAGGCGCCGCTCGATCAATTGCTTGACCTGGGCGTCATTGGATTCGTCGTAAAGGTGCTGATACATCTCCCGTGCGGCCCGCCGCGATCCCCCTTCGGCGGCCGTGCGCGCACTCATCTCCGCCATCCATTTTGGCGCTCCAGGCAGTTTCGCACCAGCACCGTATGTCTCGCTCGCCTTTGAGTAATCATGGCTCTGCCAATAGATGTAGCCCAGGTGTTGATATAGTCGCCAGGCAGCCGGGTTTTGTTCAATTCCATAGTGCAGAATAGATACCGCCTCGTCCTGGCTAAACGTGGGAAGGATCATAGCGGCATACTCGTAGGGTGCCATGAACTGTGGATCCAGGGTAGTGGCCACGCGCAGCAGCGAAGGCAACAGCCTTAGATCGAGCGCGCCGAGATCGTCGAGCTGAGCTTGTTCGGGGTGAGTGTCCTCGTACTTCACAACTTTCCCGCCAACATATTGAAGGGACCTCATCCAGTACCAATCTGCTGCCAATCCGTTGAAGGCCAGACTGAGCCGCTTTGCCGTCGCGCCTTTCATATACAATTGTTCTTCGGAAGATGCAGAGACGACGTCCCGATGACGCGCATCCATCAAGCGCGCGAGGCAGACTACCCCGGCGAAGCCCAGCAAGATCAACAAGCTGAGCATGGCTTCGAATTTATGACTACTCTTCATTTGAAATTCCGTCGACTAAAGATCAACGTCGCGGCAGACAGTAACACGATCACGTAAACACCTGCGTACAACAGCGCCATGATCAATTCAGCAAAGCTTGGAACGTATCCGTGCGCTGCCGGGGTGATAAAACTGTAGTGAGAAAAGTTCGGCAACAAGTAATAGAGCCCGCTGAAAAACCAGCGGGCGGTAGTGCCGCCCAGGGAAGCCGCAAAAGATTTCAGGTCAGCGCTAAGATGACCAATGATGAAGACCAAAAACGTCAACAACGCAGAAAGGGAGGGTGTTGAAAAAGACGAGAACAGTAGCGCCACCCCGGTGATGACGGTGAGTTCGAGGTAAATGAGAAGTATCGTGGGCCAGATGCGCAGAACCAGCGGATTCCGACCCCCGGCGACGTAGGCGAGTGCCAGGGAAACCCCGGCGCCCATCACCAAAACGTTAACGAGAAGGGTCAGGCACAGACCAAGGTACTTGCCGCCGAGAAATTCGCCGCGGCCTACCGGCTTGGAAAGGATTGCATAGAGCGTGCGCCGCTCAATCTCTTTATAGACCAGTCCCACGCCGACAAAAATTGCAATGAACACCCCGAAGAGCAACGTAGCGCTGAGGCCGAGGTCGATTATGACTTTTGCTTCCTGCCCACCCGATAATTCACCCAAAAAAATAGCGCCGCCAATCAAAAGCAGCGCAAAAAACACCAGGTTATAAAGCACGCGGTCGCGGACCGCTTCCCTAAAAGTATTACGAGCGATCGTTCTTGTCGGAGCGAACACAGGACAAATATACACAATGAGTGATTACGTGTCAGCACCTAACTTAAAAAGAAAACGCGAGGCGAAGCCTTGGCTTCACCCCGCGTAAATCTAGATTTTTGATACCCGCGTTAGTTACCCGTCGTGGTGCTGGTTACCACGTCGTTCTCGTCGATATAGACGGTTAGCGTGGTGTCGCCGTGTAATACACCGTCTTCGGTTATTCCGAAACGGCGGGTACCGGTTTGCGATATGCCGGAAGTGACTTGGGGCATTGCAATAGCATAGTACTGTGCGGGTCTTACCCCGGCAGCGGTCGGATTTGCCACAAACGTGTAACCGCTTTTACTGCCGGTAGCAAGCACCCGGTCCGTTAGGGTGGTGGTTCCCAACGCGGTCATATCACCATAGTCGCCTAATCCGGTTGTGGCCTGATACGTAGCTTCACAGGTGCTGATTGTTCGCAACGACGATAGAGCCGAACCTTCATTTGCCGCCCGTCGGGAAGCGAGAAGATTCGGAATCGCGATCGCGGCGATGATGCCGATAATCGCCACCACAATCAGAAGCTCTATTAAAGAAAACCCTTCCTGAGCTTTTGTGCGTGACATAGCTTTCTATCCTCGATTGCTTTGGTTGAAACAAGAAGTATGTTTCAAGCTCAGATTTCAAATCCCGCACGAGATTACACCTGGAGTTCTTAAGGAAAAGGGGACGGAGCTAAAACTCCGCCCCCCACGAAAGTGTCTGACTGAGGATGCTCGATTTAGTTACCGAGTACGTTGTTAGTGGCAGCTAGTTCAGTAGCGTCCAAAGGCGTGCCCAGGGCATCAGTTTGGCCGTGCATTACGCCGTCCTGGGTAACACCGAACTTGCGGGTGCCGGTTTGCGAAACACCGCTGATAACGGTCGGATTCGCGGTAGCGGCGAAGGTTGCCGCGGAAACTCCTGGTACTGCCGCTGCCGGTGTAAGAACGAAGGTGTAACCACTCTTCGAGCCGCTTGCCAAAACCGCGTCAATCAATCCCTGGCCGCCGCCGGCCTGCGGTCCCAGTGCAGTCAAGTCGCCAAAGTTACCGGCGCCGGCTGTTCCCTGGTAGGTAGCTTCCGAACTGTGGATTGTGCGCAGTGAAGACTGAGCCGATCCTTCGTTCGCGGCACGCCGGGAAGCGAGCAGGTTGGGGATCGCGATCGCTGCGATAATGCCGATAATCGCAACCACGATCAGAAGTTCAATTAGTGAGAAGCCATCTTGGCGTTTCTTGATATGCATTTCTTTGCTCCTTATCCAATGGGCGTCAGGGGTCACCGATTCCGACTTGCGCCGAGGCGGTAACCCCTTTCAGCGCGTAATAATTAGTTACCGAGTACGTTCGTTGTCAGCAGGAGTTCGGCGGCGGTCAACTGTGTGCCGAGGGCATCAGTTTGGCCGTGCATCACACCGTCTTCGGTGACACCGAATTTGCGGGTGCCGGTTTGCGAAACACCGCTGGGGACTGTCGGTTTGCAGACAGCGCTGAAGGTCGCGGCCGAAACGCCTGCCACTGCGGCAACTGGGGTAACGACAAAGGTGTAACCACTCTTCGAGTTACTTGCCAAAACCGCATCAATCAAGCCCTGGCCACCGCCAGCTTGCGGTCCAAGTTGAACCATTGTTCCAAAGTTGCCGTTACCGGCGGTCGCCTGGTAAGTCGCCTGGGAACTGTGGATGGTGCGAAGAGAAGACTGCGCCGAACCTTCGTTAGCAGCGCGTCGTGAAGCGAGAAGATTGGGAATCGCGATGGCGGCGATGATGCCGATAATCGCAACAACGATCAGAAGTTCGATTAGAGAGAAGCCGTCCTGGCGTTTTTGCATTTTCATGTAGCTTGTGCTCCTTGAGAGAAAGATTGAGAGTTATCTATTTCTCGCGCCACGGCCTTAAGTCTCACATTGGTGACACGCAGTGCGCGATATGTCGCAAGGCTTCTTAACAATCACCGTGCCAGAGTGCCCGGCTTTAACATTGAGGCTCGGAATCCAGCAAAACATTGAGCTATTTAGGTTATCGGCAAGGCGAAGGCTTGGTGATGAAGAGGGGCCCTTGCTGTCACTGACAGATTCTGTCAGCGAAGCAGTGACGGTTTACGTCAAGGCGATGAGGGCCACTTTGTTAACGGTAGGAGTAGTAACTAGTTTTCCCCGGCCCCGGCAGCTAGCTCGCTGGTGTCTTCGTCGCGACGGCGGGGATAAGGATCCGTGGCACGCCGTCGGGGAATTGTTTCGGGGCCGCGCCGCTCGTCGCGCATCTGCGCTGCGCGGCCACGCATGCCGTGCTTATCCAGGAGATGGCGAAGCGACCGCACGGACATCTTCAGAAGTTCTGCGGCGTTCGTTTGATTACCTTCACTGCGGCGTAGAGCTTCGTGCAGATAGGTCTTTTCCAGTTGATCCAAGTGAGCCATCAAGTTCAGGCCGTCATCAGGAAGGTTGAGTGCTCCAGAGACGCGGGCTAAGTTGTAATTAGTTATTTGATCTGGCAAGCGCTCGGGCTGAATCGAGTCCGTAGGTTCGAGGGCGACCGCACGCTCGATCGTGTGTTCTAGCTCGCGAACATTCCCGGGCCATGAATAAGCTTCCAATAGGCGCATCGCCCTGTCGCTAATAGAAAGCTTTCGGCCCGCCTGCTGGCAAAATTTCGCAATAAAGTGTTCGGTAAGCTCTGCAATGTCCGAGCCTCTTTCCCGCAGAGGCGGCAACTCCATGGGAATGACGGCGACGCGATAGTAAACATCCTCGCGAAAGGTTCCTTCTTTAACCAGGTTTCCCAGATCTCGATTGGTCGCGGCAATCACGCGCGCGTCAACTTCAATTTCATCGTGCCCCCCGACGGGCCGCACTTTGCGTTCCTGCAGTACGCGCAACAACTTTACCTGCATCGCAGGCGACATCTCACCAATTTCATCCAGGAAAATCGTTCCGCGGTTTGCGGCTTCGAACAACCCCTTTCGATTCGCGGTAGCGCCGGTAAAGGATCCTTTCATGTAGCCGAATAGTTCCGACTCCAACAGGGTTTCGGTGAATGCTCCGCAGTTGATCGAAACGAATGGTTTTTGCGCGCGCGGGCCGAGGTCATGAATGGCCCGCGCAACCAATTCTTTTCCAGTGCCCGACTCACCAGTAACAAGAACTGTGGACTGAACCTGCGCGACGGTCTCGATCATCTGATACACGGACTGCATTTGTTCCGAGCGGCCAATGATATTGCTGAGTTCGCCGCGGGCGCGTTGCCCCTTAATTAACGCCTGATTTTCTTCAAGCAGGGCCTCCTTTTCTCTTACCAGAGAAATCTTAGCCACCGCGCGCGAGACGATCTCTTTCAATAGGTCATTGTCGAAGGGCTTTTGGACAAAGTCGAAGGCGCCGAGCAAGAATGCTTCACGCGCGGTGTCCACGTTGGCGAACGCAGTCATCATCACCACTTCGATGCCAGGTAGGAACTCGCGCGCGGCACGCAACAGGTCTATGCCTCCCATGTCCGGCATCTTCACATCCGTGATGATTAAGTCAGCGGAATTCTCGCGCAAAAGCGCCATGGCCTGGCGACCGTTTTCCGCCGCCCGCACTTCGTAACCTTCGCGCTCGAAAAGATGCGTCAGAAACTGACGCATGCTCAACTCGTCATCAACTATGAGAATGTTAGGCATAAACAGGTAGAATTCAGAAGCCAGAGGTCATGATCCCAGGGCGACTTCCCACCTCACGCGCTTCATTTCGCGACAGCGACTCCGGTGCGGGAAGTTCAACCGTAATCGTGGTTCCCTGGCCTTCACGGCTTCGCACGTTGATTGTACCACCATGATCGCGAATGATCTGATAGACAATTGAAAGTCCGAGGCCTGTCCCACCGCTCGTAGAGGAGAAGGGTTCGAAAAGATGTTCGACCTGGTCCGGCGTCATACCGCGCCCCGTATCGGTGAAAGTCAAGTGTACCCTGCCCGTTCCGGAGCGCCACAGAGAAACGTGCAGGGTCCCGCCACCAGGCATTGCCTGCAAGGCATTGCGCGACAGATTCCAGCTTACCTGACGCAATTGTTCCGAATCACCCTTTACGATCACTTCGCTGGCAGGCAAATCTTGTTGAAGGACGTGATTCTCGCCTATCTCGGCGCTGTTCCTCAGCAAACTAAAGGTTTCATCCAACAGTGCCCGCACGTCTACAATGCTCAAGGATGCTGCACGCGGCCGCGCATACGCGAGATAATCAGTGATGATGCGATTTAGTCGATCAGATTCGCGGAGAATGATTTCCATCAGATTTGCCTGAGCGGAATCATCGGCCACTTCAGAGCGTAACATTTGAATTGAGCCACGCATCGCAGCCAGGGGGTTTCTGATCTCGTGCGCGATTGAAGCCGCTACTCGGCCCACTGCCGCCAGCCGATCCTGACGTCGCGAAGTCTCCTCCAATGCCCGCACGGCCGTCATGTCCTGAAAAGTGATCACTAAGCCGCTGGTTTCTCCAGACTCCGCAAACAGGGGAGAGATACTGAAACCTAAACGCAAGCGCAATCCGTCGGAAGTCAGGCAGTCAGACTCGAAGCGGGGACTCGCTGTACCTTCACTCGCGGCCCGCATCGATTCGGAGACCTGGTGAGACATGTTCCCAAAAAAAATCGACGCCTCCTGCCCGTAAACATCAGCGGCATTGTATCCGGTGATTTCTTCGGCTGCGGCATTGAAGGTAAAGATACGGCCCAGAAGATCGGTGGTGATGACTCCGGAGCGGATCGACTCCACAATCCGCTCGTGCAGAGCGCGGAGTTTCGCCAATGATTGGGTTGCAGCCAGCAGTTGTACGTCGGAATGTGATTGCCGCTGGGCAAGACGCGCCGCAAGCAAACCTACCACCAGAAACGAGATATCGAATATGCCGATCGCCTGGGCAGCCTGGGCGATGGAGCCTTGTGTCAAGTCGCGGGTGCCCACCGCTCCAACCCCATTGATGGCTGCGAGTGTGCTGGCCGTGAACGCCACCGCACACCCCACGGAAGTAATCATTACATCCCGCGGCCCAAGGAAAAAACTAGCTGCGGAGATAACTACGATGTACAGAGCGGTATCGGGTGAGTGCACGTCGCCCGTTGTCCAGACGAGCCAAGTAACTAGCAAGACGTCAACGAAGAATTGGAACCTTGCCTGTGCTAGAAAATGATGGGAGAAGTAGCGCGCAAGGGCATAGATCGCGTCAAGAACAACGACGACCAAAACGAAAGGTAGCGTCCCGCGAATTGATCTATGGACAGCGGGCCCGGACGTCGTCCACGCCCACGCTGCGCCTAACAGCATCAAGAGCAGAGCCGCTGCCAGTCTGCTGAGAATCAGCCACCAGAGCCTTCGCCCCAATGCAGGCGGGTGAGACAGCTTGTTACGATCCTCCAGCATCTCCAGGCAAGCGTATCACAATTGTTGATTGGTTTAGGTAGTCTTGAAAAGCAAAACGGGAGGCCTTTCAGACCTCCCGTTCTCGCGGTCGCACCACGCGAATGGACTAATGGCCCTGCGAGAGTTTTCCAATCAGTGTGAAGAGCGGCAGGTACATAGAAATAACGATCGAGCCTATCGTGACTCCAAGGAACGCGATTAGCAGAGGTTCCATTAACGTCAGCAGGTTGGCGATCGCGGCATCGACTTCCTGTTCATAAAAGTCTGCGATCTTACCTAGCATTGCATCGAGCGCCCCGGTCTGTTCACCAATGCCGACCATTTGCGCAACCATGTTCGGAAATACGTCTGTAGCCCTTAAGGGATCGACGAAGCTTTCGCCGCGTTCGACTCCGGCGCGCACCTTGTGAATCGCGTTCTCAATCACGATGTTACCGGCCGTTCGCGCAGTGATGTCCAGCGACTGCAAAATGGGCACACCCGAAGAAAGCAGTGTTGAGAGTGTGCGCGAAAAACGCGCCACCGCGATCTTTTGAAAGATGCCTCCCAAAATAGGAAACTTTAGCACAAGCCTGTCGACAATTTTGCGACCACCTGGAGTGCGGTAGTAGAATTTTAGGCCAACGACGGTTGCGATGATGGCGACTAAAATTGCGAGTCCGCCCCATCCTGCCAGGAAGTTGCTGATCCCGACCACGATACGGGTTGGCAAGGGCAATTGCTCACCAGGTCCCAACAGACCAAGAAAGATATTCTGAAACTGTGGGATGACTACCACCATGATTACTGCTACTGCGCCGACTGCCAGCACCACGACCGCGGCGGGATATATCATTGCCGAGATTACGTCGCGTTTTAGCTTGACGATCTTTTCGATGAAAGTGGACAGCCGCTGAAGAATGAGGTCGAGAATACCGCCAGTTTCGCCCGCCTCTACCATGTTGGCGTATAGCTGATCAAAAACTCTTGGGTGCCGCGCCATAGCCGCAGCCAGGGTTGAGCCCTCCTCGACGTCCTGTCTCACCTGAAGCAAAGTTTGCTGGAAGAACTTGTTGTCCTGCTGCTGAGCGAGTATCTCCAGGCATTGCACAAGCGGCAGACCAGCGTCAATCATCACCGAGAACTGCCGAGTGAAGATCGAGAGATCCTTTGCTTTAACTTTCTTGCGCCCGCCAATTCTGGGGATGCCGATCTCCCGCCCTTTCTCTTTGACTGAAGTAAGGGTCACTTGCTCGCGGCGGAGTATCTGCCGCAAGGCATCGCGGTCGTCAGCAACGCGCTCGCCAACGATGATCTCGTTCAGCCGGTTGCGACCTTTAAAAACATAAGTTGGCATTTCCGTAATCTCCGATTCCGATTGGCAACTGGTGATTTGCGATTGGGTAAGATCCGACGACTCGCAGGTTGTTTACCGGGCGTCCGGCCGCGTACCGATGGGGCGCCCCTGGGCGTACGGACTCGGGTGCGTTCCGGGTTTTGGCGGCGCTCCTCCATTGCTGGAATTGATGCCCGCTCCTCGATCGATCAGTTCTCGCAACTCTTCCGAATTCGACGACCGCTGGATTGCCACTTCCAGAGTTATCTGGCGTTTATGATAAAGGGTGGCCAGAGCTTGATTGAACGTTTGCATCCCATATTTATCCTGGCCAGTTTGCATCATTGAATAAATCTGGTGCACTTTGTCTTCGCGAATTAGATTCCGAATGGCAGTGTTGGGAACCAGAATTTCGAGTGCCATGGCGCGGCCCGATCCGCCGGCTCGAGGTAGCAGCGCCTGACACAGAATGCCTTCAAGCACGAGCGACAACTGCGCGCGTACCTGGGATTGCTGTTCAGAGGGGAAGACATCGATTATGCGGTTGATAGTTGAAGCGGCAGAGTTCGTGTGCAGAGTAGCAAAGGTGAGGTGGCCGGTCTCCGCGATGCGGAGAGCCGACTCAATGGTCTCCAAATCGCGCATTTCTCCCACGAGTACCACGTCCGGATCCTGACGCAAAGCCGTGCGTAAGGCTTCGGGAAAGCCGTGTGTGTCGGCGTTGACTTCACGCTGGTTAACGATGCAATTTTTGTGGTTGTGAAGAAACTCAATAGGATCTTCGATAGTAAGAATGTGTTCGTGACGGTCGTTATTCACTTTGTCTATCATTGCCGCCAACGTGGTTGATTTCCCTGATCCGGTAGGACCCGTCACCAGTATCAGGCCGCGCGGCTTTTCGCACAGCTTCTTGATTACGGCCGGCAAGCCCAGTGCTTCAAACGTTTTGATCTCGTAAGGAATCGCGCGAAAGACAGCACCCACCGCGCCGCGTTGGTTAAAGATGTTCGCACGAAACCGAGAGAGACCCTTCACACCAAATGAGAAATCCAATTCCAGGTTCTCTTCAAAGCGATGCTTCTGCGCATCTGTAAGAACCGAATAGGCGAGTTGCTTGGTGTCGGACGAGGTCAGAGGCCGGTAACCGTCCAGCGGGCGAACGTGCCCATCTACGCGCACCTGTGGTGGCGTGCCGGTAGTAACGTGAAGGTCGGAGCCGCCGAGCTCGGAAAGCTTTTTCAGCAAGTCCGATAGTGAAATTTGGGGGGCAGGGTCATTCATGGACATGGTTTTCTTTCCAGTTGTTGAATCAATTCTCTTTTTGATGTATCGCTCGCGTCACTGAACCGGCTGAATCTCGCGGAGCTCTTGGCATTATCGAATCGAGATCCTCGGCCCAGCATGAGATGCTGCCGGGAGAGAGGTGATGAACTTCTCGGCATCATAGGCGACGCGGTTTGAGGACTGACGCGGCGCGTTAGTAGCAAGGCTGTATACCCGTCCGTCAACTTCGGTGAAGTAAAAATTCCAAATCTGCTCCTGCGCCTTGCCATCGTTAGTGGCCGGAGTCTGCGCAACTACCATAAAAACCTTTCGGCCGTCGATGTCGCGCTCAACATCGTTAACGACCCATCCCCCCGCCGTAATCATCTTATCGATCACCGTGCGACGAAGATCAGGATAAGAAACGCCCGCCAGCGCCCGCTGTTGGTTTCGCAGGGAAACGTGGCTTTGGCTTGGCGAAGAAGCCGCAACTACTGAAAGAGCGGCCTGACCCGCGGAGCTCCCATTCAATTCGGACACTCTGAACTTAGCTTCACCTGTGTTCGAGAGAGGAGCAGCAGACCATCCCGTGGGCAACGCCAAAGCAACAGTGCCGTTGGCGGCGCGCAAAAGAGCAGGAGGAAGGGAAATCGTTGTTTGGAAGGCTGCGTGATTGTCACTGCCAGCTGATGCTGGTTCCCATGTGTTTGATTGGCGCAATAAGTTAGCCTTGCGCATCGCGGCCGCCATCGCACGCCGGCGCAAACGCGCTGCCCGTCGCCGGCGCATGAGCGCGCGATGCCGCCTCCACCACGCACGCGAATGGTGCCGAAACCGACGATGGTTCTGAACAGCTTCGTATTTGATGCTGTGTGCCGTCGAGTTTACCAGGGGCAACATTACGATAAGTGAAACCAACATCAATAGTGACAGTGCAATCTTACGCAACATAACTAACCTCCTAAGCCACCGTTTCTCGCAAAACCTCTTCGATCGTAGTAACTCCATTACGGACTTTATGTAGGCCCGACTCGCGCAAAGTGATCATGCCGTCATCTATAGCTTTTTTCCGCAGCTCCAGTGATGAAGCTCCTATTAGAATCAGTTCGCGAATCTCGTCCGTCACTTCCATTGTTTCGTAGAGTCCAACGCGGCCTTTGTAGCCGGTATCATTGCAGGTGGCGCATCCTTTGCCTCTATACGTCTTCATGGTTTCCGCCTCTTCTGGCGAAAACCCAACTTCCACCAGAGCTTCGAGGGGAGTGGGCTGTTCCTTCTTGCAGTTCTTGCAAATGCGGCGAATTAGACGCTGAGCTTGAATTAGGTTAACGCTGGTTGCCACTAGGAAAGGTTCGATGCCCATATTCATAAGACGCGAGATCGTTGAAGGCGCATCGTTGGTGTGCAGAGTTGAGAGAACCAAGTGGCCTGTAAGGGCTGCCTTAATAGCGATCTCCGCCGTTTCGAAATCTCGAATCTCACCGACGAGGACAATATTAGGATCCTGGCGCAGAAATGATCGAAGAGCAGCAGCGAAGTTCAAACCAATCTGCTCTTTCATTTGCACCTGGTTGATTCCCAGCAGGTTGAACTCAACCGGATCCTCCGCCGTGAGGATGTTGGTCTCGGGCGTATTCAACGACTGCAAGGCCGAGTAGAGCGTATTGGTCTTTCCACTTCCCGTCGGGCCGGTGACCAGAACCATACCGTAAGGGCGCGCGATATTGCGCTGGAACTTTGCCAGTGACTCAGGCTCGAAGCCCAGCTTCGTCATGTCCAGCATTAAGTTCTCTTTATCCAGCAGGCGAAGCACGACCTTTTCACCGAACAGTGTCGGCAGCGTCGAAACGCGAAAATCTAGTTCCCGCGACCGCGAGTCCACCTTGACCTTGATCTTGATGCGACCATCTTGAGGCAAGCGCTTCTCTGAAATATCAAGCTTGGACATGATCTTGACTCGAGAGATTAGCGCGTCGCGCATTTTCAGCGGCGGGTGCATTACATCGTAAAGAATGCCGTCTATGCGAAAGCGTATGCGCAATTCTTTTTCGTAAGGCTCAACGTGAATATCTGAGGCGCCGCGTCGAAGTGCGTCCACTAGCAGGACGTTGACGAGTCGAACGACGGGTGCGTCTTCGCTCATACGGGCTAAGCTGGAAAGATCGATCTCCTCATTGTCTTCTAAAACTTCTACCTGATCAGCAGTAGCTTCGGCATCAAAGTCCAGGCTATCGAGAGAAATCAGATCCGCATGTGTGATGCCTCCACTTTCGCCTTGTAGGACAACGTCGGGAGCTACGGGTGCCAGTTCTATTTCGCGCGAAGTGCTGTAGTACCTTGCGATCGCCTGCTGCACACTGGCTTCGGCAACCACAACCGGTTCGATGTTGAGTCCTGTCATGAACTTTATGTCGTCCATGGCGAAGACGTTTGTGGGATCAACCATCGCCAGAGTGAGCGTGGCGCCGACCCGGGAAAGGGGAAGCACTGAGTATTTTTGAGCGACTTCTTGAGGGATAAGGCGGATCACCGCCTCGTCGATATCGAAAAGCTCCAAGTTGACGGAGGGGATGCCATACTGTCGCGACAGGACAGCAGTGATCATATCGTCGGAAACTAACCCCAGTCTTACCAGGTTGTAACCAAGACGACCCCCGTGCTCGCGCTGGTAATCCAACGCTTCCCGGAGATGCTGTGGACTGATGAGGTTCTCGCGAACCAGTATTTCGCCTAATTTGGCCGACATGTGTTTTCCGATAGATTCAACGTTGAAGACTCTTCAATAGAGGCGGGTTAAGGGGTTTTGTAGAATGGCCTAGATCGAGGGCAGTAGAAGCGAGTTCACTAGGCACGCGGCCGGCGCTAAACGCCGTTGCACACGAGATACTAGCGTTTAACCTCCAGAGTGTCAACGAAAATCTAAGGGAAAACCGGCTTAGTGGAGGGATTCTGGAGTATTTCGCGGCGGGTTCCAGATAATTCCAGATAATATGGATTACGGCGGATCTGGCAAACTGAACAACACACAACCTACCGGGCTAGCGAAGGGATAACCCGCACAGAACTTGTCTGGACAAATCTTCGCTCTTGTTCGACAATATTCGCGCACCTTCGCTGAATAGCAAATGTAGGATGGAGGAATGTATGGCCCTTACTTCCCGCCAAAAAAAAGTTCTTGATTTCATAAGCCGATACCTAGAGGTGCACGATCAGGCACCGACGATCGCGGAAATCGGAAAGCAATTCGGCATGAGCTCACCTGCCAGCGTCCACCATATACTTTCCGTTTTAGAAGACGAAGGAATGATTCGGAGAATTCCCAACGTCAGCCGGGGAATTGAAGTCGTAAAGGAAAGCCCCACTGACAATGAGGATGAAATTCCGTTGTTAGGAGTAGTCGCTGCCGGCCAGCCGATTGAGGCGATCCTAAGTTATGAAACAGTGCGCGTGCCGCGTGACATGATTGGACGAGAGCGCACCTTTGCCTTGCGAGTCCGGGGTGATTCGATGATCAATGAGCAAATTCGTGACGGTGATTTAATTATCATCGAATCGCGAGACACCGCTGAAAATGGCCAGACGGTCGTGGCCTTGATAGATGGGAGTGATGCTACGGTGAAACGATTCCATCAAGGACGTAACCACGTGCGATTGGAAGCTGCGAATCCAAGCTACGAGCCGATCTTCGTGAAGCCGACGGATCGCGTAAGAATCCAGGGCATCGTGATTGGTGTTATTCGTAAGTATAATCATTGATGTGGAGCTACTTGCTTAAAATTCCCGGGTGCGAATTGCGCAGGCGGCAGAATTGCAATCCAGCAGGTGCCAGCCCCTTGTCATTTAAGAACTCGCGCGAGTTTTTTTAGATCGTCAACGAATCGTCGACGCTCGAGACGGCGGGTCTCCTCGTCGGGAGCCCGCAATATCGCGGAGGGGTGAATGGTGGCCATTATGTACGGCGCAAGAGTTGATTCGATGAACTGGCCGCGCTGTTTGGTCACGCGAAACGTTAGGCCCAGCAGAGCCTGAGCCGCAGTTGCGCCCAGGGCCACGATCACCTTTGGTTTGATCATGGCAATTTCAGCCTCCAGCCACGGCCGGCATGCTGAGATTTCCTGCGCGTTTGGTTTTTTGTGAATGCGACGTTTGCCGCGCGGTTCCCATTTAAAGTGCTTGACGACGTTGGTGACGTAAGTTTGAGAGCGATCGATGCCAGCTTCTTCGAGCGCATCGTCGAGCAAACGTCCTGCAGGGCCAACAAATGGTTTGCCCTGGAGATCTTCTTCATTACCGGGTTGTTCGCCGACGAAGAGAACTTCAGCGCGACGAGGGCCTTCGCCAAAGACAGTTTGCGTGCCACGCTTCCAGAGGTCGCAGGCTTTGCAGTCGGCAGCAGCGTCACGAAACGCTTTAAGAGATTTCTTCGCGGGAAAAAATTCTTCCGCAGACCCGGATGAAGATTTAGGTGGCAAAATTGTCCCCCGATCTAAACTTAAATGTATTTTATAAGTCATGAGGGCAGTCCTTTCAAAAGCTGAAATCGAATCCGAGATAACCGGGCGTTTCGGCGCAGCTGTCAAGTTGCGCGAGAAAGCGCCGGCAGAAGTTTTATCGGTGGGCATTCCGAAAGTGGACGTGATTACCGGAGGCCTGCCGCGTGGCGCAATTACAGAGGTTTTTGGATCGGCGTCTTCCGGTCTAACCAGCGTCATGCTTTCCGCGCTGGCCCGGGCCACAAACGAAAAGGAAGTGTGTGCGCTAGTGGATACAAACGACGCCTTCGATCCGGCATCGGCTGCGGGCGCGGGAATAGTTTTTGATCAGCTACTATGGGTGCGGTGCGGGGCGGAAGGAAATCTGAGTGCGGGGGAGGGTAACAAAATTGAGCGGGCGTTCAAAGCTGCTGATTTGTTGTTGCAGAGCGGCGGCTTCGGATTGGTCGCGCTGGATCTTGCAGACATTCCATCGCAGGACGTGCGACGAATCATCTCGTCGTGGTGGTTCCGATTTCGCCGCGCGATCGAAAACACACCTACGGCTTTGGTGGTTACCGCACAAACCTCTTGTGTCGGCTCTCGTGCTTCTCTGGCAATAGAAATGAGTAATGAAAATCAGGTTTGGACCTCTGCCAACGACGCCTCAGTTTTGCCTAATCATCTGCATAGGGCATCGAAGGCAGCTGCCCTATCGTCAGTATTTAGTGGTTCACTTCCTGAGGCCCAGTCAGCCCACGTTGTTAGCCGACTGTCCGTTGCTAACTCATTTTCTTCAATTTCCAATAAGTTAGGTCATACTCTTCTACTTTGCGGGCTGCATCTGAACGCTGAGCGCCGGAAACCGGTTTCTTTCAGCAATAGAAAGGTCTGCTTTCATGCTACAGCCTGTCTCTAATGCTATCCCACGAGTCCTCCTTGCGATTTTCGTAAATATTCGCTAATCTTCGCTAGGCTGCTTTTCAATCCGCTCTCTCCCCTGACATGGCAGGTGCTTATGTTTGCCTGTATTTATGGCCCAACTATCGCAGACAACACGTTGTTGATGGACTTTGCCTATAGTTTTTCGCCGCTAGTGGAAGGGTCAACTCAGAATACGGTGGTAATGGATATCGAGGGGTGCGAACTCCTTTTCGGTTCGGCTTATGAACTGGCAAATGACATTGCCAGCCGGGCTGCCAAGTCGAAAGCGGCTGGCGGGCTTGGTTGCAAAGTAAATGTTGCTGTGGCTGCGAATCCTGATGCGGTGGTATTCGCGGCAAGGTTTCTTAAAGGCATAACCTTTATTTCTCCCGGAGAAGAACTCACTGGTCTGGGCGATTTGCCTATCGAAGCTCTATTAACTCCAGGGTCAAAAGTCGAAGGTCCAACGGCCCCGGACCAAAGCCCAAAGTCCCACAGGGGACGCGGGACACGGAATGAAAAGAAGAGTTCCCAGGAAACACAAGAAATCTTCGAAACACTCCGACTCTGGGGGGTTCAGACCTTTCGTGATTTTGCGGCGCTTCCCATCAATGGCGTTTCCGAGCGCCTGGGCCGAGAAGGACTCAGGCTGCAACAACTTGCTGCCGGTAAAAGTGATCGACACTTAAATCTTGTCCAGCCGGCGCCAGATTTTGAGAACTCGATCGAATTAGAGCATCCGATTGCCGAGCTTGAGCCACTCGCTTTCATCCTGGCCCGTTTGCTCAATCAGGTTTGCGCAAAATTGCATGCATATGCATTTGCCACAAATGAGCTACGCCTCAAATTAAAACTTGAAGATGGAATTTTATATGAGCACAATCTAACTCTTCCTTGCCCCATGCGCGACCACAAAGTGTTTCTGAAGTTGTTGCTGCTCAACACGGAAACGTATCCACCTCAATCACCTGTGGTGGCGGTGTCGATAGCTTGCGAGCCAGTAAAACCTTGTGTGCTGCAGGACGGATTATTTATTCCACTGGCGCCGGAACCGGAAAAGTTGGAGCTGACACTGGCACGATTGGGAAAGCTGGTGGGGGCGAACAATATCGGCTCACCTGAGTTGATCGATACACATCGGCCGGGCACTTTTCGAATAAAGAGATTTGCACTGAAAGAAACATCTCTTCACACGAGACGCAGGGAACGCCAGGTAAGAAATTCGCAAGAGGAAATGCGCAAGTGCAAATGCTTTTTGGGATTTCGCGTGTTTCGGCCGCCATTGCCTGCAGTGGTAGAAGCAGCTCGCGGTTATCCCACAAGAATTAGCGCTCCGGGCAAAAGCCGCAGTGTTATGGGGAAAGTTGTGCAGTTAGCTGGTCCCTGGCGCACATCTGGTGATTGGTGGTGCACTGACAGTTGGGCCAGAGACGAGTGGGACGTGGCGATTGAGAGCCGCGCAGGATCATCAAGCCGGGAACAACATACAGGTCCGCCTCGACAAGTGCTTTATCGCATTTATCGTGAGCTGAATAGTCGCTCCTGGTTTATAGAGGGCATTTATGATTAAGGAACAACCACTGACCATGCGTGGAGCAGACCTCCCAACCCAATAACAATAGCCGTCATTTTCCCAATCATGATTCAGCAATACATCGAATTACATGCACGGTCGGCATTCAGTTTCCTGGAAGGCGCTGCGACGCCTGAAGAGTTGATCGCCGGCTGTCTGGAGCTGGAGATGCCGGCGATGGCTTTGCTCGATCGGGATGGAGTTTATGGCGCCCCGCGGTTTCACCTGACAGCGGAGAAGAATGGAATTAAGGCACATATCGGCACGGAAATCACGGTCTCGAATCTCGAGTCTCAAGTCTCAAGTCCCAAAACTAAAGATGTCACAACCCTTCCGGTACTGGTTCGCAACCGTGTTGGCTACCAAAATCTCTGTCGCTTGATCACGCTAATGAAGCTACGTGTGCCGAAGCATGCAAAGCCTGGCGAATGTGCGGTCACCCCGGAAGAACTGGCAGAGCATGCGGAAGGATTGATTTGCTTGACTGGTGAGGTTGATGGACCGCTTCGATTTAATCACTACGCAGACAGGGAGAGCACGAGGGAAGCAAAAAAAAGAGCCGAGTGGTTGGTGGAGGTTTTTGGCAAAGGAAATGTCTATGCCGAGCTGCAGCGCCATTTCAATCGTGAAGAGGAGGCACGCAATCAGGCGGTGGTTGAAATTGCCAGGAGGTTGAACCTTCCTTTGCTGGCTACCAACGGCGTGCGTTATGCGCTACGCGGGCAGCGTCAGGTAGCAGACGTCTTTACGTGCATACGCAATCACGTGCGCCTGGAAAATGCCGGGCGCATGCTGGCAAGAAACTCCGAAGCTTTTCTGAAACCGGCGAAGATGATGTCGCAGCTATTTGCCGACCTGCCTGAAGCAATCGCCAACACGGTCGAGCTTTCATCGCGGCTTGAATTTACGCTGAAAGATCTCGGTTACGAGTTTCCCAGGTATCCCGTCGCAGCAGGTGAGACAATGACGTCGTTTTTGCGCAAACGCACGGACGAAGGTGCGCGCCGGCGATATACAGGCAAAAACGGAAAGCCCACCTACGAGCGAGCGTGGCAGCAGATTGAGCGCGAACTGGTGCTGATCGAAAAGCTTCATCTGGAAGGTTACTTTCTGATTGTCTGGGACATTGTCCAGTTTTGTCGCCAACAGGAAATCCTGATCCAGGGACGTGGCTCGGCAGCAAACAGCGCTGTCTGTTATTCCCTGGGAATTACTGCCGTCGATCCAGTCGGCATGGAACTGTTGTTCGAGCGTTTTCTTTCCGAAGAACGTGGTGAATGGCCGGATATCGATCTCGATTTGCCCAGCGGCGATCAGCGCGAGCGCGCTATCCAGTACGTTTATGAGCGCTATGGAAAACTTGGCGCAGCGATGACTGCAAACGTCATCACTTATCGCGGCCGGTCGGCAGCTCGGGAAGTCGGCAAAGTCCTCGGCTTCGATGAGGACACACTGGGACGTCTGTCGGGTCTGGTGCATACGTGGGAATGGAAGGATCCGAAGGATTCAACCTTGCGGCAGTTTCGCGATGCGGGATTGGATTTACGGAATCCACGGATCAAAAAGTTCTTTCAGCTTTATCAAATGGTGCAGGATTTGCCACGCCATTTGGGCCAGCACTCAGGGGGGCTGGTCATTTGCCAGGGACAGCTGGACTCTGTGGTGCCACTGGAGTCCGCTGCCATGCCGGGCCGTGTCGTGGTGCAATGGGACAAGGAAGATTGCGCCGATTTAGGGATCATTAAAGTTGATTTGCTGGGCCTGGGCATGATGGCGGTGCTGGAAGATTCAATTGAATTGATCCGCGAAGCTTACAAAGAAGAAGTGGATCTGGCGCACCTGCCACAGGACGACCCGGCAGTCTACGAAGCGTTGCAGAAAGCCGACACGATAGGAATGTTTCAGGTGGAAAGCCGCGCCCAGATGTCGTGTCTGCCACGACTGCGCCCGCAAAAGTTTTACGACATCGTAGTCCAGGTGGCCATCATTCGTCCCGGGCCCATTGTCGGCAACATGGTCCATCCTTATCTTAAACGCCGGCAGGGCCGCGAACCGATTTCCTATCCACATCCTTTGTTGGAGCCGGCATTGCGGCGCACGCTGGGAGTGCCTCTGTTTCAAGAGCAACTGCTGAAGATGGCAATGGTCTGCGCAGACTTTTCCGGCGGCGAGGCCGAGGAGCTGCGCCGCGCTTTCGGCTTTAAACGATCCGAGGCGCGTATGAAAGAAGTCGAAATCAAACTGCGCACTGGCATGACGCGCAACGGCCTCAGCCCCAAAGCCCAGGACGAGATCGTGCAGTCAATCACTTCGTTTGCGCTCTACGGCTTTCCTGAATCGCATGCGGCAAGTTTCGCGTTGATTGCCTACGCCAGCGCGTACTTGAAGTGTCATTACCTGGCCGCATTCACGGCCGCCACACTCAACAATCAACCGATGGGTTTCTATCAGCCTTTTACGATTATCAAAGACGCGCAGCGACACGGATTGAAGGTCAAGCCAATTGATGTGATGCGATCGGATTGGTTGTGCACGATTGAAGAGGATGAGGGGGTGGGGTTAGAAGAAAGGGTGTGGGGTGTCGGGTGTGGGGTGTCGGCTGAAAATCAATTGGGCGAAAACCAGTTGGTTCATCCAACACCCCACACCCTCACACCCTACACTCCACACCCGCTCCTTCGTTTGGGCTTGAGATATGTGAAAGGCTTGAGCGAAGTGTCAGGCCGGGCAATCGAGCGCGAACGAAAAGAGCGGCTCTTCACCAGTATTGACGATCTACATCAACGCGTGCCGGAGCTGCGTAAAGATGAAATGCGAAAGCTGGCCGCGGTGGGGGCGCTGAATTTTATTCAGGGTAGGACAGGCATTTCTGCCTGTCATGTGTCGAGGCAAAGTCTCGACTTAAAAGGAATTAGCCACGCCACGGAAAGGCAGAACTTGTCTGCGCTGATGAGCGGCATAGCCGCAGAAGAATTGGGTGTTCCACAAGACAGGCAGGAATGCCTGTCCTACGGAGTCCATCGCCGCGATGCGTTATGGCAAATTGAGCGGGTGGTGCGTCCGGCAGGGCCGCTTTACGAAGAGCTTCATGAAACTGACGGGAACTCGCCTCTAACTCCCATGACTCTCCCGGAAAGGTTGAATGCGGATTTTCGGGGCACGGGCTTGACGATTGGGCGACATCCGGTAGCTCATCATCGGGCCCAGTTGGATAAGCTTGGCTGTGCGCGGGCCCTCGATCTGCAAAACATGCGCAATGGTTTTAGAGTGCGGATTGGCGGATGGGTAATCGTTCGCCAGCGTCCCGGCACGGCAAAAGGGTTTGTGTTTCTGACCCTGGAAGACGAGACGGGCGTGGCTAACGTGATCATTACCCCCCGGCTTTTTGATCAGAACCGTTTAGTGCTGGTCGATCATCCGTTTCTTTTAATTGAGGGAATACTGCAGCACCAGGACAATGTAATTTCAGTTAAAGCCAGGCGGGTCCAGCCAATTTCTTTCACGGTGGCGGCTGCGGCTTCGCATGATTTTCACTGAACTACCAGCGGTTCACAGTCAACTGCGTCAAACACGAGCCAGAGCCAGAACAACTGACAGTGGGCGCGCTTCGCGTATCAACCTTAAGGTCTTCGACGACGAGCGGGAGCAGTCCTAACCGGCTCGACCTTCTGTGTGTTCTTCAGCTCAGCAAGGATATCCTTTGCCTCGGCCTTGAATTGATGAGTATCAGGAGCCACGTCTACAAAATGCTGCAGGTAATTTGCTGCCTGTTGATAACTCGTCTTCGGGTCCGTCTCGTCGGCGAATAGAGCCAGCCCGGCCCCGAAGTTAGCGTCAGGATCGTCGGGATTGATCGCCAGCAGCTTTCGATACTCGACCAGAGCCTTGGCGGCCTGGCCTGCATCCAACAACATTCTTGCGGCGTCCAACTCCGCTTGTTTCTTCTTAACCGGATCCGTTTCTGCGGCGATGTATTCCTGAAACGCAACCAGGCCGTCGTCCGCTTTTGATTGATCGACTTTGGTTACAAACAGTCGCATTGATTCCGCGCGAGCCGCCAACGCAAAATACTTGTTGGCAGTCTGCTTCGCCTGTTCGGCGGGATCTGTGGCGGCGGTTTGTTTCTTAAAAAGGTCAGCAGCTCTGTTGCCCGCGTCGGCGGCGTCGCGAAAGTCCTGTTTTCCAGCGTCCTGTCCGGCCTGATCTTTGGCCTTTACACCGGCGTTGAACCGGTCGACGCCGCGAGCCCTAAGGGCCACCGACAAATTGGTAAGCAGCGCCGGTTGGTCAGCATCGGCAGCCAGTCCTTCCTTGTACTGCTTAATTGCTTCGTCATAGTTCTTGGCCTTCAGGGCCTCATTGCCAAGCTTGAAAGTGCGGCCAATTACCTCGTTGATCTCGCCGGCCTTTTTATTCTCCGCGGCAATCTCGGCATTCCTGCGCAACAACTCTTCGCGCTTTGCCTTATCCGCTGCGCTCTCTCCGCCGCCTCCCGAGGGGGTCCCGCCTCCGGCGGCCATCGCAGCTTTGATCTGGTCCAGCGTCAGGCGGCTACCGTCGCCCGGCGAAAGCGTTAACTCATAGTCAATGTCTCGTCCGACTTTGATATTTGACTGATAGACCGGCCGAGCATTCGGCAGGCTGGCTGTGATTACGTAGTTGCCAACATAGGGCAATCCTGCGAATACAAACTCGCCCTTCTTATTTGCCTTGGTAGGGTATTTTCCGGGCAGATCGACGCGATAGACATCGATGGCGGCATCGGCAGCCGGCACCTTCGTTCCGTCCGCTTGCTGCAACAAAACATGGCCGCGCAATTGGCCGGTCTGAGCGAACGCGGATACCGTGCCCAAAAACAGGCTAATGACTGCGACAAAAATAAGATTGCATTTGCGAAGCATTGAATAGTCCTCCGAAGTATGTTTGGCTCTTATCATGATGGGGGATGATTAAGATGCCTTGATTAGACTACTGGTTGTAATTCGGGTTCCTAAGAGCGCCATTACGTTAATTAGCGATGCCCCGGCTGTCAAGCATAAGAAATCGGGTCCGTCACCCCAGCTTCAAGAAAAGCCCTCAACCGCAAGGCGCAGGAATCACAGCAGCCACAAGCACGGTCTGAAGCCTGATAACAAGACCACGTGAGTTCGAAGGGGGCGCCGAGTTCAAGTCCCCGGCGTACAATTTGGGATTTGCGCATCGCGATAACTGGAGTGACGATTTGTACGTTCGTTTGCGGCCGCGTACCGACGTCGATCGCGCGCTGAAATGCCGCGTAGAATTCCGGCCGGCAATCAGGGTAACCGGATGAGTCTTCGGCGACGGCGCCAATGTAAACCCGTGTCGCGCCCAGCGCTTCGGCCCAACTGGTGGCGATTGACAGTAAGTGTGCGTTGCGAAAGGGAACGTAACTGGTGGGAATGTCTGGCGAGTTCAAACTGGCAGTGCTGACGGGTATGTCAGGATCAGTCAGTGACGAGCCTCCTATTTTTGCAAGATGCTCGATTGAAACCGCCAGGCGCTTCTTTACGCCATAGTGATCCGAGAGTTGCTCGAACGCGCGGCGTTCGCGCGCTTCGGTTCGCTGACCATACGAAACGTGCAAAAACGCCAGTTCGCTGTTCTCTTCCCGCGCGATTGCCGCCATAGCACACGAATCCATCCCACCCGAAACCAGACATACCGCCAGACGCAGGGATGAAGGATGAAGGGCGAAAGCTGAGTCGCTTTCAGCTACCGGCTGATCCAGGATTTCAGTGCTGCCACCCATATTGTCAATTCTTCATAGGAAGGGAGCGCCATTAGTCTTCATGCTTCATCGTTGCTTTCTATACGCCGCGCGCCTCCGGACCCCATATGTACTTATGCATTTGTAACTGCATCCGAACATTCAGGCCGCTGGCCGCAATCAGGTTGGCCATCTCCTGGAGATCTATCGCACCCCACGCGGGCGAAATGAGGACTGCCCTGGCGCGCCGTTCCAGCTCATAGTCGTTGATCACGCGCCGGGCAAAATCCCAATCCGCGCGGTCCGCAATCACAAATTTGACTTCATCGCGATCCGCGCGCAGCCGTTCGAGATTGGGCCAATGATTCCTTTCGGCCTCAGCCGAGCCCGGACACTTTACATCGAGAATGATCTTAGCGCGTGGGTCAACATCTTCGGTCGAAACATAACCACCCGTTTCGATGAGCACCTCATATGCTTCATCGCACAAGCGTTCGACAAGCGCCAAAGCCTCGCGCTGGGCCAGCGGCTCGCCGCCGGTAACCTCAACCAGCCGGCAGCCGAATTCGCGCACCCGTTCCACCACTTGCTCGATGGAAAAATGGTCACCGCCAGTAAAGGTATACTCGCTGTCACACCAGGTGCATCTCATCGGGCAGCCGGTTAGCCGCACAAAAGTGCACGGCCGCCCAGTATGAGTCGATTCTCCCTGAATGGAGCGAAAGATTTCAGTTACGCGCAGCACTTTGAAATTGTGAAATTCCGATGTCCGACCCGGTCCTTCGAACTACGGACTTGAATCTAGAACAGGCCCCGACAGGTGTCAAAGCGCGGCGCTGATCGGCTGAATTGTTCAATTGATAAGACGGCGAAAGCAGATGCGTCCCGGCAACCCGGCCTGGCACGAGACATCAAACGTATGACGGGAAGAACAGCAAATCGCGCATGGGATCGTGATAGCATGAGCAAACCAGCGGTTTTGAAGAGAACCCCATTGACGGATAACTCTGAGCAGGTAGAGAAGCTGACTGTCGAGGGCGCCAAGCGGTTGCTGGAGCGCGCTACGGACTCTCGTTCGCTGGACACTTCGGCGCTTTCCGGCCGGCTCCGTTCGGCCTTGGAGAAGTATCTTTTAAAGGACAACCCGCGCGCACCAGCGGAGTCAGTAAACAAGTTCCTGGACGCGGTGCATGCTGATGATCTTTGCCTGAAAGTTGCTTGCGAGCGCGGTGATGAGGGCGCCTGGAGCGATCTGGTTGAAGGACACGGTTCCACGGTCCGTTCGGCAGCGCGCTCGGCCAGTTCGAACGAAGACGCGGCTGAAGATTTAGCGCAATCGATTTGGGCTGAGCTCCATGGCCTGAAGGCCCGCGACGATGGGAGCGCTGCGGGTAAGCTTGCCTATTATTCCGGTGTCGGCTCGCTGGGTGGCTGGCTGCGCGCCGTCGTCGGCCAACTGGCGATCGATCAGCATCGCAAGCAGGCCCGCTTTGTGCAGACGGAAGAAGAGCCCGAAATGGATCGACTCTCGCGCAGTTCACATCAGAGCGAGCAGGTCTTCGCGGCCAATCCGGGACTAAATCCGGAGGAGTCGCTGGCAAGTGAGCGAGCAGGCGCGCATGTCGAACAGGCTCTGACGCGCGCAATTGCGGAACTGGCGGCGGAGGATCGGCTGCTGGTAAAGCTTTACTATTTCGACGGGCTTCGCCTGCGCGAGGCCGGCGCAGTTTTAGGTGTGCATGAAGCCACCGCCAGTCGTCGTCTAAGCCGAGTCCACACTGATTTACGGCAGCACGTAGCGACGATCTTGATGAATGAGCACGGCTGGACCAGGTCCGAGACTGATCGCTCCCTGGCAGAGGTGACATCGCACCTGGAGGTTGATCTGGAGCCGTTGGTGACAGCGCCTGCTCTGGATGCGAATTCAACGGGGGCAAGTTGATTGATTGAGCAGAGCAAAGCCGGACGTTTCGTCGCAAGCAATGAAGTGTTTGACGTTCTTATAACAGCAGTGGCAAGCGGCCAATGGATTTCTGATGAAGGCGACTAACGACAAAGAGATGGAACTTTTGCTGGGCAGGCACGCGCAGCGTATTAAAACTACCTCTGCAGCGGGCGCGGCTCGCGCTAATGAAGGTCCGCACGGTCACCTGGATGCGGACGAGATGAACGCCTTCGCGGAAAATGCGCTGCCTGAGTCTGCTCGTACTCGTTATGTGTCGCATCTTGCTGATTGCGATAGCTGCCGCAAGCTCGCTGCCGAACTGACAATGACGACCTCTGCTGCCGCGCGGTTAACGCACGTGACCAACCCGGAGAGGTCGTTTCTGAGTTCCCTGGGACCAGCGATAACAGCGTTTTTTTCGTTCCCGGCGATCCGCTACGTCGTGCCTGCCCTGGCTGTGGTCGTTTTAGTGACCGTAGCATTTGTGGCGCTGCGCCACCGCGAACAGCGTGAGTTTGTTGCTCAGAATGAACCGGCGAGCACGGCGAAGCCGGCGGATGTTCCGACTGCACCGTTCCAGGGAAGCTCGGCAAACAGAACTGCCACGCCATTGCAAAGGGAAAGCGGCCAGGAGACATCCGCGAAAGTAAATCCGGCAAAAGATGCGGCCGCAGAAAAAGTTCAATCGGCAGACATCAAACAGAACACCTCTGGTTATGCTGGAGCTGCGAATGCCCAGCAGCCCGGATTTGCGCCAGAGCCGAACGCTGCCACAAACGAACGTGATGAAAAATCCCGGAATGTTCCGGCGGCTGTTCCCGCCGCAAAGCCTGAACCCTCGAATAGTATCAAGCTGGCGGATAAAGCGTCCGCGGATGAGCCCGCGCCGGCCGCTCGCGACACACTGGCGGCCCAAAAGGAAGAGCAGTTTTCCAAACGAAATCGCGACGCCGGTCTGGCGGCACCGCCGAAGTCCGGCATCGTGGCAAGTGAAGTCAAAAGTAAGGGAGGCCCACGGCGGGCTCGAGAACAATCTGAATCCGAAGGGCGAAGTTCGGGCACTGCCCAGGCGCGAACCTCCGAGGTTTCACAGGAGACCCGCAAAGTGAGTGGGCATACCTTTTACCTCCAGAACCGGACCTGGGTTGACGCCGCCTACACCTCCTCCCTGAAATTAACGACCCTCACTCGCGGTTCGGACAAGTACCGGAGCATCGTTAACGATGAGCCCGGCCTGCGCGCAATTGCCGAACAACTTGGCGACGTCGTCGTTGTTTGGAACGGCAAAGCATATCGCATACACTAACCCCGGTTCATCGCAGAACTTCTAATCGTTTCGGCTCGTACTAGCTGGTGACTCCGGCATGATTCGCTGAACCTTATTAACAGCCGGGATGTCCGACAAACTTCAGTTTGTCGAAACCCAGGTTTAGGAGCGGGGTACCGCCCGCTCAGTCGGGCAATAACCCGACTCTAAACAAAGCGCCCGTCCGAACAACGAAACTGTGAAGTTTTGTCGAGCACGTTTGAAGGAGGCAGTATGTTTTGTCCATCATGCGGAGCCGAGTATGCCATCGGGCTTAACTACTGTAATCGCTGTGGGGCCAATTTGAATACCACCCTTATTGAAGCGGAGCTGGCCCCGGTTAGTCTTACCAAGCCCATAATGGTTATTGGGTTCGTCCTCTTGACGATCACGCTGGGCGGCTTCGCGGGGGTGATTGAAGGCGCCACCAGACTGGGAGAAGTGTTTCACCAGAACGATCCCGTGATCGCTACCATTGTTATGGGCATGTTTACGATCATGGCGGCGGATTTCATGCTGTTACTTCTGCTTTCACGTCTGATCAAAGCCTCCCTGCACCGCCCGGCGCTCAAGAAAGCGCCAAAGCAAGAAGCCGTAAAGCAAATCGCTGCGCCCGTCGCCCCTGCCGGTTACGCCCCGACTTCCAGTGTCACTGATCACACGACGCGGACGCTCCAGCCCGCCTATCGAGAGCCAGGGGAAAGAAACCACGCAGTCAGGTCGACGCCGGAGTAGCGCAGACTTCAGTCTGCGATTACTCTGCGGTACACAAATAGAAGACTAGCCCGAGGCGAATACCATTCATGATTAGATTGAGAAACCACAGACTGAAGTCTGTGCCACCTCTTCTGGTTCTTGCGCTGGCAACCAACACCGCTTTCGGACCAACTATATTTTCGCAGACACCGGCCACAAACAAACCGAACCGATCCGCGCCTGCGAGGATCAGCACCGTAGGACGCAATCGAGAGGTGGCGCGCATTGTTGCGGAGATCGACGCACGGAACATTGAGCGCACCATCCGCACGCTGGTGTCCTTCGGCACTCGAAACACTCTTTCGGAGCAGGATAATCCAAAGCGCGGAATCGGCGCCGCTCGTGACTGGCTTTTCAGCGAGTTCTCAAAAGCTGCCGAGCAGTCCGGCGGGCGAATGACCGTGGAAAAGCAGTCGTACACGCAGGAGGCGCAACCGCCGCCGCGTGGCCGCGTCCCGAAGCCGACTCTGATTACGAACATCGTCGCTACGTTGAAAGGCACGCAGCCGGCTTCTGTAAATCGGCTGTACGTTGTCAGCGGTCACTATGATTCCATGTGCACCAGTCCGACGGATGCAATCTGCGATGCTCCGGGGGCGAACGACGATGCGTCGGGCACGGCAGCAGTGCTCGAGATGGCGCGCGTGATGGCTAAGTACGAGTTTGACGCGACAATTATCTTCATGTCGGTTGCCGGAGAAGAGCAGGGTCTTCTCGGCTCGACCTACTTCGCGGAGCAGGCGAAGCAGGAGTTGGACATTGAGGCGATGTTCACTAACGACATCATCGGCAGCTCGCTTGGAGGCAACGGCGTACGAGACGCGCGCAGCGTGCGTGTGTTTTCAGAAGGAGTGCCTTCAAACGAGAAGCCGGAAGAAGCCAACGTGCGGCGCGGTGTCGGCGGCGAGAACGATTCGGCGTCGCGACAACTGGCCCGTTTCATAAAGGAAACCGGCGAGAGCTATGTGCGGGGCATGCGTGTGACGATGGTCTATCGTCGCGATCGGTATTTGCGCGGCGGCGATCATATTCCATTTCTCGAACGTGGCTTTCCGGCAGTTCGCTTTACTGAGTCCAACGAAGACTATCACCACCAGCATCAGAACGTGCGCCTGGAGAACGGCGTGCAATATGGGGACCTGCCGCAGTTCGACGATTTCAACTATATCGCCAATGTCGCCCGCATCAATGCTGCTTCACTGGCAGTCCTGGCGCTGGCGCCGGCGCGCCCGAAGAATGCCGCAATCATCACCGCGCGGCTGACCAATGATACGGATTTGAAATGGGACGCAAACAAGGAACCCGACCTAGCCGGCTATGAAATCGTCTGGAGAGAGACGACTGCGCCCACCTGGACCAACTCGCGCATGGTCGGAAACGTGACGAGCTACACGATGAAGGGCATGTCCAAGGACAACTATTTCTTTGGTGTGCGGGCGGTGAATAAACGGGGAATGCACAGCCCAGCCAGCTATCCGCGTCCCGTCAGATAGCCTTATTTGGCGGCGAGCCGCGGCCCACGATCACATCGTATTTGTCCGACCATTGGCGTTTGCCGCGCGTCTAACATCGGCAGCGGACATAGTGCTCTTGAGGTTTCCCTTCTAAATAAGACAGATTAGGAATCGACGTTATGAAAAGCACAGACAGGCAGTTGATACGGGGCGTTTCGCTAGTGCGGCGCGGGGCGGCCATTCTCTCCATCCTGACCCTGTTAACGGGCACCTTCGCGGTGGGCGTCAGTGCCCAGCGGACCAAAGTGTCCGCAAACAAGCTGAGTGAAGAGCAGCGCATTCTGCATGTTCTGAACCGGCTCGGGTATGGCGCACGTCCGGGTGACGTGGAGCGCGTGAAAGCGCTGGGCATCGAGAAGTACATCGCGCAACAACTTGAGCCCGGCAAGATTGATGATGCAGTCGCCGAAGCCAAGGTACAAAACCTCGAGACGCTGCGGATGACAACCGCCGAGTTATATGAGAAGTATCCACAACCGGGTCAACTTCTGCGCCAGTTACAAAATCGTGGCAGTCTCCCCGCCGATCTAGCCGCGGCGCGCGATAACCGCACTAAAGGTGGAGCAAACGCGACGCCGAATGTTGCGGGCGCACAGCCGAAAGGCGGCGCCATGTCGGCTGATCCGTCCAACACGGAGATGGCGAAGGGAAACGAAGCAAAGGGTAACGCCCCAGCCAACCCAAACAACGATGCCGCAAATCCACTGAACAACGAAGCCTATCGCAAGGCAGTTCGGGATTATTACGTGCAGAACAATTTGCGTCCGCCGCAGTTCCTCACCGGCGAGCTGAATGCGTCGCGAATTCTTCGTGCGGTGTATAGCGAGCGGCAGTTACAGGAAGTTCTCGTCGATTTCTGGACTAACCACTTCAACGTCTTCGCGGGCAAGGGAGCCGACCGCTGGCTGCTGATTTCTTACGATCGCGACACAATCCGACCGCACACCATGGGCAAGTTTTATGACTTGCTAACGGCGACTGCCCAAAGTCCGGCGATGCTTTTCTATCTCGACAACTTTCAAAGCGTAAGCCCGAACGCGCAGCCTGGCCCACGTGCCGGTCAGCGGCCGGGAGCGCGGCAAGGTCCGCTGGCGGCGTTGATGAGGGGCGGAGCAGACAACCGGCCACTCAGCATGAGCAATAATCCGCAGCAACAAAGACCGCAGCAACAGGCGCGGCGAGGCATCAACGAAAACTATGCGCGCGAATTGATGGAGTTGCACACGCTCGGTGTCGAGGGCGGCTATACGCAAAAGGATGTGCAGGAAGTGGCGCGCTGCTTTACCGGTTGGACCATCTTTGCGCCGCGTGGCGGCGGTGCGGCCGCGGCGGCAATCATGGGAGGCGCGGCGCGTGACAGAGCGGGCACATTTTATTTCGCCCCGCGTATGCACGACGACGGGGAAAAGATTGTGCTGGGCCACAAGATTCCTGCCGGGGGCGGGTTCAAAGATGGCCTGATGGTGCTGGACATTCTGGCGCACCATCCTTCGACGGCGAAGTTTATTGCCACCAAGCTGGCGCGGCGCTTCGTGACGGACAACCCGTCGCCGGCACTGGTCGATCGCGTGGCTGCAGCGTTTACCAAAAGCGATGGCGATATTCGCGAGACTCTAAAGGCGATCTTCTTTTCGCCGGAATTCAATTCGCCGGAAGCTTATCGGGCAAAGATCAAACGACCATTCGAGTTGGCCATCAGCGCCGTGCGCACGCTGGGCGCCGACACTAACGGCGGTCCTGGATTCCATCAATGGATCGCGCGCATGGGCGAACCGCTTTACGGTTACCAGACGCCGAATGGTTACTCGGACGTCGCGGAGAATTGGGTCAATACAGGTTCGCTGCTCGAGCGCTTAAACTTCGGGTTGTCACTGGCCAGCAATCGCATCCCTGGCACTCGCGCGAACCTGGAGCGATTCGTGGGTGACACGGCAGGAAAGTCGGTGGATAAGGATCGCATCATGGAGCGCTTCCTCAATATCATCGTGCAGGGAGATATTTCGCCGAAGACGAAAGAGGCGTTGTTGAAGCAGGTGGATCAGCAGATAACGCTGCCACCACCCTCGGCTCCG
>DASXRU010000019.1:0-2398 GCA_036506395.1 Pyrinomonadaceae bacterium | reverse complement strand
CAGTTCCTCTCTTTAAGCGAGATTGTAACGCAACCTGTCAGGTTGCGACCGCGCACACGCAACGCAACAACTTGCGCGACACCGTGATAATTAGTGCGTTCTTGTAAAGACAGGCATTATAATCATTCGTTGCTATTTCATCCAATTGCCATGTTCCCGGTGGAAAAGAGAGCAGCCCATGAAGCATACCGAAGGCTTTTTGAAACTGGTTGACGCTGCCAAAAGCCGGATCCGCGAAGTGACCGTGGCCGAGACCCGCTCCCGGATGGCTGCGAATCCTCAGACCGTGCTAATCGACGTGCGCGAAGATAAGGAATGGGAAGGCGGGCACGCTTCCGGAGCTGAACACCTGGGCAAGGGCATCATCGAACGCGACATCGAGACAAAGGTCCCCGACAAATCTGCCGAACTAATTCTCTATTGCGGCGGCGGCTATCGCTCTGCTCTGGCGGCCGATGTTCTGCAAGAGATGGGCTACAGCAACGTCTGGTCGATGGCCGGGGGATGGAAGGCCTGGCAAGAATCCGGCGCGCCGGCGGAGGATGCTTGATCCAATTGTAGAGTGAGTTAGCGGTAAACTTCTTTCCTATGCCCAACCTTTACCACCAGAACGACGCGTTCGTCATCGTCAACGGAGTAAACCATTCGATAGTCCCCCTGGCGGACCCGGTATTTCTCTTCGGCAGAAAGTTTTTCGCATCCGTGAGGACGAGGATTGCCGGCCAGGGCACGAATTTTTTGCACAATCTTAGGCCTGTCTTTGCGGGGGCAGTTTTTCGATTTCCTTTACCGCCGAAGGCTTGATTTGCAGCTCATAATTTGCCACGCCGCTTCAGATCCTTGAGCACGTCTTCGAACAACAAGCTGGGCTCCTTCTTACGGGTTTCGAAAGCTTGCAGATCCTCGGCATCTTCCGCCAGACTTCGCCTTACGGCTACATTTACAAGATCGGATATACTCTTCTCAGTGTGCGCCGCTTTCAGTCGCAGGGCCTTGTGCACGCCGGGCTCGAAATAGATTGTCGCGCGCTTAGGTAAACTCATGACGAAAAGGTTAGCGTTAGGACGTCATAACGTCAAGATGCTAAAGCATCAGGTGGTCGATATCTGGAAGCAAGAATCAACGCAAGTGAGGAATAGCTAATGTCGCAAAACGCGCCCGAACAGAAACAGCAAACTCGTACCGAAACCGACTCAATGGGCGCGATAGAAGTGCCGGCGGATAAGTACTGGGGTGCGCAAACCCAGCGTAGTCTGCTCCATTTTGATATTGGTAATGATGTGATGCCGCGCGAGATGATTCGCGCATTTGGCATCCTGAAAAAAGCCGCAGCGTTGGTCAATCAGGATCTTGGCAAACTGCCGCCTGACAAAGCGAAGTTGATAGTTCAGGCTTGTGATGAAGTTATCGCGGGCAAGCTGGATGAACACTTTCCCCTGCGCGTGTGGCAAACCGGCAGCGGCACGCAAACCAACATGAATGCCAACGAAGTAATCTCGAATCGGGCGATCGAAATCGCCGGCGGCGTGAGGGGTAGCAAGACTCCAATTCATCCCAATGACGACGTGAACATGTCCCAGTCGTCGAACGATACTTTTCCCACCGCAATGTACATTGCCGCCGCCGAACAGATGAATAAGTTGATTCCGGAAATTCAGCGCCTCCAGGACGCGATCGATGCCAAGGCCAAAGAGTTTTCCGACGTCGTAAAGATCGGGCGCACACATTTGCAGGATGCAACTCCCTTGACTGTCGGCCAGGAGATGTCAGGCTGGGCCAGTCTTGTGGAACGCGACATTGAGCGTTTGAAGTTGACCATGCCGGGACTGTTTGATCTCGCGATCGGCGGCACGGCAGTCGGCACCGGGCTGAACTCGCATCCGGAATTCGGGGAGCGCGCCGCAAAGAAGATCGCCGAGCTGACCGGCCTTCCTTTCAAATCCCATCCCAACAAGTTTGCCGCGCTTTCGGCCCACGATGAAATTGTTTTCGCCAGTGGCGCGCTGAAAACTCTGGCAGCTTCGCTGATGAAAATTGCCAATGACATTCGCTGGCTGGCTTCCGGTCCGCGCTGCGGATTGGGTGAATTGACACTGCCGGAGAATGAACCCGGCTCTTCGATCATGCCGGGGAAAGTTAACCCAACGCAGAGCGAAGCGATGACGATGGTGTCGGTACAGGTCTTTGCCAATGATGCCGCGGTGACATTTGGCGGTTCGCAGGGAAACTTCGAGCTGAACGTCTTTAAGCCGGTGATGATTCACAACCTGCTGCACTCGATCCGCTTGATTCACGATGCCAGTCATGGATTTGTTGATTACTGCATCGCCGGTATCGAGCTCAACCGCGACCAGATCGACGAGCACTTAAAAGGTTCACTGATGCTGGTGACGGCATT
>DASXRU010000018.1:0-7406 GCA_036506395.1 Pyrinomonadaceae bacterium | reverse complement strand
GCAGCTTGCTGGTAGATTCTTGGTTGCAGTTGGGCCGGAGCGCTAGGCGCGGCGGCCATCAGACTGTCCGCATTGCCCTGCTGCAGTGCGTTCATGGCCTGGCCAACTGCGTTCCGTTGATTATTATTGCCCATGCCCACTTCGGCGATCTTCGATCGGACCAACTGGGCCCGGTCCGGCATGTACTGATCGATTTTGGGCAACAGCGATTGCACGCCGCTTAATAAGCGGCGCGCATTGTTCTGTTCAATCTCAGCATCCGATAGCGTCGTTTGCGCATTGGCCTGGCGGACCGCGTTCGGCCCTCTGCCACGGCCGGCGTTACCGCCGCGCTGATTGCCGGCTGGCGCTGGTGTGGCCTTGAGCGCGGTCTCGATCAGGGTCCTCATAAGATCCTGATAAGAGGACTCGCTCAGCACCCGACCTGCATTTCTCTGTGGAGATGGTGTAGCAGCCGGCGCCGGCGTCGAGGGGTCGGTCGAAGGGCTCGCCACTCTTGGTCCGCCCGACAGAAGACCAATGGCGAGATTTCCGGCATCGATATTGGCGAGCATGTTTTCCGATTCCAGACGCTGAACGATTTTATCTTCGAGCTTTGTAGCGGCTTCCTTATCCTTCTGCTGCAACTGGCCCAGCACGCTGGTGAGCGTGCGCGGATACTGGCCTTTGTCCATTAGCTGTTCGGCGTTTTGCAGTGCCAGTTTCGGATCGGTCGAAGCAATACGCGCCAGCAGAATTTGTTCAAGCGCCTCTTCCGGGTTTGGCCTTTGGCCAAATGAATTGTCCGCAGGAGGCGGAGTTAACGAGCGGGTCGAGGCCAACACCTGATAAGCGAGAGGCGCATTATGGCGCGCCACGGCCAGCACCAGGTCCTGCCGCAATTGATCCGGCGTCCGCATCTGGAAGTTTTGACGCTGATCGGTGTCCTTATTCTCAACGGTTCGGATCATCTCGGCCACACCATCCGCAGCCTGCAAAAACAGGGCGCGCGCGCGCACCTCGTTGCGGTCCCATAAAAGATCTGCCGCGGTGATCTGCATCCGAATCCGGTTCTCCGGCAGTTTGAGGCCGGCCCCTTCAGCTACAACCTGTTCCAGTAAGGTAAAGGCCCTCTTTTCATTAGCGGCCTTTTCTTTCTGTTTTTCTTCGTCGGTAGCCGGCTGTTGAGTCGGGCTATCCTGCGCTTTTACGGGTGCCGCCGGAGCAAACATGATTGCGAGGCCAAAGAGAAACGTCGCGATCTTTATCATTGTTAGTAACCTCAAAATGAAACCTGGTCGTGGCCACGTTGCCGGGGCATTTGTTGCGGACTTTCGGGAGACTCCGAATCTTATCAGTCGGCAGTCCCGGCATCAATCAGCTGAAGATATGGTAGCGCCTGGCTTTGCTTCGTAACGCAAACTGTTAGTTTGCGCGTGCCTCTAAGCAAACCTGGACACCAGGAAGATGTTGCCCTGAGAGTAAGATGCGCGAAAGGCTGGTTTAGTTTAAAGTAAATCTTCAGCGACGGCCCGTATTGTCATGGGATTGCACGGCGAAAAGGAAGGCCCGTGAAGTTTCCTCCACAGGCCTTCGTCGCTTTGGTATTAAATCGGCCTTGCAGCGGTAGAGCCGCTCGGCTGAGTGAGCAACCAGCTAATCAATTGGCTCGGCCGTGATTTGTGGTTGATTTTTGAGAGGACCGACGCCCTGCTTGCCCGGGTGGTCCGGGATGTCGATCTGAATCTCGCTGACGTTGTTACCGTAGTCCAATTCCGCAAGCTGGTGGCAGAAACCGTTTGAATCCTTTGCGGGGCAAGGCTCACCTGCAATGGGGGTAAACGGCGGGTTCACGGTAATGCGAATAATGTACGTGCCTGGAGGCACCTCCGGCTGGCCATCTCCCGTGTCAAGAACGAAATACTGGCCACCGAGCTGCCAGACGTAAGTATCCGCCCAACCCAGGCTAATGCCTTGATTGCCGGGGATGGCCGGGCTGGTGGCTGTCGCGGGTGCGCCGCAGGAGAGGTAGTTGCGATCGTTGTTTGCCGGACCCGGGAAGGCTTGATATTTCTCAACATCAATCATGCAAAAGCCACGTTTGGCGGCGCGCCATACGAAACCCGTGTTCGGATCGATCAATTCGTAAAGGGTGTAGTGGCGAAAGTGGAAGTGGCGATGACAAGTGGCGAACTCATAGAGTCCGTCGCCCGCGGCAATGTGTTCATTGGGATCGCCGAGGTTCACGTCCGCTGTGCCGATGTTGGGCGTGGAGACGGTAAACCGTAAAAGCTTGCGTTCGCCGGGCGTTACGCCGCCTTCTTGCACGCTACAGAAATTCGCGGGTAGATCCTCGATCCGCACTACCCAGTTTTGCAACAGCCGTTTTTGATCTACGATCAGATCAGGCTTTGGCTTTGGAGCTGGGGAGGCCTTTACCCTGTGGAGCTTAAAACTTATTCCGACAGCTAAAGACAGAATTGCGACAGAGAGAGCAATCCATTTTTTCATTTGGGGTCTCCTTCTATTGGTTTGTGAGCTGAGACTAAGTAAGTGAAAAAGCTTCTGAGGCCGCCAAGTAAATACCGGCGACGGGAAAAAGTCAACAGGGGAGTGAGGTTAGGTTTTGCGAACTTCAAGTATTCGGGCCAGTGACTGTACTATCTTGTCGATCCATACGAACAGGTTTTCCCGCTCGAGACGAAACCCAGGCTTATTGAAGAAGGGATCACACTCATTCCAATAACTATGCGCGTACTAATCGTCAGGATCTCATCGATGGGAGACGTGGTGCAGACCCTGCCCGCGCTCAGCGATGCAGCCAGAGCTTTCCCCGGGATACGCTTTGACTGGGCCGTTGACGAGGCGTTCGCCCAGGTGCCTGTCTGGCACAAATGTGTGGACAATGTTTTTCCGAGCGCGCTGAGCCGCTGGGGAAAGGACCTTACCCAGGCAATCCGGAGCAGGGAAGCGAGCGAGTTCCTAAAAGCACTGCGGACTGTTCGTTATGACGCAATCGTGGATCTTCAAGGCGAGTGGAAGAGCACATTGATCGCCCGCCTGGCGAAAGGCCCGCGCCACGGTTATGACGCAGCGTCAGTACACGAGTGGGGCTCGCATCTCGCCTATCAGAGAAAGTATTCTGTGCCGAAACGCGAGCACTCGATTCAACGCATGCGCCAATTGTTGGCCCAGGCGCTGGGGTACTCATACAAACAAAATGAAGTTGATTACGGAATCGATCAATCGCGTCTTGGCCCGGTGCCGCTGACAATAACTCGACCTTACCTGGTATTCATTCACAGTACGAGTTGGTCATCCAAAGTGTGGCCTGAGGTCTACTGGCAAGACTTGACGGGCAAAGCAACTGCCAGCGGCTTTCAAGTCGTTTTGCCCTGGGGTTCAACCGATGAATACCAGCGTTCATTGAGAATTGCCGCTGATAACGATCAGGTTGTGGTGTTGCCCCGGCTTTCAATCTCTGAAAAGGCCTCAGTCCTGTCTCAGGCATTTGCGACTGTCGGGCTGGATACGGGACTCAGCCATATTGCCGCGGCTCTCGACACACCTTCGGTGACGATTTACGGCGCCACCGATCCGTTCCTGGTAGGCGCCACGGGCAAACATCAAACGCATGTTGTTTCCGATTTCGAATGTGTTAAGTGTCATGAGGTCGACTGCACCTATGGCAAGCCGGCGGCATTCAAGCCCGCCTGTTTCGTCGGCGTCAAACCTGAGCAAGTGTGGCTGGAATTGCAGCAGCTGATGAACGGAACAGCTTCGTAGCTCTACCCAAAGTCAAATAAGTAACCTGCCTTTTTTGCCCCCGCACCATCCATCTCGATGCAACTTTTTTGGCATCGATTTGCGTTGTGGCATCAGCATCCTGGTTGTGATTTCACGCTAAGGATGAGCGTGCCCACGTCGGAAACTAAACCACTCTTTCTTGCAAAAGTTTTTGCATCATCTGCGCAACTTCGTGGTACGCTTAGCACTTAACGTATTTCGATATCAGGTTGCGGCCCAAACCGCACTGCTCCAAGGGGGGCAGGTAACCTGCAAACTGACTGCAAACTAAACTTCCTTGAGGAGGACCGAAGGATGAATAAGTCTCCAGTTCTTTTGCGAGTGGTTTTGTGGTGTGTGTTCCTGTTGGTTCCCTGCGCGGTGACAGCGCAGCAACTTGAGATTCATTACATCAACGTTAGTTGGGGCGGAGCGGTATTGGTGAAGGGACCGGACGGCACCACAGTGCTGATGGAGGCGGGTAACACCGGCAAAGGCACCGCTTATGTCGTGCCCTATCTAAAATCCATCGGCATCATGCCGGCAAATGGATTGAATTACACCATTGGCGGTCACCAGCATTGCGACCACATTGGCGGGCTCGATGAAGTTATTCAAGCCGGTTATAACGTTAGCGGGAAAAACTATTACAACGGGTCGTCTTACGCGTCAAGCTGCGTGGACGGATGGAACGCTGCTGCGGCAACTACAACGGCCGGGGCTCCAATTGCGATGCCGGTCGGCACGCAAATCCTGCTGGGTAACGGCGCAAAACTCACCTGTATCGCGCGCAACGGCAGCATTATCGGCGGCGGCTCGGTCCCGGTGTCTGATGAAAACGATCGGTCGATTGCGATTCTCATTCAGTACGGCGGATTTGATTACCTGTGGGCCAGTGATCTCGGAGGCGGGACCATCGATGAAGCGTGCACCGGAAGATTTACTTCCAGTCAAACCGACGTCGAGACCTCTGTGATCCAGGCGATCTCTCCCGGCGGCGCTGCGCCCATGATCTCATCCGGGGGAATTGATGTGTTGCATTGCAATCACCACGGCAGCGAAAGCAGCACTAACCACAACTGGATGAACCTGGCGAAACCAGCCGTCGCACTGATCTCAACCGGCTCGGGACAAAGCAGTGGTTGGGATCTTCCTCGCATCGACGTGGTTGAGCATGTGCTTCTGGCCCAGGCCACTTCATGCATCACTGTGCCCGGCGCGCTGGTGCTGCAAACCGAGGAGGGAGCGCCGATCGGATCTCTTACCAGCTTTGCCGGCTACTGTGTGGGAGACATAAAAGTAATTACCGATGGCACAAGTACGTTTACGGTTTCTGCCGATGGCGCCGTCACGCAGGGAGCAAATGAACTCGTCGCTTCGGGTTTACCGAAGACCTTGAATCTGGATGATGTTTCTGGTCCGCCTGATACCACCCCGCCGGTGATTTCAAATGTTCAGTCCAGTAGCATCACAGCCAGCAGCGCATTGATCACGTGGGCTACCGACGAAGCTTCAAACTCGGTGGTGGAGTACGGACTAACGACCAGTTACGGCAGCGCGGCGTCTGACGCGACCAACGTCACCAGCCACAGCATCACTTTAAGTAGCCTGGCAACAAATACGCTCTATCACTATCGAGTGAAATCAACTGATGCCGCCGGTAATACGGCCACTTCTGTCGATCATTCTTTCCAGACAGGTGGCTCGTCGGCCTACGCGCCCGCGTCAACGACGATCCTGCAAGGGTCACTAAGTTCCGGCAGCTTTTCCAACCTGGCAGCGAACGATGCCAGCTATTACGTTGTCAGTTCGACAACCAGCGGATCGAATCGTTTCACCGACTGGTACGGCGGCATCACGGTCGCGGAAACGCCGAGTTCGGTAACTAGGTTAACGACGACCTACGATGGAAAGTATTCTCGAAACGGCAGGACACAAACTCTGTATCTCTACAACTGGTCCACGGCTTCGTGGACACAGATCGATTCAAGATCCGTCGGCACAGCCGATGTGACCGTCAGCAACGCGCAGACCTCCCCCGGGAATTTCATATCCCCAACGGGTGAGATCAGATTACGAGTTCTGGCTTCAGGGGGTGCGAATAAATCGTTTACAGCCTCGGGTGATCAGGTGCAGTTTGTGGTCGAGACGGCCGGCTCCAGCATATCGAGAGCTATCTTTGGCAACGGATCTGTGTTGGCGAGGATCAGCCCTCAGAACATTCCCGATGTGCTACATCTCTACGAGATCGCTCCGCGCCCAAGATGACATTCGGCGGGCGCATTCCCTGCGCTCTTCGGAGATTAATTCTCATCAAACAAAACGGGCAGCTCATGGCTGCCCGTTCTGCTGCCCCACGCTCAAGCCGGTACTCAAATGAAAAAGTGGGGTTAGTGCATATTGAATGGACCGCCGTGCGGCTCCGGCTCTAAATCAGGACGGGCAGAATCCTGGATCACCTCGTGCAACTCCAATACGTTCGACCGGGGAAACGCATCCCTGGGCAGAGTTCCGGACTGCGCGTGGCCCTTAACAAACTCATCAGAGCGGATCCAGTTGAGGAAGTCCTGGCGGCTATTCCAGATCGTGAAAACTACGTACGGGTCGCCCTCGTTGACGGGGCGCAGGACCTGGTTGGAAATGAATCCGGGCATCTTGTCGACCAGCCCGGCCCGCTCGCGAAAGCGCTTCTCAAAAGCCTCGGCAAACTCCTGGTTGACATAAATGCGGTTGGCTACAGTTATCATTGCGAATGCTCCCTTTGTCTTTTCTGATCTGATTTCGATTACAGCATGATACAACTAGCGGTCCCGATGAGGTCAGTACCACCACGCGGTAGCGGGTGGGTCTCGTCGCGTTAATGCTCAATCAGCCTCAATTCGTTTTAGAACCCACCCGCTACCGCGTGGTGGTACTGATGTTATGAAGCAAGCGCCTCCCGCCTTGAGTAAACTCAAGGCTCTCTTTGACGGAGACTGAAAGGAGGCGCTATGGACACAATATATATCGGCGTTGACTTTCATGCACGCCAACAGACCGTTTGCTATTTGAAAACTGAAGATGGAGAGCTCACCCTCATCGAGCTCAAGCATCAGCACAAAGAGGAAGTGCGCGCTTTCTATGCGCAGTTCAGTGGTCACCTCATCGTCGGTTTAGAAGCCAGTGGTTACAGCCCCTGGTTCGAACAATTGCTCGAGGAACTTGGCCACGAAGTTTGGCTGGGTGACGCCACCGAGATCCGACGGCGGGCTCGCTGGCGCCAGAAGAACGATCGCCGCGACGCGGAGCTGATTCTGGATCTGCTGATCCATGATGAGTTTCCGCGCCTGCACCGGCCCTGTCCGCAGAGCCGCGAGATCTTGCGCATGCTGCGTTACCGACAAAAGCTGATTAAGATCCGCACCATGGGCAAGAACAGCCTGCAGGCCCTGGCACTGCAGTCTGGTCTGGCCCAGCGCAGTCAGCTGTTTACCAAAGCCGGACAAAAGGAGCTGCGCACGGCCGCCTTGTCTCCGGTGATGCAATGGCAACGCGACCAATGGTGGCAGTTGCTGGAGCCGCTCAACGAACGGCTGCTAGAGACCATGTTGTGGCTCAAGCAACAAAGCAAAGATGATGAGCGCATCGCTCGCCTGCGCACG
>DASXRU010000017.1:0-37645 GCA_036506395.1 Pyrinomonadaceae bacterium | reverse complement strand
GCCCAAAGCACCCCACCACTGACGTGTTGGACGGCGTGGAGCAGGTGATGATGGTTGCTCCAGTAGATTCCCAGGAATACGAAGCTAAGTACGTAGCTTAGAAATACAGGAAGCAGTGGTACCAGGGCCGCCGGGTTGGATTCATGCGGCACCTTTAATTCCAGCACCATGATGGTGATGATAATGGCAATCACACCATCGCTGAATGTTTCCATTCGTGCCTTGGTCATTGCTGATCTCGCGACGAAACGTTGCCAAGCAGATGCCTTGTCCGATATCTCCTCTCAAGGGGTCGTCACCAGAGGAAGTTCAATGAAGCTCGCTTGTTCACTCGTGTGGTAGATCCGCTGCGTTGCTTTTCGATAGTCTCCCGGTTTGGCCCAGAAGATGTTCGGTACAAAGGTCTGCGGGTTCCGGTCGTAGAGGGGGAACCAGCTTGATTGCACCTGCACCATAATCCGATGTCCCGGGAGAAACACGTGATTCGCGGTGGGAAGGGCAAAGCGATAGAGCAGCGGTTTGTCGGAGGCGATCGGTTTCGCTACTTCCAAACTTTCGCGATAGCGGCCGCGAAAGATGTCGGCCGAAACCATTAACTGATAGCCACCCATGTTGGATTGGCCCGCGACTTCATCGGGATAGAGATCGATCAACTTCACCACCCAATCGGAATCCGTCCCGCTGGTGGAGGCGATGAGATTGGCGATCGGTTCGCCGCTGATTTTCACCGGAGCTTTTAATTCATCCGAAGTGAATACTAAAACATCGGGACGCCCTGACGCTTCACGCTGGTCGTCCACCAGCCAACGGGCCCAATACGGGCCGCCCGCGGGTTGAATGGGCCGCGAGCGAAACGGCACGGGTTTGGCCGGGTCGGAGATGTACTCTTCGTAGCCGGGTTCCGCATTCGCCGCGGTGAAGCTCGCTTTCAAACCGGCGTTCAGATAGAGCGGCGTTGGCTTGATTGTGCAACCGTGCTCGCAGCCGGCCGGCCACGCAGGTAATCGCCGCCAGGTATTCGTTCCGGTTTCAAAAGCCGTCACCGGCGCAACATCCATCTTCGGTGCGTCGTCTTTCAGATAGTGATCCAGAAACGGACGCAGTATTTCCTGGCGGAAGGTTAGCGCGGTATCGCTGTTGAACTTCAAGGCGCCGAGAGTCGAGCCGTCCGCGATTTCCTGGCCGTGATGCCATGGGCCCATCACCAGAAAAACTTTGTCGTTGCTTGTGTCCTTGGGCTTGATCGCCTTGTACACAGCGATGTCACCATAAATATCCTCCTGATCCCAGAGGCTATGGACCAGCATCACCGGCACTTTCAGGGGCTGGCTTGCCAGTATCTTATCCACCGCCTGGTCGCGCCAGAAGGCGTCATAATTCGGATGCTCGAGCAGCTTTCGCCAGAACCCGATTTGTTCGAGACCACGGCGGCGCCCGAGCTCGCCTGCTGATCCTGCCTGCATGTACATGTCGTAGTCGTCGAAGTGACTGGTCCACCACCTGGCATAATTCGATTGCGTGGCCACCTGTTCATAAATGTAAGGCATGTTCTGCTGCCGGAAGGCGCCGTTGTGGAACCAGTCATCACCCATCCAGCCGTCAACCATCGGGTTCATCGGCACCGACACTTTCAGCGCGGGATGTGGATTGACGAGGGCCATCAAAGGCAAAAAGCCGTCGTAGGAGATGCCGAGGATGCCTACCTTGCCGTTGCTTTCCGGAATGTTCTTCACCAGCCAATCAATGGTGTCGTAGGTGTCGGTAGCGTGATCGACCGGCGTCGGATTTTGCGGTCCATGCAACGGACGATTCATGACATAGTCGCCCTCGGAACCGTATTTGCCGCGGATGTCCTGGACGACACGGATGTAGCCGCCCTCGACGATTACTTCGACGGCATTGTCGTAGCCGCTGAGAATTGGGCCAAGGTGCGAACTTTGGGCGTGGCTGGTGAGTCCGGTGGCGTTGTAGGGCGTGCGCGTCAAAAGGATCGGCGCGCCCTTTGCGCCCTTTGGTATCAGGATAACCGTGTGCAGCCTTACTCCGTCACGCATTGAGATCCACTCATCGCGGCGAACATATTCGAAGCCCTCGTTAGTGGGTTCAAACCTTGCCGGCCTCTCGCTTGGCAGCGTGGGGGTGGGGGTCGGTGTCTGGGCTAATGACGGTAGGACGAAGAAGCACGCCACGAGAAAAGCGGCGAGTGGAGTCAATCTGCGAATACTTTGTGTGGTCATCGGTTATTTGTCCTCATCAAAGTCTCTGCAAGGGCGCGAGACGCCGAGTATGAATCCCACATAATAAAGAAGTTGCGTGGTCACCGGGCTGAAGCCGCGGTGTGAATGAGACTTCAGCTGCGGTGTGAATGAGACTTCAAATGCAAACTGAACCACTGTCAGACGCTTCTACTGAATCCCTTCAGCGTCAGGTTTCTTCCTGGAGCCTTGGCTCGCACTCCAGCTCTGGATGCTTGCCTCTAATATTCCGATAGAAAGCCCTTACCTTGTTCATGTCTTCAGGAATGTTTCCACTGGGTATTATGAACATACCTAAGCCGCTTAACTTTTTCCGGTAATCCAGATAAGCGAGACCTATCGGCACTTCACTTTGGAAGGCAATATGATAGAAGCCTGACTTCCAAAGATCTACTTTACTTCGGGTGCCTTCCGGCGGCACAGCCAAAACAAGATAGTCGCTGGTTCTAAACTTCTCGGCCATCTGGGTAACTAAGGCATGCGGCGCGCGCCTGTTTACGGGAATGCCACCCAACTTCCGCATCAGCCATCCCCAGGGTGGGTTGAACAAAGTGTGTTTGCCAAACCAGGATACACGCACGCGCATCGCGTAGGCCGTCGCCAACATGAATGGTAGGTCCCAATTGGATGTGTGTGGCGCCGCAATGAAAACAAACTTTTGGTAACGTGGAGCTTCTCCCTCAATCTTCCAACCAAACAGCCAGAGCCATAATCTTCCTAACCAGTATGAAAGCAATTTCCTGCGGCCTCCGTTTCCGGCCAGTGTAATAAATCACCGACCGGTGAACAGCGTCTTCTCATCGACGAAGCATAGGCCGTTGCCCCATGGGTCTTCGACGTAGAACGAGCGTTCGCCCCACGGTCGTACCACGATCTCGCCCGCGCCGGCGCCGTGAACGTCTTCGGTCGAAAGACATCCCAGCTCACGCGCTCGCGCGTACACTTGCTCCAGATCGCCGACTGCAAAATAGATGTAGTCCGGCAGCGGTTGTGCCGGCTCTTCTCCGCCGCTGGGCTCTACCAGCGCCAGAATCACCGGGCCGCAGTCGATGTAGTGACGAGACGCGCGCGGAATCCTTCGTCCCGGGTCATCAAGCAATTTCGCATAGAACTGTGCGGCTTTATCCAGATCGGCTACTTGCAGAATCACTCGGAACAGCTTGTCAGCCATCGAGATGTCACCTCGCTATTTTGGAAATCGTGCTTGCGTCAAATGTAGATATCTCCGGTAAGGTGGGCGGTGGTGAAATGACAGGCAGGAATGCCTGTCCTACCAGGCAACGGCGTATCTTCCTCGCCGCGGATCGGCGCCGGCGGAGGAAACGCCGTTTTGCGGGTTGTAGACAATGACGGTTGGCGAAGAGAGTGTGCCCCAGGCGGATTGGACTTTCACCCTGTGGCCTCGCGCCTTCAAATCCGCTATTGTCTGCTCCCCAATCCTTGATTCTACATTCAGCGAGCCGGGCAGGAATTCGTGATCGTCAAATGAACTGACGTAATGCTGAGTGTCAAAGCGAGCTGCTTCCACCGCTTCCTGTGGATTCATGCCGAACCCGATGATGTTAAGCAGGACCTGTAGCAGAGCCTGGTCCTGATTGTCTCCGCCGGGAGTGCTTAAGACCATAAACGGTTCGCCATCTTTCAAAACGAGTGTTGGCGTCAGCGTAATGCGGGGCCGCTTGCCCGGTGCCACCACATTCGGACTGTTTGGATCGGTCAAAGCAGATTGCAGACGCTGGCCCATCAACACGCCTGTATCTCCAGCGACGACGGCCGGCAACCACGCGCCGCTGGGGGTGGCGCTGAAGAGATTGCCATCTTTGTCGATTACGTTCACGCAAGTCGTATCGTTGGCGCGCTCAATATCCGGAACTGCTGAAGCGCGGCTAACTGTTGTCGTGGCACTGGCGAGCACGGCCCGCATCTTCAGAGGATCGCCCGGCTGTTGAGCTAAAGATGCCCTTTGTCCGTCGATGAGTGAACGACGGAGGGCTGCGTAATTCTTCGACAGCAACTCATTCATGGGAATCTTTACGAAATCCGGATCTCCGTAGTACTGATCGCGGTCGGCGAGAGCCAGCTTGAGCGCCTCAGTGACTGTGTGAATGTAGTCCGCGGAATTGTGACCGAGCTTTTTGAGATCGTAGCCTTCAAGCAGGTTGAGCGTTTCGACCATTGCCGGACCCTGTGTCCAGAAGCCGGCTTTGTACACTTCGTAACCCCGATAGTCGGCCTTTACGGGTTTGCCGACCCTGGCTCTAAAACGGGCGAGGTCTTCGGTGGCGAGCAGGCCGCCATGTGACTGCATGTAGGCGCCGATGCGCTTACCGATTGGGCCGCGATAGAAATAGTCGCGGGCAGCCATTAGCCCCGCATGACGTCCCCTGCTTGTTGCTTTTTTCTCGGCGCTCGCAATCGAACGCATCGTCCTCGCCAGATCCGCCTGCACGAAAATATCCCCCACCTTAGGCACTTCGCCGTTTGGCAAAAAGATTTGTTTCGCTTCTCGCCATTGAGAAAAAATGGGCGCGCGAGTCTTTATGTACTGCACCCGAAGCTCATCAATGGGAAAACCGTCGGCGAGTTCGATTGCCGGTTGCATCACTTCGGCGAGTGATTTCGTCCCGAACTGATCGAGTGCGGTGACGCAGGCGTCGAGCACGGCAGGAACTGTCGCCGCGAGCGGACCAGTGGAAGGAATTGAGCCTGATTTTGCGCCGGCCATCGTAGGCATGTCCGCCGGCACACCACCGGACTGAGCTTTAGCGGAATCGGGAGCAGTCGATTCACCACCGCTGCCTGAGTGCGTTGTCCGGTTGGCAAAGAACTCGCGGGTGGCTTTCAATGGCGCCTGGCCCATTCCCTCGATTACGAATACACCTTTGCTGTTAACTGCGCCCTCCCTGACGGTCGGGCTTCCGCTTCGAAGTTTGATCAGAATCGGAACTTCGCCGCCGAAGGAGAAATGTGAAAACTCGATCACCGATGCCGCCAGGATCGTCGCCACTCCGGCATCAACCGCGTTGCCGCCATGTTGAAGAATTCGCAAGCCGGCTTCAACCGATAGCGGGTGCCCGCCAGCCACGACTCCCCGTTTGCCACGGACGACGGGACGGAAGGTGTCGGCGTTCGTTGTTGGCGTTGGAAGGGGGAATTGAAGTAAAGCAGCAATGATCAGGAAGACAAGGAATGAAAGACCGGATCGTCGCATGGGTGGTTCACCTCTCAAACAGATTCATTCTGGTTTGTGGCAAATTGTTATCCTCTTTAGGTCCTGAGTCAACGCCAATCCGGTAGTCCGCAGATTACGCAGATTACACAGAGTGAAAAGGCAGGAAAGGCTATTGAACTAATCGGCCATCTCTACTATCTTCAGCGCGACTTAAGGAGCATGAGTTAGAAAGACTACGAAGATTTTCCATATGTCATTTTCCATTTCTCATTTGTCATTAACTACTCGTCACTTAGTTGTTAGCTTTTCCATGATCAGTTCAATGGAAAATGGAAAATGACATATGGAAAATCTTCGTAGCCTTGATGGCGGCTGCATTGAACCAGGAAATACAAAAAGGCGCCGCACTCCCCCAAGCACGGCGCCTTAAGTCTCAGGCTCTCCAAAAGGAGATCCAATGATGCCGAAATAATAAACGGAATCGGAAGGCAAAGTATTGCGCTTGTCTTGCAATCCTTTTGCGATGTTCTTGTAACGCAAGCTGCCTTTTGACAGTTTGCGTTAGAGGATCTGCTGACCGTTGCGCACAAACTAAGAGTTTGCGTTACAAAATCTGCTGATACAGAGGAAACATGACTGCCAAAGTTGCTCCCTATGGATCGTGGCGATCGCCGATTACTTCGGAACTAATTGTCAGGGAAATGGTCGGCTTGAACCAGACCAGGATTGACGGGCCGGATACCTACTGGATCGAGATGCGACCTTCCGAGGGCGGGCGCAATGTCATTGTCAAATGTGACCCCAAAGGAAATCTGACCGATGTGACGCCGCCGGACTTTAATGCTCGCACGCGAGTTCACGAATACGGCGGCGGTGACTATGTCGTTCACCAGGGAACGGTGTTCTTTTCGAACTTTTCCGACCAGCGTATTTACCGGCAGTCACCTGGCTCAACGCCGGAGCCGTTGACGCCCGACTGTGAACAAGGAGAAGCGCCTGGCGCGGCGCCGCGTTGCAGCTTTCGTTATGCCGACGCAGTTGTAGACGTCAAACGGAAGCGGCTGCTCTGTGTTAGAGAGGACCATTCAGATCGCGAGCGTGAAGCAGTGAATACGCTGGTGAGTGTTCCCCTCGATGGCATTAACGGCAGCGGTGACGCCGGCGAGATATTGGTATCGGGCAATGATTTTTATTCATCGCCGCGCCTGAGCCCCGACGGATCGCGCCTGTCATGGCTGACCTGGAATCATCCAAACATGCCATGGGATGGAACTGAGCTGTGGGTTGCTGATCTCGCGCCCGATGGCCCCTTGAGCAACAGTCAGTGCGTGGCCGGCGGTGTTCACGAATCGATCTTTCAGCCCGAATGGTCTTCCGAAGGCATGTTGTACTTCGTTTCCGACCGAAGCGGTTGGTGGAATATCTGCCGCCAAACTCGCGACGGCGGCATCGAACCAGTGCATCGACACGAAGCAGAGTTTGGCGCTCCGCAATGGGTCTTCGGAATGTCAACCTATGCCTTCGCGTCGGCGACGCTGATAGTTTGCACCTATGCTGAACGGGGAATTTGGTATCTGGGCCTGATCGACACTCGCCGTGGCGCCTTAGAGCAGGTCCAGACACCGTACACGGACATTTCGTTCCTTCGAGCGGGCGAGGAACGCGCCGTCTTTCGCGCTGGTTCGCCAACACAGACGGCTGCGATGGTTCAGCTTGATCTGGCAAACCGCGAAACCAGGGTGCTGCGTAGTTCCCACAACGTGGGGATTGAAGCCGGCTATCTCTCCGTTCCGCAGCCGATCGAATTTCCAACTGAAGCAGGACTCAAGGCGCATGCATTCTTTTACCCGCCGCAGAACCAGGACTATGCGGCCTCGTCCGGTGAGCGGCCACCGTTGCTGGTTAAGAGTCACGGAGGCCCAACCTCGGCTGCGGTAACCAGGCTCAGTCTCGACATTCAGTATTGGACCAGCCGGGGCATCGCGGTGCTGGATGTGAACTACGGCGGAAGCTCGGGGTACGGTCGGGAGTATCGTCAAAGGCTGGTTGGCCAGTGGGGAATTGTAGATGTTGACGACTGTGTCAATGGCGCGCTTTTCCTGGTCGCGCGAGACGACTCGGATGGCGAGCGCTTGATGATTGATGGGGGCAGCGCCGGTGGTTACACGACCCTCTGCGCGCTTACGTTTCGAGACACGTTTAGAGCGGGCGCCAGTCACTTCGGTGTCAGCGATGCCGAAGCCCTCGCAAAAGATACGCACAAGTTTGAATCGCGCTACCTGGATGGACTAATCGGGCCCTATCCCGAGCGTCGTGATTTATACATCGAACGATCGCCAATCAATTTCACCGATCGCCTTTCGTGCCCCGTAATATTCTTTCAGGGGCTGGAAGACAAAGTGGTCCCACCCAGCCAGGCCGAAAAAATGGTTGAGGCGTTACGGATGAAAGGCTTGCCCGTAGCGTATGTCGCTTTCCCGGGTGAACAGCACGGCTTCCGTCGCGCCGAGAACATTCGGCGCTCGTTGGATGCGGAGATCTATTTCTATTCGCGGATTTTTGGCTTTGAGCTGGCGGAACAAGTAGAGCCTGTGGAGATCGATAACTTGTAAAGGGAAGTGAATGGCGGGCTCAGTTAGGAGTGCTTTGGTGCTTGCTGGCCCAGCCGTCTTCAGACGGCTTTCCCGAAGGGTTAATAGACCAGCGCTTTTTAGCGCTGGGCCAGCACGCGTGCCGCAGATCATTAGCGCGCTTCAGCGTGCTTATCATCAACGCTTTAGCATTTCGGCTAAAGCCTCCCCAGGTAAGCCCGTTAAAACGGGCTACGCGATTCTCGCCGCCAGCTTACCCGGCCGTAAAACGGCCGGTCTAGTAACCCTGCGGGCAAGCCGCGTGAACGCGGCTAAAGAAGTTCGACTGTCCCGCCGCAGATCTCGTGTTCGGCACTATTGTAGTCTGAAATACTAGCTTGTCTCTCACCCTATCAACGTCTCTGGATTTAGTGGTATAACGACCGATATGATGCGTCCGCGCACAATTAGAATCATCGCCTTAGTGCTAGCTCTTATGGTCTGCCTTACCGCCTTTGCCGGATGGGATAGTGTCTTTGAAAAGTATGTGACCGCAGATTGGCTCTCCGGCCTGACAATGTTCTAAATCATATCCAAACATTTACCCCACTATCGAACCGCGACTTGCCTCGTGCAGTTCAGCGCAATAAACTTGCGCTCGCAGAATCGAACAGGAGAAGAGCCAGTGTCAGACTTGCCTCGCTATAAACGCAGTTCTGCTTGAATGGCGAAAATCGACCGCCTCGGGTGGGCGGCAGGAATATCATTTCGCGCTTGCGGGTTGCGTCTGGGCGTGCGCGTAAACGATCCGGAGATTTTGACCAGGGTGATCGAACGCCTGCCTCCCGGGTGGACTCCGACAGCTTCTCCGTATGTCGAGATGCTTTACTCGTTCCTGGTTGGCTCCGCAGGGCCGCGAGCAAACATGCGGCGCTTCAATCTGGTTTACTTCGATGCGGCCCGGCTGGCGCGCACAATGGATCTGGAAGCGGCGCTGGATGCCCTGGAACTTGGGTTGGATTTTTTTGTTTCCACGCAGGCTCGTCAACGGGTCTTTGTCAACGCCGGTGTCGTCGCCTGGAAGGGAAAAGCAGTCCTGCTCCCTGGCAAGAAAAATACCGGCAAGACTTCCCTGGTGGCGGAGCTGGTGAAATCAGGCGCGACGTACTACTCCGACGAATATGCTGTGCTGGATGCAAAAGGCAGAGTGCATCCTTATTCAAGGCCGCTGGGCATTCATTCGGAAGCTGCGGGAGTGACAATTCGGACGCCGGTGGTCGACCTGGGCGGAACATCAGGAACGAAGCCCATGCCGGTTGGACTCGTAGTCGCCAGCGAATACCGGAAGGGAAGCCACTGGCGCGCGCGAGAACTGTCACCCGGCAACGCAGTACTAACACTGCTGGCGAATACGGTTGCGGCCAGGCGGCATCCCGAAGTCGCGCTGGCGACGCTTCAGCGAGTAGTAGCCAACTCTACTGTTTTGACGAGTCTTCGTGGTGAAGCAAAGGAAACCGCCGGCGCTATCTTGAATGAGTTGAGTTCTTGAGATGGCGCGAGTGGCTTTCGAGAAACTACCTAAAGCAGATTTTCCATATATCATTTTCCAATTCTCATTTTCCATTAAATTCTTCATTAATCATTCATCAGTCGGTTGCTAGCTGATGCATGATCAGCAATGGAAAATGAAAAATGGGAAATGGGAAATGATATATGGAAAATCTATCTGCATTTCCTACCTATTACGCTTCGCTCTCCCGACCGAGATGGCGTCGTAGGTAGCGACCCGTATGAGAGTCCTCGATGCTCATGATCTCGGCCGGCGTCCCGACTCCGACAACATAACCGCCTGCGTCGCCGCCCTCCGGTCCCAGGTCGATGATGTGATCGGCAGTCTTAACGACGTCGAGGTTGTGTTCGATCACAAGTAACGAACCACCGGCTTCGATCAGCGCCCGGAAAGCAGCCAGCAGTTTGTTGATGTCGTCGAAATGAAGTCCGGTGGTGGGCTCGTCAAAAATGAAGAGCGTTTTTGCTCCCGTTCGTTTGGAGAGATGCGCCGCCAGTTTGACGCGCTGCGCTTCTCCGCCGGAAAGTGTCGTGGCCGATTGTCCCAACCGCAGATAGCCCAACCCAACTTCGTCGAGCACGCGCAGGCGGTTAGTAATCCGTGACACATCGCGAAAGAAGGTGATCGCTTCGCGCACGGTCATGCTGAGCACGTCGTTGATGTTTTTGCCACGATACCGCACGTCCAGAATTTGTTGCTTGAAGCGCGTGCCTTTGCACTCTTCGCATACCAGCTCTACGTCGGCGAGGAACTGCATCTCGACGGTAACTGTGCCATCACCCTGGCAAACTTCGCAGCGGCCGCCGGGAACATTGAAGGAAAAGTGCGACGGATCGAAACCGCGTGATTGGGCTTCTCGGGTCGAAGCAAACGCCTCGCGAATGCCATCGTAAACTTTGATATAGGTAACGGGATTGGAACGCGGAGTACGCCCAATCGGCGATTGATCGACCAGAATAACGTCGTCCAGAAATTGCCCGCCTTCCAGTTTGTGAAAGGCGCCGACATGTCCTTGCCAGTCGCCACGCTGCTTCTTCAGTCCGGCATAGATGCAGTCATGAATCAGGGTTGATTTGCCGGAACCGCTCACGCCCGTTACACAGGCCAGCATTTCCAGCGGCAGATCGACGTCGATAGACTTCAGGTTGTGCTCGCTGGCGCCACGCAACAGCAGTCGCCTTTTGGTTAGCGGGCGGCGCTGCGCGGGCTCTTTGATTTCGGCTTCGCCCCGCAAATAGCGAGCAGTCAGCGAAGATTCGCTCACCAGCAAGCCACTGAAGTCACCCTCATAGATCAGGCGTCCACCCAACTCGCCCGCGGCCGGGCCGATATCCAGGATGTGGTCCGCGGCGCGCATCATATCGGCGTCGTGCTCTACCACCAGCACGGTGTTGCCGATGTCGCGCAGGTTATGCAGCAGTTTGATCAAGCGCTCGCTGTCACGCGGATGCAACCCGATCGAAGGCTCGTCCAAAACGTAAAGCGCGCCGACCAGGGATGAACCCAGATTGGTGGCGAGTTGGATGCGTTGGGCCTCTCCACCCGAAAGCGTTGAGCCCAACCGGTCAAGCGTTAGATAGTCGAGACCAACATCCAGCATGAATCGCAAGCGGCGGCGAATTTCGTGGAGGATGCGATCGGCGATGGCCGTCTGTTCAGTCGAAAGCTCGAGCGCTTCGAAAAAGTTCGCCGCGTCTTTGATAGAAAGAGCGCAAATCTCCGGCAAGGTGCGATTGCCGACGCGCACGTCGCGCGCCTCTTGTCGCAGACGCCCACCGCCACAGTCGGGACACAGCGTGTAGCCCCGGTACTTCGAAAGAAACACGCGTATGTGCAACTTGTATTTTTTGGTCTCCAACCATTCGAAGAATCCCTGGACGCCGCTCCAGTCGCCTTTGCCCTCGATGATGGCGCGCTGCTGGCCGCGCGGCAGCTGGCTGAATGGAACGTCCATGCGAATTTTTTCGGAGCGGGAGAAATCCTTCAGTTCGTCGCGGGCCCAATCGAACTGAGGTTTTGTCCAGGGCTCAATGGCGCCTTCCTTCAGGCTAAGTCCCGGATTAGGAATGACGAGATCCAGGTCGAGGCCTATGGTGTTTCCGAATCCCTGGCACACCGGGCACGCCCCGAACGGACTGTTGAAACTGAAAAGACGTGGTTCAGGTCGCGCGTACACTGTGCCGTCATACTTGCATTCGAAAGATTCTGAGAAGCGCAGGCGCCGGGCCTCGGGGTCGGCGCTTACTATGACCGCCTGTCCGTGACCTTGTTGGAAACATGTTTCCAACGAATCGACCAGACGCTCGCGCAGGTCAGGGCGCGCCCTCAGGCGATCCATCAAAACGTAAACATTTTCAAAGTCATCGCGTGTGTAATCATCGGGCGAGCTGAGATCTATTTGCTGTCCATCATGGTAAAGCCGCGTGAAGCCGCGCTGCATCAGGCTCATCACGTGCGCTACGATGACCTGACGCGGAGTCGGGGCGACAGGACCACGGGGCGACTTTCCTTTTTCCTTCCTGGCTCCCCGTCTCCCCGTCTCCCTATCTCCATTGTCTGATATTTCGTACAGGCCGGCGCCGGCAGGAAACAGCACATAGAAGCGTGTGCCTTCTGCGAACGTCGCGAGGATCTCCTCAGCCGCGGATTCAGGGGAATCGCGCTGGACCTCGCGGCCACAAACGCGACAGATCGTCGTGCCCACGCGCGCGTAGAGCAGCCTCAGGTAATCGTAGATTTCCGTCTGAGTGCCCACTGTCGAACGCGGGTTGCGCGTCGAGTTCTTTTGCCGGATAGCAATCGCGGGCGCAATACCGCGCACTTCATCCACATCAGGCTTGTCCATGCGCTCGAGAAACTGCCGCGCATAAGCTGACAAGGATTCAACGTAGCGGCGCTGGCCTTCCGCGTAAATCGTGTCGAATGCAAGGGAAGACTTGCCCGATCCACTGACCCCGGTTACTACTGTCATCTGGTTGATAGGGATAGAGAACGAGATGTTCTTGAGGTTATTGACCCGGGCCCCACGGACTTCGATAGCTTCTTCTGGCATAACCTTTAGAGATGCACCAGGGCACACGGATCGGAATCTGCAGCCCTTCGCAAACTTCAAATAATACCCCGATTCGCGGCAGATGAGAAACGGGGGTCGCCACTGTAGCGCAAACTGTTAGTTTGCGTCGCAGGTAACAACTGCACTGGAGCCGCGGGCGGCAAACTAACAGTGCGGTTACTGGAGCAGGTTGGCATTGGCTTGAGCGAACGGTCGTCGAGAGCACGGTCTGAGGGCCAAAGGCCCGAAATGAAAAAGCCTGGGCCAGCGCCCCAGGAAAGATGTGATCTTTCCTAACCCAACAAGCGCTGAAGGCGCGAAATAATCAAAACCGAATCACCTATTTCGCGCCTTCAGCGCTTGGAATCCCTAACGGACGATGCCTGGGCCGTTGGCCCAGGCTTTTACATTTCGCGCCTTTGGCGCTTTTAGTTGCGCGTCGCACGATTTACTCCCCACCAAACTGCATCAGTGCCTCAGTTTGCGTTACATTTGACACGCCCGCTATCCATGCTCAACAATGCGGCTCGTTATGAAAGCTCCGAGATTTCTCTTGCGCGGGTTCCGCAGACCAAGCGAGGTCGCATCTTTCGCTCTGGGCAAACTTGAGCGTGAAGTGCTGAACGAAGCGTGGCGCCGGGGCGAGGCCAGCGTGCGCGACATTCACTCGGCATTCGAGGGACGCGTCGCCTACACCACCCTCATGACCACGTTCGATCGCTTGTATAAGAAGAAATTACTTGGCAGACGAAAAGACGGCCGGGCGTTTGTTTATTCGCCGGCGGTCTCGCAGCTTGAATTCGAACAGGGAATCCGCGAAGACGTGATTGATGGATTGCTCGGTCGAGGCACCGAAGGAGTGGAGCCGCTGCTCGCTTGTTTTGTTAATGTCATCAGCGAGCGGGACAGGGAACTACTGGATGAGCTCGACCGTCTGATTGAAGAGAAGCGAAAAGAGCTGAAACTGAAGAACTGAGCAATGTACATCCTGCTTTGTATTTCGCTTTTATTGGTAACGTTCCTGACGTTCAATAGTTTGGCTTCGCTGGGCACCGCTGCTTCATGGACCGTAGTCGCTGGTTATGGTGCTCGCTGGCCGGCTTCCGTAAGGGCCCGGCTCTTGTTCCTGCTCCGAGTTTTGCCGCCCCTCGCTGGTCTGATTGGCATCGCTCTTCTTCTTATTCCCGCCTACCTTGTGCATGAACCGCGCGCCACCAGCGAAAGTGTTAGTTTCAAGATGGCACTCATAGCGCTAGCGTCAGCAGTTGGCATAATGCTGGCCGTTCTTCGCGGTATCGCCGCCTCCCGGGCGACTGCGCGACTGGTTAGAGATTGGCTGGCAGCGGCCGAACGAATAAAAATTGACGAGGTTGACATTCCAACGTTTCGAATTCGGCATCCCTTTCCTGTGATAGCAATCGTCGGGGTTATCCGGCCCCGGCTATTCGTTGCCAACCATATTCTCGACAGCCTGACCAGCGCGGAACTCGCTGCTGCAATCGCCCACGAAACTGGGCACCTGGCGGTGCGTGACAATCTGAAACGCGGCTTGTTGCGCGCCTGCCGAGACGCTTTGTTGATCATACCGTGCGGGCGCTCGCTGGATCGCGCCTGGGCTGAGGCTGCCGAGATAGCAGCTGATGAATACGCTGCCCGAGGGGGACCTAATATCGCGCTCGACCTGGCGGCCACCCTGGTAAAGATTGCGCGCATGATTCCAAAGGGCGCCAGACCAATGATGCCGGCCGGAGCATTTCTGCTGGGCGGAGATGAACCCGGCGGAGTCAAGATTCGGGTGCGCCGGTTGCTGGAACTTGCGGCGATGGATCAGAGATCAAACGGAGGAAAGCTGGTGGGCCCGCGATCCCTAACGTGGCCTCTCCTGGTCTCGATTTGTTTCCTGTGCATTCTGGTGGCGAGTAACAACCAAGTGCTGACCACGGTCCACTCCATGATCGAGCACCTGGTCTTTTTTCTGAGATAGCCCGCCCAGCATTTTCGACTTCGTTATCCCGTTCTGCTTCACCAAACTATGCGCGCCTCGAAACAACGAGGGCTGGTAGTAGATCGCGTATCGGGCTAACCTGCATCTTCGCAAGTATTACCTCAAACCCCAGAGCGCACTTGCTCTATTACACACAGAAGGATTGAAATCGCAGATGACGTTATCGAAGATTGCGGCGCGCACAATGGTCGCTGTCTTGTTAATTGTAATCGGTTTGCTTGTTTCGCCGGCCATGCTACAGGCCCAGGGAAATTCGCAGGGGAACATAGCCGGAACGGTGAAGGACCCGGACGGAGCGAATGTCAGTGGGGCTGAAGTTTCGCTGGTACATGCGCAACAGGCGGTCCTGCGCACCACTACAACTGATACAAACGGTCAGTTCAACTTCGACCACGTAGCCGCCGGCGCTTATGAAATCAGAATTAATCAGGCCGGCTTCGGCGTCAGCCGCTTGTCTGCGCAGGTAACTCCAGGCCAAACCACCAGCCTGGAGATTCTTCTTGAACTGGCCCCTATCAGCTCGCAGGTGACTGTGACCGCTGAGACCGGCCAGGCGCAGGAGAAGGATCGCGTCCCCCAGGCGCTGAACATTATTTCAGAGAACGTCATTCAGCAACGCACGACCGGAGTCCTGGCTCAGGTAGCTGATGAGGAAGTTGGTCTTAGTTTGCAGCGCACCAGTCCCACCATTGCGGGCCTCTTTGTGCGCGGCCTCACCGGGAACAAAGTGGCAGTCTATGTCGACGGCGTTCGCTATACGACGTCCGCGATGCGTGGCGGCATCAACACTTTTCTCGATCTGAACGATCCCAGCAACATGCGAGTGGTTGAAGTTTTGCGCGGACCAAACAGCGCGCAATACGGATCGGATTCAATCGGTGGGACGGTCCAACTGGTTTCCCGCGCGCCGGCGTTTGGCTATATGACGCCCGAGACGCATGGAGAAGTGAACACCTTTTTCAATAGCGCCGATGTTTCCTATGGTGGCAACACGCTCGTAACCTATGGCACGCGACGTTTTGGATTGCTCATGAACAGTGCGGCGCGGCGCGTAAACACTCTGCGGCCCGGCAACGGTCTCGATCCGCACGCAGCGGTAACGCGCTTCCTTGGTCTGCCTTCCAACATTTTTGGGGATCGCCTGACCGATACCGCCTTTACTCAGTACGGCGGATTGGTTCGTTTGAACTACGCGCCCGATTCCGATCAGCAATTCATTCTGCACTATCAGCGCGGGCAACAGGATGGCGGCAAACGATATGACCAGACCCTGGGCGGCGACGGAAACCTGATCGCCGACTTACGCAATTTGATGAACGATCTTTTCTATGGCCGCTACTTAAAACAAGGCGCCGGATTCTTCGATAACGCGTCGATCACGTTCTCCTACAACGCCCAACGAGAGGAAAGAGTGAACCAGGGTGGGCAGGGGAATCCCAATGGCGACATCACGCACCAGTATGAACGGACACAGGTATTCGGTATCAGCGGTTTCCTGGATAAGCAAATCGGTCGCGGAAACACATTCCTGGTTGGCGGCGATTTCTATCACGAGACGGTGAAGGCCCCTGCATTTACTGTTAATCCAGTGGCCCGCACATCTGTCCTATCACGTCCGCGCGTCCCAGATGGCTCCCGCTACAATCTGTTTGGCCTTTACGTGCAGGACGTCTATGAGGCAGCTCCAAACAAGCTGCGCTTCAGTGGCGCTTTGCGATTTAACGCTGCTGCGTATCAATCGCGCGCGGCCAACAGTCCCCTGGTTGGGGGGACACCGTTGTGGCCCGATGACAGCTTGCGCGTTCATGACTTCTCTGGGAGGGTCGGGGCAGTTGTCACCCCGGTGGAACACTTCAGCATTGTCCTTAATTACGCGCGTGGCTTTCGGGCGCCAAATCTCACCGACCTCGGCACGCTGGGCCTGACGGGGGACGGTTTCGAAGTTGACTTCAACAGCGCCTCTGCACTCGGCGGGACAATTGGGGATAGCGCCGGAAGCACTGCCGTCTCCACTGGCATTCCGGTACAAAAGCAACGCTCTGAAATCAGCAATAACTTCGACCTGGGCTTTCGTTTGCGCCATCGTCGTTTCGACACCGACCTTACCTGGTTCCTTAATGACATCAACGGCGCGATCGTCAAACAAGCGCTGATTCTACCGGCGGGAGCAGTGGGACGTTTCCTGGGCGATCAGCCTATCACCAGTCAGGGAGCAACTGGCGTCGTGTTTGTGCCGTTATCAACCGCGCCGGTTTTGATTCGCGCGAACTTCAGCGACGCTCGGATTTGGGGACTTGAATACACGGTTGATGCGCGCCTTAATCGTGACTGGAGCTCTGGCGGCAATTTCACTTACATCCGTGCGAAAGACAAAGCTAACGGTTTGCCTCCGAACATCGAAGGCGGCACGCCGGCGCCGACCGGTTTCCTGCGACTGCGCTTCGAGCCGCACAGGAAGCGCTACTGGATTGAAGGTTACTCGACGCTTGCTTACCGGCAGAGTCACTTGTCGTCTCTTGATCTGGGAGATCGGCGGACGGGTGCAACTCGCTCGCGTGGTCAGATCGCCAATTTCTTCAACCGCGGGGCCCGGGTGCGCGGGCTGGTCAGTGCCGGACCGGACGGCATAGTCGGGAACGCCGACGACCGTCTGATCGCTACGGGGGAAACACTTGCCCAGGTTCAGAATCGAGTTCTCGGCAGCCCCACGTCCGCGCCACTTTTCGATCACATACCGGGTTACGGCTTAATCAATCTGCGCGGGGGTTTTAAGTTTGGAGAGAAGTCGGAGATATCTCTCGACTTTGAAAACATCACGGACCAGAACTATCGAGGATTGGCGTGGGGGATCGAAGGACCGGGAAGGAGCATCACTGCCCAGTATCACTACCGCTTTTGATGTGAACCAATTCGCGCTCTGTCACCTACCTGGGTGATCGTCACGCACCGGATGCCTTATCCGATCGCCCGACGGTCGCCGCAGTTGCGCTGCTGGCGCTCAAGGTCCGGGGCAGGTCATTAACCGGGAACTCGGGAAAAGACAGATCGGGCTGAAACAGTCGATCGCGCCTGACCATATAAAAACGCATCGCGACCATCAGGATCCCAACCGCTAAGCCGATCCAGATAATGGCCCAGAGTACTGCGGGCAGGCCGGTGGCAGTCGCCATGTTCACAGCGTCGGTAGGCACACTGGGAGCGAAAGGCGACGAAAGAAAGAAAACCGTTTTTAGATCGAGTAGAGCGTTCAGAACACATTGCACCGCCAGCAGACTCACAAAAAACATGGCGAACTTTGGCTTGGTGAATCTTGCGACCGCGAACAGGCCCAGCGACAACAGAACTCCCGCCAGCAGTGTAAACGGAACGCCTGAAAGCGTCCCCGCCGTACCCGCCATCAATGGCTTAATCAATCCAAAGATTAGCGTCAAGGCGAAGATCAGCAGTGCTGAGCCGAGCAGCACGATGCGCGCGGCGACAGCGCGACGAATCAGGATCAAAAGCAATGCGCCATAGGCCATCGCGCCAAGATAACCGGCACTGGCCACAAACATCTGGGCAAACCTACCGCCCTGGGTCGTGTAGGTTTCACCGCTGGCGTTCATCGCCACGCTAAGACTCGCGACTGAGTTACCGGTTAAGAGGGCAGCGATTGCATGTCCGCCTTCGTGGATAAAAGTGACGAAGATGCGGAAGGGATACGTCAGAATCTCCGCGAAGGGAATGAACCAGAGCGCAATCGAAAGCGCTGCGGCTAACATCAGCGTCATCGCCTGTGGCCGGGCATCCGGTGAAATTCTTGTCCTCATTTACAAACCTCCGCTTCGCTCTTGTAACGCAAACTGTTAGTTTGCGAACGCATTGTGTCTGGCTGGGCGCAAACTAACAGTTTGCGTTACGTCAAGCCGCGCTTCGGAAGCATATACGCTAACTGCCGCGTTCGTGTTCCAGTTCAGCTTCGAGCGTTCGCAGGGCCTTTTGCAGCATCTCCCGATGCTTCGGGTTAGTCGCTGTCTCGAGTTGTTGCAGCGTTCGCCCGCGGGACATTTGCAATGAAACAATGCGGTCACGGCGGGCGCGCGCTTCCGGCGAGTTATCCTGGCGGCTGCCGGGCAGCTCTGAAGGGCGGTCCGTCGCCGCTTCCTGTTGGGCCTCGACGCTTTTACTTTCCCAACCTCTGGCCATTTTTCTGGAACGCTCTTCAGGCTATGGTGCCGTCCTTAAGTACAGCGTTTTTCGGCACGATGATTATCCGGTCACGTATGTAATAGCTGCCGCCTTCACCGTCGGCGTTTTCGATTCCCGCTTCGTTAACCAGACGCACGTTGGATCCAATCCGCGCATTCTTGTCGATGATCGCGCGATTGATTATGGAGCCGGCGCCGATACCGACACGTGGCCGGCCAGACGCATGATCGCGGGCCAACTCTTCCAGCGACTGGTAGTAATCAGCGCCCATGATGTACGACGCGTCGAGTCTGGTTCCTGCTCCAATGCGGCTGCGCAATCCGATGACAGATTGATTGATCTTGGCGCCGTTAATGATGCAGCCGTCGCCGACAATTGAGTCCCTGATTTCAGAGTCATCTATTTTCGATGGGGGCAGATATCGAGCTCTCGTAAACAAGGGCGCTTCCGCGTCGAAAAGATTGAAAGGGGGAATCTTAGAAGTCATGTCCAAATTCGCTTTATAAAAAGCGCCGATGGTTCCGATGTCCTCCCAGTAGCCGTCGAACATAAACGCCTGCACCGGCCCGGAGCTTATGGCTGCGGGGATAACTTCTCGACCAAAGTCGAGGCGCGTCCCGTCCTCTTTTAGAAGCTCGGCCAGCCGGTCATACTTGAAAACGTAAATTCCCATCGAAGCCAAAAAAGGCCGGGCGGCTGCCTGTTCGGCATCGAGGCCAAGGCTGGTGGTATCGACACGCATTTCCTCCAGCGCCTCGCCTGTCGGCTTCTCGCGAAACTCAACGATGCGGCCGGTGCTGTCAGTCTTGAGCAAACCAAACTCCGACGCCCCCTGAGGCGAACAGGGAATTACCGAGACAGTCACATCAGCATCGCTTTCGTAGTGGCGCTTGAGGAACTCGCGATAGTCCATGCGATAGAGATGATCACCGGAAAGAATCAACAGCGTGTCGATGCCCCAATCGCTGATGTGCGGCAGCACCTGGCGCACCGCGTCGGCAGTGCCCTGAAACCACTGCGGGCTCTCAGGCGTTTGCTCGGCTGCCAGAATCTCGACGAAGGCTTCGGCAAAAGGCGAAAAGCGATAGGTCTGGGCGATGTGTCGATTGAGCGAAGCGGAGTTGTGCTGTGTCAGCACAAAGATTCTGATGACATCGGAATTAATGCAGTTGGAAATGGGAACGTCAACCAGACGGTATTTTCCGCCCAACGGCACAGCGGGCTTCGAGCGTTGCGCGGTCAACGGAAACAAGCGCGTGCCGGCGCCACCACCGAGAATGACAGCCAGGATGTTACGTTTTTGGGGCATCAGGATTGGGGCGAGGATAGACGGAAAGGGAGGGAGGTTTCAAGGGTTAGCTGCGCAAGCGATCTGTGGCCGCAGGGTTGAACCGCTTTTCAGAAGCCCGCGCGTAAGCAGGGCCGGTTGCGGCCACAATGAAAAGCCCTCCCTTACGGTCGGGCTTCTGCCTGGCCTGTGCAACCTTAGTTCAATACCGGGTCGCAGCGCCGCCGTTGGTTTTCACGCCGGCGGCTTCCTGCGCGATCTTGACGCCGACGCTGGCGCCGATGCGCGTAGCGCCGGCCTCGACCATTTTGCGCGCGTCGTCCAGACCCTTGACGCCGCCAGAAGCCTTTACGCCCAGCTCAGAACCGACAGTGCGACGCATTAAGGCAATATCCGCAACGGTCGCCCCGCCCTTGGAAAAGCCGGTCGATGTTTTGACGAAATCAGCGCCGGCCTTTTTAGCCGCCAAACACGCGCGCACTTTTTCGTCATCAGTTAACAGCGCGGTCTCGATAATGACTTTACAGGTCACACCAGCTTCATGGGCCACTTCCACCACTGAGCGAATGTCGTGCTCGACCAGGCAATCGTCGTTGCTCTTAAGCGCGCCCACGTTGATGACCATGTCGACTTCGCGGGCGCCGTCAAAGATCGCCCGCCGCGCTTCGTAAGCCTTCACATCAGGCAGCGTGGCGCCCAGGGGAAATCCGATCACTGTGCAGACCGGCACTCCGCTGCCGCGAAGATGGCAAGCGGCTGCCTGCACCCAGGTAGGATTCACGCACACGGAGGCGAAATGAAAACGCGCAGCTTCCTCGCAAAGTATTCTGATATCGTTTTCGGTGGCTTCGGGTTTCAGCAGAGTATGATCGATTAAGCTGGCCCAGTCCCTTGCCGAACCTGCCTGTCCCAGGACCAGACCGATGCGTGACGCGCCGGCGTCAACCACACGGTGCATTCGCTCCGGGCAACGGTTGAAACATTCCGAGGTGCAGCCGCAAAGAGCCGCCTGATCCGGGCCTTCGCCGTTCAGACGAGAGACGATCACGTCTGTAATCTGCTCAACCAGTTGTTCCAGGTCGCCGTTGTTGGAGTAGGGCATCGTACGATCACCAGCTCAGTTAAATCGGCCTCGGAATGAAGCTATGAGCTGACTGTATTCTATCACGCCCGCGGAAGGTCGTCTTTCTCAGCGGGGACACACTTGGTGGGATAGTGGGCGTTCGAGTACCGACTTTAGTCGGGCTTTTTGTTAGCCAAGAGAGAACTCAAACCAAGGTTGGCAGTCTAAACACCTGAAGTCCTGCTACTGCTTCGCTCTGGCCGAAAAAAAGTTCGATACATCCTATTACCTCATCTTTTTCGTTAGGGTATTAAGAGGGGAACTTACTTTCCGGGTTAGGCAGGCAACAAGCCGGATCGTGACAGTTCTGTTTCTGAGGACAAGACTTTCTTGCCTACGGGTCCGGTTGTGGGGCATCTCAGCGCTGGTACTGGCGTTCTATTGCTTCAATCTTTGAAACCCTTTTGCGGTGACGGTCTTCGCTAATCTCCGTTGATAACCAGGCGCGAACGATCTCGCGCATTTCCTTACTGCCGACTGTTTTGCTGCCCAGCGTCAGAACGTTCGCATCGTTGTGTTCGCGTGAATTGCGCGCCACCTCGACCGAATAGCATGCCGCCGCCCGGACTCCCGGAACTTTGTTGGCGGTCATTGCGCTGCCTACTCCCGCGCCATCAATAATGATTCCCAACTCTGCGGTGCCATCCGCCACCGCGCGCGCGACGGCATGGGCGAAGTCGGGGTAGTCAACGGCGTCTTCAGAGTTGGTGCCGAAGTCATGAACGCGGTGGCCCATCTCGGTTAGAAAAGTCTTCAACTCCTCCTTCATCTTGAAGCCGCCGTGATCCGCCCCGACGGCGATCATTCTCGAAGTCTTCGAGCCACTTCGCGGCACACGATGCACGATCTCAATCTGCCGCTCACTGACGATATCCGCGGCCAGCGGCGTCAGCCGGGCCCCTTCGGCGATGCGCAACACCGATCCTTTTTCCAGATCGCGCAGATCGTCCTCGGTGATTACCCGCTTCGATGATTCATCGCGGGTGATGGTCGCTTGCGGCCCTGGCGAATTGTGGGGGGCAATATCCCTGAAGCGGCTGGTTGGCGGCGGAGCGGCAGCGGCTGCGCTATCAACGCTTTCCCCGTTGGCGGGAACAGCTTTGCTGAGCACATCGCGCACCAAAGCTCGAATGCGATCACGGGTTGCTTGATCTTCAGGCATCTTATGTGAAGGGCGGTGACTTGTCACCGCTTTTCAAATCTTTCCAGAAGTCGCAGTCGTATGCGACGTCGTTGTTAATACCAAAGCGGCGACAAGGCGCCGCACTCCAAAGGGAGTCAGGCCAGCGAATCGTCGCGCAGATCCAGCAAGCGACCGGAGGCGGCGATAACTTTCCCATCGCGCAGTTTGAAATCCACCCGGCCTACGTAAATGCCGCTTCTGCCTACCTGGTAAATGATCGTGTCGTTGCCGGATGGCTGCTTTGTTACTACCGGCTGCTCCATGAAAGTGTGCGTGTGTCCGCTGGCTATGAAATCTATACCATCAACTTGTGATGCCACCTGCGTGTCCCCTATCTGGCCACCCTGAGGTTGAGGGTAAAACCCGAGATGGGACATCCCCACCACCAGACTGCAGCGTTCCTTGCCGCGCAGAACTTTCACCACTCCGCTGGCCATCTTCACCGGGTCAAGATACTTCACCCCTTTGAAGTTCTCGGGCGTGATCAGGTTCACAGGGCTAATCCCCAGGCCAAACAGCCCTACGCGTACGCCGCCGAGGACGCGGACCACGTAAGGCTTTACCCGTTGTTTCAGCGGCGTATCGCTAACGTCGTAGTTGGCCGACACGAAATCGAAGTTGGCAAACTTCATCGCGGCCACCAGCCCGTCAACCCCGTTGTCAAAATCGTGATTGCCTAGAGTCCCGACGTCATATCCGATCATGGACATGGACTTATATTCGACTTCGCCCTTGTAGAAATTGAAGTAGGGAGTTCCCTGAAACACGTCGCCTGCGTCGATCATCAATGTGTTCCGGTTCTCTTTGCGCACCCGCTTAACCAGCGTGGCCCGGCGGGCCACGCCGCCTTTGCCGGCGTACATCCGGTCGTTCTCCGCTATGGGATCGATCTGAGAGTGCGTGTCGTTGGTGTGCAAAATTGTGATAAGCGTTTCGCCAGATTTTGGATCCAGCAGGGGAGCGGCGATCGCCGACCAGCGCGGAGCAGAGAACAGTTGCGGCACAGAACGAGGTAGGGAAAGCGCCAGTCCGCCGGCTAACGAAGTGTTTAGAAATTCTCGCCGGCTAATCATTGGGGTCGCACCTCCTCGGTCACTGCTGAGTTTGCCTTATCGAACCGGTACCGGCCATCGGAGGGCGGCTTGATATCGCGACCGGCAACTGTTTCGGCTTTGACATAGTCGATGATGACGTCACGAATCGTGAACCCGAGCGGCCTGATAGTCTTTGCCTGTTGCAACACTGCGTAGTCGCCTTTGACCTTCAGAAGATAGTCGATACATATGACAGTATAGATTGCCGCCGGATCGATCTCTTTTTCCTTACCATCGATCAAAAGCCGCGCGCTCTCCAGCTCATTCTTCTTGTCGGCGTTAATTCGATAAGTGACTTGCGCGCCGGATTGCGCGTCGCGAGTTGCGACCACGACCTTGAGCAGATCCAGCAACTGAGCGCCCGTCAGTTCAAATGCGACCAGTGAATTCTCGAAAGGCAGCAGCTCAAAGATGTCGCGCGTGCGCAGGTCGCCTTCAGCAATCGCGTTCCTCCGCAGTCCTCCGCCGTTGGTCACTGCCAGGGCAAACGGTTTGCCCAGCCTCAGACTCGCTTGAGCGCGAATTCCGTCGGTAACAAAACTGCCGAGCGAGCCGGCGCCGATGCTGCCTTTTTTAAGATCGCCTTTCAATTTACCGATGACCAAATCGAGTGCCCGCACCTTCGGCGCATAGGCGCCCAGCATCTTGTCAACCGAGGCATCGTCGGGAGTCGTCGCGTCAACCACACGTTCGGTGACGCGAGCGTGAATTTTCGCGGGTGTGGGCGTAGCCATCGCGGCCGGTCGCGCCGCCGTCTGGGCCAATGCTGACCGGGCGCCGGCAGTCACACAAAGCAGCAGCGCGCAACTAAGGAGCGCGATTTTGGCTCTTGGCACTGACATGTTTCCTTCCTGCTGGGAGCGAAAATATAACACGCTGGATCCTAAACTCGATTGACCTGTAGCGGGAGCTTCAATAGTATGTCGCACCACATGGCGCGCACGCAAATTACGGTGGGTGCTCCTGTAACGCAAACTGTTAGTTTGCGATCGCAAGCCAATAGCGTGCGCGATAACAACGGAGCTGATGGCGCAAACTAAACAGTCTGCGTTACTTTGTTCAAATAATCAGGAGGACAGACTTGGCAACTTCCACGGCCCGAGCTATGTCAGAGTTCAGCAACCCTAACCTCGAAATGCTTATCACCGCGGAAGCGATTCAGAAGCGCATCCGCGAGTTAGGCGCGGACATCGCCCGCGACTATGCGGGACGCAACCCGCTGCTCATCGGGGTCCTGAAGGGGGCCTGCACCTTTCTCAGTGACCTGATGCGTGCCATTGACATGCCAGTGGCAATAGAGTTTATAGCGATTTCCAGTTATGGCTCCGCGATGCGCACTTCGGGCGAGGTGCGGATCGTCAAAGATCTGGATGTGCCCATTGAAGGCCGCGACATCCTGGTCGTCGAAGATATTGTCGACACAGGTCTGACGCTTTCCTACCTGATGGCAAACCTTGTCTCCCGGGGGGCTTCGAGCGTCAAACTCGCCGCGCTGCTGGACAAATGGGAGCGCCGCGAGCGCGACGTGGATATTGACTACCTGGGCTTCAAGATTCCCGATGCCTTCGTTGTCGGTTATGGCCTGGACTTTGCGGAACGCTACCGCAACCTGCCTTTTATCGCAGTGCTGAAAAATCCTGAATTGGAGTGACCGCGTAACGCAAACTGTTAGTTTGCGATTACTTGGACCAATTCAACTTGCGACGCAAACTAATTTCAGTTTCTTTCATGTCTATCCGATCCCTCTGGGAGGGGTCAGGGAGGGCCTGAGGTGAATCAATCCAACAATTCACCAACGCGCGGCCTCGATGGCCGCGCGCCGTTCTTGGATGTGTGCACGCGGTCACCCAATCCTACGAACTAGAATAATAACAGTACGATAAATAGTAATCCCGAAGGTAAGAGTGACATCATCGAAACGACGCGCGGCCATCGAGGCCGCGCGTATTTCTTTACGGAGTTGACACGCCAGACCCTCCCCAACCCTCCCAGAGGGAGGGAGCAGGATTAGAACTGGACGCCATAATACGCAAAGAGCGCATTGTTGCCGCGTCCGTGATTGGCAATCGTGTACCCGGTGTACAAAGTGCTGTTTGTCGAAGTTGAGAAGGAGAAGCCTGGACTCACGTAGCCAAAACGATTGTTCCCGCTAAACCAATCGACGGTGAACCCAATCCTTTTAGTGAGCGGCTGTTCGTACCCGGCTATGGCGCCCACTCTGGTTCCCTCACCATCCCTGCGGTGCACCAGCGCATACGTCCCTCCGGTGAAGCGCGGTCCATTAAACCCAGTCAACCTCTTGCTGAACACCGTGTAGCACATGCCAAAGGTGTCCGCGCCGGCGCGATGCGTGACGGGCGCGTATAGGATGCAGCCGGCCGCCCCTGCCGTCCCTTTTCCTTCATTATGGTAGAACTGCCACTTGATGTTCGGTTGGAACTCGATTGGCTCGCCACCACCGGGCACATGTGTATAAGAGACGTTGGCGCCGACTTCAACATTGCGCGCAACGCCAACAACGGCGCGCGGAATGTAACTCTGAAATGAGTTTTCTCTTTGCGAAGCGTAGTTGGTTATGAAATCCATCTCCAGGTAAATCTTCTTTGCGGCCACCACGTCGGTTGAAGGCACGCTCATCAAGGTTGACTGAGCCACGACGTTGGCGCTAATCAGGCAGAAGAGGAAAAACGAAGCCAGAAAGATAAAGGTTGATTTCAGCCTCTTCATTGGACTCTTTATTGTTTACCGGATCTCCGACAAGAAACTTTCGCCGGCGGCCAACTTAAGGTCGAAATTCTCGGCGATGGTTTGCCCAATGTCGCTAAGCGATTGACGGGTGCCGAGGTCCACGGCGCGGGCCCGTGGGCCGTACCCAATCAGCGGGGCGTATTCGCGCGTGTGGTCAGTGCCAGGATAAGTTGGATCGTTGCCGTGGTCGGCCGTGATGACGACCAAATCGTCTTCCCGCATAGCCGCTTCAATCTCCGGTAGGCGCGAATCGAAATGCTCCAGCGCCCGTGCGTAACCCTCCGTGTCTCGACGATGGCCGTAGAGCATATCGAAGTCCACCAGGTTAGAAAAGATTAGTCCACGTGTTTTCTGCTGTAGGGCGTGAATTGTTTGATCGATAGACTGCTGGTTGTTCTTCGCCGTTAAATCCCGGGTCACCCCCATGGAATCGTAGATCGAAGCAATCTTGCCAATGCAGACTACATCAAGACCTGCGGCGGCCAGTGCGGGCAGAAGATTATCCTTTGGCGGCGGCACGGCATAGTCGTGACGGTTCTCTGTGCGATAGAACGAGCCAGTCAGGCCCTGGAATGGTCGCGCGATGACCCGGCCCACTTCGTGCTCGCCACGCAGAATCCCTCGGGCGGTTTCACAGATTTCGTATAGCCTCTCCAGCGGGATCACTTGTTCGTGCGCGGCAATCTGGAAAACTGAATCCGCCGAAGTGTAAACAATCGGCTTGCCGGTTCTGACGTGCTCTGCGCCCAGCTCCTTGATAATTTCGGTCCCGGAGGCCGCGACATTTCCCAGAATGCCGGGCACACCGGTTTCATTGGTGAAGCGATCCAGAATTGTCTGCGGGAAACCTTGAGGGTAGGTGGGAAACGCGCGCTCCAGAACGATGCCCGCCATCTCCCAATGTCCTGTCGTTGTGTCTTTGCCGTTCGAGCGCAGGGCGCACTTGCCGAACGATGCGCGTGGCTGCGAGGCCGGCGCTACACCTTGCAGGGGTCGAATGTTTCCCAGTCCCCAGCTCTGCAAGTTTGGAAGCTGCACGGTGCGCGAATCGCAGATGTGCCCGAGCGTATCCGAACCCGCATCGCCCCAGTCAGCAGCATCAGGCATCTCGCCGATGCCGAGCCCATCGAGGACGATTAGGATAATTCGGTTGAAGCGAGAATCATTTGGCATAAGGGAGCTCTAAATGAAGAGTTTCCATATATCATTTGTCAATTCTCATTTTCCATTACTGGCTTGACGTTGAGCCGAGACGCTTGTAGAAAATTGAGCAACGAGCAAAAGGCCGGGAGAGCGCCAAACCAATTCTTAGTCTTTTATTGAGTCAGGTATCATTCGTATGTATCTGAATGATTGACTTCAATTTAAGACGCCCAATGGGAATTGAGCAAGTCAAAACCCTCCAATCGCGAGCCGACGAACTTGAGGAACGCCTGATAGATTTTTCCGTACGAATCGTCAACCTATCAACTAACTTGCCCAAGACCCCGGCGGGAAGACATATAGCTGGACAGATTCTGCGATCTGGAACTTCTCCAGCGCCGAATTATGGCGAAGCGAGAGGCGCGGAAAGCCATGCCGATTTTGTTCACAAGCTGCGCATGGTTCAGAAGGAGCTAAATGAAACATCGATATGGTTGCGTGTCATTGAGCGCAGCGAAATGTTGAAGAGAGAATTGCTCATAGAGATCATCGGAGAGAATAAGGAGTTAAGTCGAATCTTTACGGCGTCCTTAAAGACCGCTCGCCGCGACCCTAAATGACAAATGAGAAATGGAAAATGATATATGGAAAATCTTTGTCTTTCTTCTTAGCTTTTCGGGGCATAGTAGCCTTCGCGCGCGCGAACCTGCGGTTTGCCGGTCACGCCGCGGACCTCGACTTTGATAGCGCGGTATTTTCCGTCGCGCGATTTGTTGGTGGGATAGTAACCCAGGCTGTATTGCGTCCCTATTTCATTGGCTACTTGCGCGAATGCCGCCTGCGCATCTTGCAAGCTGGTGGCAACAAAGTTTCTGCCACCGCTTGCTTTTGCCAGATCGTTCATTTCGCGCCGCGCCAGGTTGTAGAGATCGCGGCTGATCGTCATCTTCTCGAACGGCCCCAAGCGGCAAAAACTTTCGTAGTCTTCAGGCCGCGCACTTGGCACAAATATCCTGCGGTAACGCTCGAGTTGTTGCTTCGAAAGAGTTAGCCGGCCATTGTCCTCGCAATCTTTCAGCAAACGATCTTCGACAAAATCTTCCGTGTTCACCTGGATGAAATAGCAGGCCACACCTGCGCGCAGAAGTTTTGCGCGCGCCGCGTCAAAACCAGATTCGCTGGTGGAGTCAACGCCATCAGTCAACGCTACTACCGCACGCCGGCCGCGCAACTCATCTGAGGGAGGAGCGCTAAAAACGTCCCGGTAAATTCGTTCGAGCGAATCGTAAAACGGAGTTCCGTTACTGCTGCCCAAATTCTCAACCGCTTTCCGCAATGTCTTTCGGTCGGCCGTCAACTGGGCCAGAACTTCAACGGTGGCCATTTTGTCCGGGCTTTCCGCGTCGGTGTTAAAGGCCACAATTGCAATCCGGTCGCCGGGGCGTAACGCATCGATGAAGGCGTTAGCCGCGCGCCGTATCAAGGCTACGTCAGCCCGCGTCGATCCCGACGTGTCCAGCAGCAACGCGATCTCAAAGGGCGCTTCCGTGGTGGCAAAGTTGGCAAGACGCTGAGGCTGCCCATTCTCGAACAAAAGAAAATTCGCGGCCTGCAGCCCTGCCAGCGGGCGACCTAAACTGTTTGTGACGACCGCGGGGACTGATACCAATTGCGTGTCGACGCGCACCACATCGCCTTCGTCAACTTCTTCGTCCGAAGTATTCCGGGACTTGCTGTCCCCGGCAACTGGCGTGGTAGTCCCGCCGTTATCGACTCTGCGAGGCCGCTGACGCTGATTATTATTTGGGGACTGAGCGGAAGAGGGAAACGATGTCACCCCTGTCAAAAAGGCGACAAGCAGGGCGAGACATACCACAAGTAAGGACCTGGATTCTGGAACCGAATAGGACATGGGTACTGATTCGCTTAGGAGGAGACGCCTAAATATAAACTCAAAGCGCTACAGAACAAAGGGCACGATCCACTAAATCACACCAAACAACACCAAAAAAGTTTCGTGTTCTTAGTGTGATTTAGTGGATCGTTTGCTTGACGTCGGTCGAAGGCAGGATTGAATAGCGCCGGTTCCTGGCACTAAGGCAGCTCGGCATCTCCTGAGAGAGCATTCACTAACAACACGGCTGAGGGCCAAAGGCCCGAAATGAAAAAGCCCGGGGCATCGCCCCGGGAAAGATGTTATATCTTTAAACCACAAGCGCTGAAGGCGCGAAATAGTAAGAACGAGATGCCATTTCGCGCTTTCAGCGCTCGGAATCCTTGACGTATTTTACCTGGGCCGTTGGCCCAGGCTTTCACATTTCGCGCCTTTGGCGCTTTAGGGCGCGCGTTGCGGTTATTCTAATTAAACTGCATCAGTGCCCGCTTCCTACCAAGCTTGACACTCCTCTGTGCTTCTCTTACGATGACCTCTCGCCCCCCAAAGGCGCAAAGAATCCTGGCGCAGCGGCATTAGTCGGAATTAACAATGATTCCAAAGTCGCGAGCCGGGTTTCTTTGGAGTTGTTTTAAGCGCAGGCACGTATGTCAATGGTAGACGGCTTCCCTTACAAGGAAGAGGTTGGGGGTTCGAGTCCCTCCGTGCCTACCATTGACGTAGGACAGACATTCTTGTCTGTCTTCTGTGCCTGCTGAAAAAGGCGACAGGCAGGAATGCCTGTCCTACAATTCATGCGGAGTCGTAGTTCAGTTGGTTAGAACGCCGGCCTGTCACGTCGGAGGTCGCGGGTTCGAGTCCCGTCGGCTCCGCCACTTTGAAGCGGTTGCTTTTCAGCATTGAAGAGCAACCGCTTTTTATTCTTTTTGCCTTCTCGATACGGAACGTCAGGCAAGTCCTGGAACGATTCGGGACTACGAATGAACCCGGTCGTAGCTTTAACTGCACCCTGGACAGACAAGAATGTCTGTCCTACTCCGATCAAAAAATTGCCAAGCGTCGATTGGGAATCTAGAATCGCAGGACGGATGATTCCTGTTTCCGACGCTATTCAAATAGTTCTCGATAACACTCGTCGGCTCGACGCAGAGTTGGTTCCGCTTGCCGAGGCGATGGGCCGCGTGCTGGCCGAAGACATCGCTGCGGATTCCGATCTGCCGCCATTCGATCGGGCCCAGATGGATGGCTATGCGGTGCGCGCAGCCGATACTCAGAACGGCCGCGCAAGACTGCGCGTCGTTGGTGAATCGGCGGCGGGCAACGGTTGGCATCAGGAAATGCATGCGGGCGAAGCGGTGCGCATCATGACCGGCGCGCCCGTGCCCACCGGCGCTGATGCTGTGCAGCAGGTCGAAGTCACACGCGAGCTGAACGACGGCGCCATCGTAGAGATTCTGGAGCCTGTTGACGCCGGCAGGTCGATTGTCAGACGAGCGGCGGAAATCAAAGCCGGCGAAATAGTGTTGTCGGCCGGCGAACAGATCCGGGCGGAGACTATCGCTACATTAGCTTCGTTCGGATACGCTTCGGTAAGAGTGGGTCGCCGTCCTCGCGTTGCGGTGCTGGCCACCGGCAGCGAACTTGTCAACGTTGACGAAAAGCCTGGCCGGGACCAGATTCGCGATTCTAACAACTACACCATCGCCGCATATGCCGCACTTGCCGGCGCATCGGTCGAGCGGCTGCCACTGGCGGGTGATAATCGCAAACAGTTGCAGCAGCAAATGGCTGAAGCGGTGGCTCACTCGGACATGCTGATTACCTCCGGCGGCGTTTCAATGGGTGTTTACGATTTTACGAAGGCGGCGTTGATAGACCTCGGAGCCGAAATTTTCTTTGAGCGCGTCGCTCTTCGGCCGGGAAAGCCCACTGTGTTTGGACGTGCCGGCAACACTGTTGTCTTTGGTCTTCCGGGAAATCCGGTTTCGGTTGCAGTAACTTTTCATCTGTTTGCGCGGCCCGCCTTGCGCGCCATGCAGGGAGCGACGGAGTTGTTTCCAAAACCGGAGTCAGCGATCCTCTTGGGCAAGGTGAAGGGAACTCTTGAACGGGAAAGCTACTTGCCGGCGCGGCTATTAAGCACTGAGCAGGGTTGCGTTATGGCAGAGCCTTTGAAGTGGGGCGGCTCGTCGGACTTTGTCGGCTTCGCGCGCGCCACGGCGCTGATCATTGTTCCCAAAGGCGTGAAGGCCATTGACGAAGGAAGCTACGTGAAGATTCTTCGTTTGCCGGGAGCGGGTTAATAAGTCGATGGAGTTACTCTCGAGGGTGGCTTTGGTCAAAAGCCGAACCGACTTCCGTTTCGGCTTTGCTGTCGGATGTGCGGCGCGGGCTTTGCCCCGCCGTTAGTTGCACTGCAAACTTGGGCTGCGCCCTCGTGGTCTCTGCGCTTTGATTTTGGGGCACAGCCCAAACCGAGGGCACAGCCCAAAGCTAATAAAGCCGGTTCCGGCGGGGCAGAGCCCGCGCCGCACGTCCGGCGGCAAAGCCGAGGCGACCGTAGGACATAAGTTTTGAGACAAAGCTCTCGGGCTCAAATAACTGAACCCGTTTTTATGGCGTCAGAATCCACAATTCAAGCGCGGGCGACGGGTGCCAAAGCCACCCCGATTGCAGCGGCGCCGATGGCCCATCAGGCAGTCCATGACACTGTCGTGCAAATCCTGCGCGCGCTGCCGCGCGGCAAAGTGCTCGATGTGCCTGCTGGTGAAGGAGCGCTGGCGGCGGCTCTGATTGAAGCCGGATTCGACGTTCGCTGTTGCGATCTCTACCCGGAAATATTCCGTTTGCCTGAGGTGGAGATCACGCGGGGAGACTTGAACGGCGCCCTGCCCTACGACAGCAGATCATTCGACTACGTCACCTGCGTTGAAGGGCTCGAGCACATCGAGAACCCACAGCAAGCGGTGCGCGAGTTTGCCCGGGTACTGCGGCCCGGTGGACATCTGGTAACCAGCGTGCCGAACATTCTCAACATCGAAGAACGCATGAAGTGGCTTATCCATGGCCACACTTCGCACTTCCGACCTTTGACTCGCGCGCATGTCGCGAGTATTCGTCAGCAGTTAGACGGCAAAGAAGAGATGGCGCTGCATGTAAACCCGATCTCTTATTCTGAGTTGCGATACACGCTGGAGGAACAGGGCTTCGAGATCGTGCAGCTTCACCGCGACAAACCGAAGTCAAAGCTTTGGCTCTACTGGCCTATCGTCGCATTGATTCGTTTGATTGGCAGCTTGACCCCGGAACGCCAACGACGCGAGCGCTGGACCAAAGAACTGGCATCGGATGAAATTCTGCTGGGCGGGAATACCTTGATAGTTCACGCCGTTCTGAGTAATGTCGCCGATACTTGAGCGCAGACTTTAGAATCCCAGGACCATGACAGATCTGAGCCACATAGACGAACAGGGCCGCGTGAAGATGGTGGACACCAGCGCGAAGCCGATTACCGCGCGACGCGCTGTGGCCTCCGCGCGCGTCCTGATGTCCGCGGAGACTGTGGCCGCCGTGCGCGAGCATCGCACGCCGAAAGGCGATCCCCTCGAGGCGGCCCGGCTCGCGGGCATCATTGCGTGCAAGCGCACGGCCGAGCTCATTCCGCTCTGCCACCCGCTGCCAATCACCTATGCTGAAGTGCGCGCCGAGCTGGTTGATTCGGGAGTTTATCTGGAAGCCGAGGTAAGCACGCAGGCGCAGACGGGGGTGGAGATGGAAGCGCTGACAGCCGTTTCGATCGCCGCTCTTACCATCTACGACATGTGTAAAGCCATTGATAAGGGAATGACGATCACTGACGTGCGATTGGAATTGAAAACTGGCGGGAAGTCGGGTGACTATCAGAGAGATAAGGGCGAACCAGAAAAAGAGACCAGTTGAAGTACCCGCAGTCAGGAAGGGGGCATGCCCCCGCTTTTAATGGTTTAAAAATCAATCCTGAGGTCTTTGGTAGGCACCTACATGATAAGCCAGTCAACCAGCGGGGGCATGCCCCCTTCCTGACTGCGCAAACTCTAGTTGAGTCTGACCTCCTTCACCATTCAATCCGAGTCAATGCGGATCTTCATTCGCTGCAAAACACGCACGTCTTCGTCGGTCAGCTCGAGATCGCTGCCTGCCTCGGCGTCTTCGCTTGCCGTATGCGGACGCAGGCCCAGCTCAAGGCGCAGCGTTAACTCCATTTCATAGCCTGCTTCGCGCAAGCGTTCGATTGCATTTGCAACTTGCGGAGAGTTTTCGATCGAATCGTTTATTGCCGATCCGATCTCGTGGACTATCTGCCTGGTGTCGTCGTCAATTTCCACATGTCACCTGTTAGCGCTGCCAAATTGTTTTCGTCCAATGCTAAGCGACGAAAGCGTGCCGGTCAACTAACGGCGCCTCGCAAACCGGCTGGCTTGGACTTCAGGCACGACTTTCTACTGGGAGCGCGGGCGCCCTCGCCGCTATGAGCGCGAAGCGCGAACAAAACTGTACAAAGGTACGCTTCTTAAGAAAACTTCGCGCCTATCGGCGCGTTGCGGGCGAGGGCGCCCGCGCTCCCAGTGAAGCGTTGAGTTGTTTCAAATCGATTAACCATCCAGGAATCTATCCAATTGCGACGGTCGTGGGCGTGTGTTAGGCTTCGGCAACTTTTGGATTCTGCTAAACGCGAGGAAGCTTCCCCTAAGAGAGACAGGCAGGAATGCCTGTCCTACACCATGGCGACAAAGACCAGTACCGAGCGTCGCGAGCATTTTGAGACCTCTTCCGGTATTGAGTTGCCTGTCGATTTCAATCCCTCGAACACTGAGGCCCCGGATTACGAAGAGGACCTTGGCCCACCCGGTCAGTTTCCCTACACGCGTAGCATTCGTCCCAACATGTACCGCGGCCGCTTCTGGACCATGCGGCAATATGCGGGTTACGCGACCGCGGAGGAATCGAACGAGCGCTACAAGTATTTGCTGGCGCAAGGCACGACCGGGTTGTCGGTGGCGTTCGATCTCCCCACGCAGATCGGGCTCGACTCAGACGATCCACTGGCCGCAGGCGAAGTCGGCAAAGTCGGCGTGGCAATCGATTCGCTCGAGGACATGTTGCGGCTGTTTGAAGGGATTCCACTCGATACGGTCACAACCTCGATGACCATCAACGCCACCGCGTCAACGCTGCTTTGTCTCTATCTGGCCGTGGCGAAAAAGAATAGCGTATCGTTCGACAAACTTGGCGGCACAATTCAGAACGACATTCTGAAGGAATACATTGCGCGCGGGACCTACATTTATCCGCCCGGTCCATCGCTGCGTTTGGTAACAGACACGTTCGCTTTTTGCGCGCGCGAAGTTCCTGAGTGGAACACGATCTCGATCAGCGGCTATCACATTCGCGAAGCAGGATCCACCGCGGTGCAGGAAGTGGCCTTCACTCTGGCCGATGCCATCGCTTATGTCGAAGCAGCCATCGCGGCTGGTCTGAAGGTGGATGAATTCGCCCCGCGAATTTCGTTCTTCTTCAATGCCCATAACAACCTTCTGGAGGAGATTGCCAAATTTCGGGCCGCGCGGCGTTTGTGGGCCCGGACGATGCGCGAACGTTTCGGCGCGCGCGACCCGCGCTCGATGATGCTGCGCTTTCACGCGCAAACAGCGGGTTCCACGCTGACCGCGCAGCAGCCGGAAGTGAACGTAGTGCGTACAACGATCCAGGCGCTGGCAGCAGTGCTGGGCGGAACGCAATCCCTCCACACCAACGCAATGGATGAAGCGCTTGGTTTGCCGGCGGAAACAGCAGCCCGCGTAGCGCTCCGCACTCAGCAGGTGATTGCTCACGAATCCGGCGTGGCAGATACCGTCGATCCGCTGGCCGGCTCCTATGCAATCGAACATCTGACTGACGAAATCGAACGCCGGGCGGTTGACTACATTGACCGCATCGATGCGATGGGCGGGATGCTGCATGCCATCGAAGCCGGCTATGTGCAGCGCGAGATTCAGGAGGCTGCCTATAAATATCAACGCGCGGTAGAGACTGGCGATGCGATAGTCGCAGGCGTCAATCGTTTTCAGGTTGAAGAGGAATCTACCGTGTCGGTACTGCGCGTTGACCCGGCGATTGAGCAGGAACAGATCGAACGTCTGCGTGCGGTACGTGCCCGGCGCGATGCTGTTGCTGTTGATGCTGCGTTGGGAAAACTTGAAGAAGCTGCTCGAGGAACAGAAAACCTGTTGCCGCGAATTCTTGATTGCGTCGAGGCTTTTGCGACCGTGGGCGAGATTAGCAATCGACTGCGGAAAGTTTGGGGTGAATACCGCGAGGCGGTCACCGTGTGAAGGAAGTAGCACGGTCGCGTAACCCTCGGCTTCGCCGTCTGATGTGCGGAAAGGCTTCGCCTTTCCGTTGATCTAATGGCCTTCGAGGCTACGCCTCGAATCAGAGGCGCAGCCTCTGATTACTGGTAGCGTGCGGAAAGGCAGAGCCTTTCCGCACATCAGGCGGCAAAGCCGCGGCACCGTAGATTGGCTTTGCTCATCGTGTCACATTTACTTGAAGTCAAAAACCTGCAGACGCATTTCCCGACCCGTGCCGGATTAGTGCGCGCGGTTAATGATGTCAGTTTCTATCTCGATCGCGGCGAACTGTTGGGACTGGTCGGCGAGTCGGGCTGCGGCAAATCGATTACGGCGCTTTCCATCATGCGTCTGATTGCGCCGCCAGGAAGAATCGCCGGCGGCGAGATCATCTTCGAAGGCAAAAACCTCCTGACCCTGTCAAACGCCGAGATGCGCGCCATACGCGGCGACGACATCGCAATGATTTTCCAGGACCCGATGACTTCACTGAATCCTGTGTTCAAGGTCGGCGAGCAAATCGCCGAAGCATTGCGACTGCACCGAAAGCTCTCGCGCAAGGCCGCGCGCGAAGCAGCAATCGCAGCCATGAAGGAAGTATCGATTCCCGATCCAGCGCGGCGGGCGGACGACTATCCACACCAGCTATCGGGAGGGATGCGCCAGCGCGTCATGATTGCGATGGCGCTGGCGTGCGATCCTAAACTGCTAATCGCCGACGAGCCGACGACGGCGCTTGATGTCACCATTCAGGCGCAGATTCTGGAGCTGCTGGATGAGTTGCGAAAGACGCGCGAGCTGGCTGTGCTGCTTATCACGCACGACCTTGGGGTGGTGGCGGAAGTGGCCAACCGCGTGGCCGTGATGTACACCGGCAAGATAGTTGAGGAGTCACCAGTTGAAGAACTATTCGCGCGGCCAAAGCACCCCTACACGGAAGGGTTGTTGCGCTCGGTGCCGAAGCTAACGGCCGAATATGTGTTGAAGTTGGAGCGTCTGGAAACTATCGAGGGCGTGGTCCCCAGTCCAACGAATTTGCCCCCGGGTTGCCACTTCGCGCCGCGCTGTCCGTACCGCATGCAGCGATGTGTCGAAGGCGAGATTCCTTTGTATCCGGCCGGGGAGAATGTGATCGTGCGTTGCGTGCTGTACGATCCCTCAGTCTTAGGGAATGGGGATCAGCGAGTGCAATCGGAGGAACTCAGATAAGAGAAGATTTTCCATATATCATTTTTCATTTCTCATTTTTCATTGCTGGATTAGCGTCGTGACCCCTGAAACTAATCACAAAGCGCAGCTTGTGGATGTCCGCGGACTGGTGAAGCATTTTCCGGTCGAAGGCAGCGACGACGTCGTGCGCGCGGTTGACGGAGTCTCCTTTGAAATCCTGCGCGGCGAAACGCTGGGGCTGGTGGGCGAATCCGGTTGCGGCAAGTCGACCGTGGGGCGATGCCTGCTTCGTTTGATCGAGCCCACAAAAGGAGAAGTACTCTTTGAAGGTCGCAAAATGCTGGAGATGGGCAAGCGCGAACTGCGTGAGCTACGCCGCGAAATGCAGATCGTGTTTCAGGATCCCTACGCTTCGCTCAATCCGCGCATGAAGGTGCGCGACATCGTGGGCGAGCCGCTGGTGATTCATAAGGTGGGGACGAAGAGTGACCGGCGTGAACGCGTGGCCGCCTTGCTGCGTCGGGTTGGTCTCGACCCTGCTTTCATGGATCGTTTTCCGCATGAGTTCTCGGGCGGACAGCGCCAGCGCATCGGCGTAGCGCGGACGCTGGCGCTGGAGCCAAAGCTGATCGTTGCGGACGAGCCCGTATCGGCCCTGGACGTGTCGGTGCAGGCGCAGGTCGTGAACCTGCTTCAGGACCTGCAGAAAGAATTTGGCCTCACCTATCTTTTCATTTCGCATGGACTAGCGGTGGTGGAGCATATCTCGACTCGCGTTGCCGTCATGTACCTGGGACGAAT
>DASXRU010000016.1:0-12573 GCA_036506395.1 Pyrinomonadaceae bacterium | reverse complement strand
TTGTTGACAACGCAGCCAAGTATTCACCGCCGGGCTCGGCGATTCGAGTGTCTGCACGGCCGCATGACGCTCAAACAATCCAGCTGACGGTGGAGGACCAAGGCTCGGGGATTCCTGCCCAACTGCGCGAGCGCGTCTTTGATAAGTTCTTTCGGGCGACACGGGATGGCGACCTGGGAGGCGCCAAAGCCTCAGGAAGTGGAATGGGTTTGGCGATCGCGCGAGGGATTGTTGAAGCGCACGGTGGCCGCATCTGGATCGATGATGTCGATGGCCATCAGGGCCTGAAGGTGGTGGTAGAGCTCCCCACCGGGGACAACAATGGCGCGAAGCCAAAAGCGAATTCATAGCATCGCCTTTGAAATCCGTAAGCATTCATTGAATCATGGAAGCTAAACAACGCATTCTGGTCGTTGACGACGAGCCGCAAATCACCCGCGTACTCCGCAGAAGTCTAATCTCGCAGGGCTATGACGTGCATATTGCGTCCGATGGTGAATCCGCGCTGCAAACCTTTGGCGACTGGACACCTGATCTGGTGGTGACCGATCTGGCAATGCCGAATATGAATGGACTGGAGCTTTGCCGGCAGCTGCGAGCGATCTCCAAAGTGCCGATCATCGTGCTTTCCGTTCGCGGCGAGGAAAAGACCAAAGTGGAAGCCCTCGATTGCGGCGCTGACGATTACGTTACCAAACCGTTCGGAATGGACGAGCTGCTGGCGCGCATCCGCGCCACGTTACGGCGAGCGCCCGCAATGCAGGATGAGTCGTCGAAGATTCTCTCGGCCGGTGATTTTCGCGTTGACATCGAAGCTCGCCGACTCACGATTCAGGATAAGGAAGTACACCTGACGCCAAAAGAGTATGACCTGATGGTGTTCTTTGTCCGCAACCCCGGGAAAGTCCTGACGCACCGCACGCTGCTGGCCGCAGTGTGGGGTGGAAATTCTGTCGAGCAAACCGAATACTTGCGCGTATTCATTGGTCAACTAAGAAAGAAAATCGAAGCGGATCCCGCGAATCCCGGATACATTCTCACTGAGCCATGGATCGGCTACCGCTTCCATCCCGAGTAGGACAGGCATTCCTGCCTGTCTTTTTTTCAAAAGAGACCAGTCTCTAACGTAGCCAGGTATTTCTGCCTGTCCATTTCTTCATACCGGACAGACAGGAATGTCTGTCCTACACAACTCTTACGAACTCTTTACGAAGCCTTTACTCCTTCCTTACGACTTCGGGAGTAGGCTTTCTTCGGTGAGTGTTATGGCAACTCTAAAAGAAGAATTTGGCCCTGAACTGTCTCCGGCAAAGAATCGACCCATCGAGTTACAAACCGAGAACGGCTTCTGCATTCTGCGCTCATGGGAGATCGACAGACTGCCGCCGCCAATTGGCGGGAAGTATGACTTCCTGGTCCGCAACCCGCACGGATTGGAGCGGGCGCGGGAAATAGTGGTCGAGGTGGCGGGTGACGCCGTTGCCGAGATTGAGCGATACACCCGCGGCCGCATCGTACTTTGCAGTTCCTTCTGGATCTACTGCGCCGAACGACACCTGGCGGCTTACGTCTGGGAGAACGAGGACTATCCGCCACTGGGGAGGCTGATAGTCGCGGAGTTGACTGTCGATGATTTCGATCTGGCTATTCGCTGGGAAACGAGTTGAAGGATTGTCCCGAGTTTTAAGTAAACCGCGTGCGCGTGCCTCGCCCCGGGAGCGGCATTCCGAACAATGATTAAAAAGATAAAGATCCAAACCAAGAACGGACGGGCCAGGGTAATCGTCGCCACCTCGGTGATGCTTTCCTTCATCTCTTTTTGGCGGGCCGCCGCCATTGTTCTTAATGATCTGGGCTCGTCGGCTTACTACGTCGGGGGTATTGCGGAGCAGGCCGTGGGTCGCGCCGCACCGTGGTTCATTCTCGGCGTCATGCTCTTCTCTTACGCGGTGCGGGCTGTTTACGTTGAGTCGTGCGCGATGTTCACTCGCGGCGGTGTCTACCGCGTCGTTAAAGAAGCGATGGGCGGCACGCTGGCAAAGCTTTCGGTCTCCGCGCTGATGTTCGATTACATCCTGACCGGTCCCATCTCCGGCGTCTCTGCCGGCCAATATATCGTCGGCCTCGTCGCCCAGACTTCGACTTACTTCGGGCACCCGATGAACCCTTCGCAAATTACGATCAACTACTTCGCCGCGGGGATAGCCGCGCTGATTACCATCTACTTCTGGTGGCGCAACACGAAAGGCATCCACGAATCCTCGGACGACGCGCTGAAGATTATGTACGTCACAACGGTGATGGTCGTGTTGCTGATCGGCTGGTGCGGCTTTACGATCCTCACGAAGCCGGAAACGCACCGCCTCCCACCCGCGCCGGTCACGCGCAACCTGACCTTCAGTGAGGACGCCGTCGGCTGGATGCCCCGGCTGATCCCAAACTGGCTACGGGAAGCGCCTGTCGAAAAATCTGCTGCATTCAATCAGGAGCCGAACGCGACTAACCCTTCGCCCGGCGCGGGCGCGACGAATAACGACCCTCCCCATTACAGCTTCGTACCGAACGCGGGCGCCCTGCTCGGCCTCATTGGCATCCTGATGGCCTTCGGCCACTCGTTTCTGGCCATGTCGGGCGAAGAGTCGCTGGCGCAGGTCAACCGCGAACTGGAATACCCAAAGCATAAGAACCTGATGAAGGCAGGGTTGGTCATCTTCGTCTACTCGCTGCTGTTCACATCACTCGTCTCCTTCTTCGCCTTTGCCCTCATTCCCGACGGCGTTCGACCGCAATACTTCAACAACCTCATCAGCGGCATTGCGATGTACCTCTCCGGACCGGTGACGCTCAAACTGCTATTCCAGGGGTTCATAGTCATCGTCGGTTTCCTGATGCTCGCCGGTGCTATCAATACGTCAATCATTGGCTCGAACGGAGTCTTGAACCGCGTTTCGGAGGATGGCGTGATGACCGACTGGTTCCGCGCGCCTCATAAGAAATACGGAACCACTTACCGGATGATCAACCTGATCGTCATCCTGCAACTGGTTGCCATCATCGGGTCGCGAGGCAATACATATACTCTGGGTGAAGCTTATGCGTTCGGCGTTATCTGGTCGTTCGCTTTCAAGGGGCTGGCGATGCTCGTGCTGCGCTTCAAGGACAAATCACACCGCGAGTGGAAAGTGCCATTCAATATCAACCTCGGCGGCAATGAAATCCCATTGGGTTTAGGAGCAATCGCTGCGATCCTATTCTCCATCGCGGGTGTCAACCTGATCACCAAAGAGGTGGCGACGGTCAGCGGTATCGCCTTCACGCTCGTCTTCTTCACCATCTTTCTCGTCTCCGAACGCATCAATGAACGGAAACGTGGCGCGGCGGTGCATGTCGAAGTGGACCAGTTCCGGCTTTCCCCGCAGGAGATTGTGTCCAATGAGACGGTGGATGTGCGCCCCGGGAATACACTCTGTTTGGTGCGCGACTACAACACGCTTGGTCATCTGCGGAAGGCTCTGGAACTTACGCACACGGGCAAGAAAGACCTGGTGGTGATGACCGTGCAGGTCATGAAGGGGCCTGATGCAGGTCATGAAAATATCCATGAAAACCAACTCTTCACCAGCTACGAACAACTGCTCTTCAGCAAGGTCATAGCCCTCGCTGAAAAGGCCGGGAAGCATGTTGACCTGCTGGTAGTCCCATCGACGAACGTCTTCGATGCTATCGCTCAAACCGCGGCCCACCTGGATTCTTCAGAGGTAATTGCCGGCCGCTCGTCAGTGCTGTCTGCCGAAGAGCAAGCAAAGCATCTGGGAGAGGCTTGGGAGAGATTGCCCAGCAAACCGAAGGATCAGGTCTGTTTCAAGATTATTGAACCGGACGGAGAGATCCACGAGTTTTATCTGGGAGCACATGCGCCCAGGTTGTCCGAAGAGGAGATCAGTTCGATTCACGAGCTATGGCGCGACACAACTCGGGAGAAAGGGCTTGAGGATTTCCACCACAAAGGCATTGTCACAATTGCGCTGCAACGCCTCAAGCAGGAGATGAATGGAAAAGGACGACATGCTGTGTTGAATCAGATGCGATCCCTGCAGCAAAAGGACGAACACAAGGAGCAGGTAATCAGCACACGCGACGAATGAATCTCATTTCCTGACAGCGCTCGCTAGAGCTGTTTTTTCAGCGTCCCAGCCCCGCTTCATCTTTATCAAATCCTTATAACTTCTTTACGCCATCTTTATGGCCTGCGGAGTAGCCTGTTTCTGAGTCGGATGTCCTCTGCTTCCGGACGTAAGAGCGGGGCAGGCCCCCTTCCGGACTGCAGGTGTTCCTGGTTGAACGTCCAACCTTGATTCGCGGTGAATATCATGGCTGCCAGAAGAGCAAAGCCTGCGCCTAATCCCTCCCCGGCAAACCGCCGGCCGGTCGAGTTGGTTACAGAGAATGGCTTCTGCATTCTGCGCTCGTGGGAGATCGATAGACAGCCGCCGCCCCTTGAAGCGCAGTACCGCTTCCTGGTCCGCAATCCCCACGGATTGGAGCGGGCGCGGGACATTGTCGTTGAGGTTAGCGATCAGGTAGTGGCGCAGATTGCCAAACACACGCGGGACCGCATCGGGCCTGGCAACTCATTCTGGATTTACTGCGCCGAGAGACATCTGGCGACTTACGTGGGGGAACACGAGGACTACCCGCCGGAGGGACAGCTTACTGTCGATCAGTTAGAGCCCGATGATTTCGATGTGGCTATGCGTTGGGAAACGACCTGATTGCCCGGAGACCTGGACATGTGCCGCGACGGTAAGGGGCGAATCAAAGCAGCGTAGGGAGAGGAAAGAAGATTGGCTACAACGATCAAACGCTTCCTCGTGGGACAAGCCAAGCGGACCGAGCAGGCTATCCATGAGCGGCTCACGAAAACAACCGGGCTGGCAGTCTTCGCTTCGGACGCGCTCTCTTCGACGGCATACGCTTCAGAGGAAATCCTGCTGGTGCTGGCGGTGGCCGTCGCCTACGGCCAGCCCTACGCCTTCAATTATGTGGTGCCGATTACCCTCATCATCGCCGTCGTGCTCACCATTGTAGCTATCAGTTACCGGCAGACGATTCACGCCTACCCGTCGGGCGGCGGCGCCTACATTGTCGCGAAAGAGAACCTGGGCACCTATCCGGGACTCGTTGCCGCCGCCGCTCTGCTGGTCGACTATGTGCTGACGGTTTCGGTCTCTCTGTCCGCGGGCGTAGCCGCAATCACCTCAGCCGCGCAAGGAACGCGCTTCGCGGGGCTCAATAATCACAAGGTCCTTCTGTGTCTCATCCTGATAACTTTCATCGCGCTGGCCAACCTGCGCGGCGTGCGCGAGTCGGGTGCGCTGTTTGCCGGTCCGACCTACGCTTTCGTCATAAGTTTTCTGTTCATGATTGGCTACGGGATCATTCATTACTTTCTTAACCCCGGCAGCGTCGCCCCCGTTGCCGCTGAGAATTTGAAACTGGCCGAGGGATATCACCTCCAGCCCATCACCCTTTTTCTTCTCCTCGGGGCATTCGCCAATGGATGCGTCGCGCTGACGGGCATTGAGGCAATCTCGAACGGCATTCCAGCTTTCAAACAGCCAGAGTCTCGCAACGCGGCCACGACACTTACCTGGATGGCTGTGCTGTTGACCACGATGTTCATCGGGACGAGCGTGATGGCCTACTTCTACCACGTGCATCCGCACGAGAGTGAGACTGTCATTTCCCAGTTTGCGCGCATCATCTTCACCGGCCCGATGGGTTGGTTCTATTACGTGATCCAGGCAACGACAGCCCTGATTCTTATTCTCGCCGCGAATACTTCTTTTGCAGACTTTCCTCGCCTTTCAAGCCTGCTGGCGCGCGACCGTTTTATGCCGCGGCAGTTTGCCACCCGCGGCGATAAGCTGGTCTTTTCCAATGGCATCATTATCCTCGCCGTATTCTCCGGCATCCTGGTGGCAGCGTTCGGCGGCGACACCAGCCGGTTGATCCCCCTCTATGCGGTAGGCGTCTTTCTTTCTTTCACACTTTCGCAGGTCGGCATGGTGCGCCACTGGCTCAAAGAAGGCCGGGCGAAGCGCACGGACGGCGATGAGAACAAGTCCGGGCAGCCAGCGCACTGGAAGAAATCAATCGTCATCAACGGGCTGGGCGCTTTCGCAACTTTCATCGTTCTCCTGGTCTTAGTCACCACCAAATTTATTCACGGCGCGTGGATCGTAGTGGTACTGATTCCGCTGCTGGTAACGATGTTCCGCGCGGTCCACCGCCACTATGGCGAGGTGGCAAAGCAATTAACGACCGAGGGACTGGAGGTGTTACGCCCAATAAGGCATGAAGTGATTGTGCCGGTTTCGGGCATGCACCGCGGTGTCCTGCGGGCCCTGCAATACGCCAACTCGATCGCGCCGGATCACGTGACGGCCGTTTACATAAACCTCGACGACGAGGCCACGCAGAAACTCAGAGAAAAGTGGAAACAATGGGGCGGCGGTGTGGAGCTGGTGGTGCTGGCATCGCCGTACCGGTCGCTGGTAGGTCCTTTAATCCGCTACGTAAATCGGACCATGAAACTACACAACGACCAGATGGTCACAGTTGTGCTGCCGGAGTTCATTCCTGCCAGGTGGTGGCAACATCTGCTGCACAACCAAAGCTCGCTGCTCTTGAAGGGCGCGCTGCTCTTCAAACCTGACGTCATCGTCACCAGCGTGCCCTACCACCTGAAGCACTGAAATGATATGGCAAGCCAGCTGTCCGGCTCGCATGCGTTCGCATAAACGTAAACCCATTTCAATACAGAACCGGCAGCGGTAGCGTGATACTGAAGCTTCATTCGCGCTAACCCGCTGAAGGCGACAAAGCTGTATGTTAAGAAGGTCTATTACTTTTGGTGGTTCTCGCCGCAAAGCGGGATCATCTATCCCCAGAAATATCTGGCTATTTATAAATATTTCTACGTGCCGCTAGTCAGCTTTTTCCTGATAGGCGTTGTTTTCGCCGTCGTTTCGGCAAAAAGAGCCGTTCGTGAATCTTCTCTGCTACTTCTCTCCGTCCCGTTGACCATCTGCCTGGCTCAAAGTCTTTTCTACGTCGAAGGAAGACACCGCTGGCTGATAGAGCCAATCAAGATCATCTTCTTTAGTTACGGGATAATCGAGTCGTGGAAATTGCTGAGTTCGAGAGTCTCGCGAACCGCAACCGCCGCCCCTGGTTAGCGGACAATTAAGTTGCCTAACTTCTGGTCGGAGAGGACGTCGTGTCATTGCCAGGCTAAGCGGTTGGTGAGTTGATTGATGTCGGAATCTTCCGTCCAGATTTGGGTGAAGGGGTTACCGCCGTTGCGCGATTGTTTCTGATAACGATTGCCAAACAGGTCGTAGTCGAAGTTGACTAGGTAGCTTTGTCCCGACGGGTCGGGATTATCGCCTCTGAATTCACGGGCCGAAGACAGCCGGCCAATTGAGTCATAAGTGAAGTTCTGCTGCCACTGCTTTTGTGTCCCTATCGTTCCTTCGATGCGCGCGATCTGCCGTTGTTCTTTGTGGTCATCAACCGTGCTGACGCCGGTACGCACTCACTTTTGCCTTTTACGAAGTTATGAACCGGAGCCGATTTGGTTAGTCTGTGAATAAGACTACTTCACGGAGTACGACGCGCTGCGAGCATTACGCACTAGGATGATAAGACCTGTTCCATCTGTTCTTATCTTACATATGTTACCAATTGATGGATTGCTCTTGTAGAAGCACGTGAACAAGATCTCTTTCTCTGATGGAAGCCACATAGGCTCCTCAGCAAAGATTGTGTTGGGACTGATACGCGATACTCTTTGCTTGCTAAGATCGACTATATAAATCCACCCTTTTGTTGGATCTTCCATTGCGTCAAACAGTAAATACGTTTTCTCCGAGGAGAAAGAATATCTTGTCCTTCCAGAAGTCTGACCTTTATCGAACAATCTTTCAATCGGGAGTTTTTGTAAGAGCGTACCGTCCACACGGACCTCATACACAAAGTCGAGATCGTGACATAAAACTGCGTTGTCAGAGCCCACCCAAGAGTCAAGAAACACACCACTTCCTTTGAGGCCTAGATCCAAGTCCTTAGTAATGCTCTTCCACTGCCCATCTAACACATTAAGGACACCGATACCATCCCTTTTGTCACTCTGAACGTTAAAAGCAAGTTTGGTTCCGTCTGCTGACCATTGCGCGTCAAAGGCATTATGCTGATCTAACGACGCAAAGCTCCTGATCTTTTTCGTCTTGAGATCAATTACCCTGATGGTGGTTGCGTGTGAACTGAGATCAGACGTGAAGGCGATGGCATCTCCATCAGGCGACAGAGAGGGATCCCGACCCTCAACTATTCGCCTCTCTTTTCGGGTGGACAATTCGAACACATAGATCCATTGCGCCCAAATGCCGCCATTCAGGTCCGGTGAATCATGAAGATATTTGTCTCGGACGAAAGACATCTTTCGCGGCTTCGTAGGTTTCGTAGGGTGATTAGCGACTGACTCACCCGTGAACGTTGCGGGGGTGAACTCTCCCATTCCAACCGTTTCTGTCTCGGCAACCTTCTTGGATTGATTGAGCGACCGAGTTCCTAGCACAATGCTAATTGTCAGAATCGCCGTAAGACAGAGTTCAATCACCGTACGCGCCGATACCTGGTATTCAAACCCAACTAACTTTCTGAATCTCATAATCCACTTCCCCTCGTTAGCGGGTATGCGCGCTAGGATCCGCTGAGAGAACTACATAATAGGCATACGCATTACTATAATATCGTACTCTGGGGTTTAGGTTTATCTTGTCCTTGTTTGCCGGAGAGACCCTCCAGTTGACCTGTTCCAAGACTTGGAAACCGCCATTAGGAAGAAAACCTAAAAATATTGCGACGTGGTTAATACCGGCGCCGATAGGCGCGTTTGGATATCGACCATTTGCGTCGAACCCACTAGCTATTACAGTTCCGCGTTTTATCTTGCTGTTTCCCACAACTTGATCTCCTTTCACCCAGGTTCTCGCATACCCCATTTTCATGCCCTGCTTTTCCGCTAGCACCTGTGCAAGCGCTGCGCACTGCCCATTCCCGTATGATCGTCCGGTTATCGTGCCGATCTGATAATCCGGTACATCAATGACGAAGGGTCCCTCAAGTAGCTGGCCTGATCTCGGCTTCGCCCCTTGACCGTCAGCGGCCGTCGGCGAACCAAGGCTGTCATCGCTCACGTTAACGGAAGCGGTCGTGCCCGTTGTCCCGTCTTGTTGCGGTTGCGACGCGTCGCCGGCCTTTCCCTCGGACCAGGTTGCAGACTTGTCCCCTGTCGTACCGCTTTGCGGGTAGTCGTCGTCACCGTAGTCTCCTCCTGCCCGATCGATATCAACCCACCGGTCATGTCTCGCCTCCGCCTGCGCAATATCTGCTGGCCCGCCGAAATGGGGATCATTGAATCCGGCGCTGCTGCCCCAAAAGTCTGCTCCGGCACTACCCCAACCTTGCTCTGCACCAGCCATTAAGCCCAACGAATCGGTCTGATTCACCGGATCATTGTTGACGTAGTTGTAGCGATTGAAGCTCTGCGGGTCGGCAATCGTCATACTACCGCCGTAAGGATCCGGCGCAGTCCACCGTCCGCTCAATGAGTCGTAGTTACGCCAGAGCGTGTGCGCCATGCCGGTCGCATCGTCGGTTTCCATCCCCGCGTACTTCTGTCGCACGCCGTCACCCGCGTTGTAGCCCTGACCTGTCGCGCGCATGCCTACATTCGCATAAACTTCTTCACCAAATGGCAGGTAATCGTGACGAGACACAACTGTCCCTGCCATGTTCAGCACCGCTCGGGTAGAGCCTTGATGATCCCCCATCACATATTGTGTGCCGTTCGTGGTTGAGGAACTCCCGTACTCAGCGACAAGCTTGCCCATCGCGTCATAGACCAGCACATTCGTTAACGCACCAGCAATCTGCGTCGCCACACGCTGACCGCCTGCGTCGTAAACGCTAACCACCGCGCCGGTGTCGTCCAGGTTTGAAGACTGCTTCTGACGATTGTTCGCATCGTACTGAAACTTCAACTGTCCGAACTTTTGGTCGATGAGGACGTTGCCGGCATCGTCGTAGGTCACACTGCTGGCTAAGCGGTTCGTGAGTTGATTGATGTCCGAGTCTTCCGTCCAGATTTGGGTGAAGGGATTGCCGGCGTTGCGAGCTTGTTTCTGGTAGCGATTGCCGAACTGGTCGTAGTCGTAATTAATCAAGTAACTCTGCTGATTATTATCGCCCCTGAACTCCCGGGCAGAGGAGAGCCGGCCAATTGAGTCATAAGTAAAGTTTTGCTGCCACTGCTTCTGCGTGCCAATCGTGCCTTCGATGCGTGCGATCTGGCCGTTGTTCTTTGTCTCATCCAGACTATTGGTATTCGGATCGAAGACTCCGTATTTGTAATCGTAATGCTGAAGCACCGTGCCCGTCTTTGCCAGGTCGATGCTCTTCAGTTGCAGGCGCGAGTTGTAATCGAAGCTTTCCACTGCGCCGTTGCCCAGGGTCAGCGACTTCAATAACCCCTGCGGTGAGCTGTAGTCAAACTGGTTTGCATAGACTGTGCTGCCGCTGGAAACTTGCGACAACCGGGCCGCGCTGTCAAAGGCATAACTCACCACTCGCCCTGAAGGATAGGTCTCACTCGTCAGCGCGCCACCCACGTTGTAGCTATAACTCAACGCATAGCTTTGATCGCCGACCGTCTGTTGGTTGTTAGTGACACGCCCCATCAGGTCGTAATTATAAACCTGCGACGTCGCCGGCACGGAACCGACAGCGGCGGTTAGCGCTTCCGTCAGACGGCCCTTGTTGAAGTAGCCGGTGCGCGCCTGATCATAGTTATTCGTTACCGTCGGCGTGTTATCTGAATAAGCAACCTGCCAGGCGCGATTGAGATTGTCGTATTGGAACTGCGTGCTGATGTTGCGCGCGTCGTAGGCTCTCGTTAGCAGGCCGCTGTAGCTGACGCCATTGATCGTTTCGTCATAGACCAGCTTGCGTGACCAGGCGCTGTTGCCCGTCAATGAATCGGAGACACTAAACGTCCCCGCCTGCTCGACCTGCCGCTCATAAGTCAGCCGGCCCAGCGCGTCATACTTGAAATAGCGATTCTGTACAGTCGCGGTGCCCTGCGTGATGTGTACGAGGTTTCCTTGCGTGCTGTAGTCGTAGTAGGTCGCCTGCGCCGGCGCGTCGACTGTTCCCAGGTTGCCGCTTGCGTCCGGCTCATCCACGCGCACAATGCGGCCCAGCGCATCGGTCTTCTGCCGCCTTTGTTTTCCGGCTTGATCCGTCACGGTTGTGTAGATGCCCTGAAAAGCAGTTTGGATTATCGAGCCGTCCGGCAGCGTGACGGAATCGACGCGGCTCAGGGCATCGTAATGTGAAGTCGTCCAGTTGCTTGTGTGCCACTCGGAAGCAATGCCGTCGCGCTGTGTAGTGCGATAGGGATTGGAAGTTTTGAGCACGCGGCCCATCTGATCGTATAACGTGTCGCTCGAGATGTAGTTCGTGCCATCCTCGCTGGCGAAGCCTCTGCTGGCCCGGCCGAGCTTGTCGAAGTACTGATAACTTTCAGAAGTATGCGTGTCGTCTTGCTTCGTTTGCGTCCTGGTGTACAGGTTGCCAACTTCGTCATTGAACTCGTATTTTGTCCAACCGCCGTCGGGCCGGGTCACTTTCCGCAAGCGGTTCAATGGATCGGTAACGTTCTGCTCATTCTTGTAGCTGAGGGTCGTCGTCTGGCCATTGGCATCAATCGTCGTCAGCGCCAGCCCCGTCGTGTAATCAAAGGTGCTGCTCGAAGTAAATGCCGTGTTTGAGCCGTGGGCCCCGGAAGGATCCGGCGCGGCTGTCGTAGCTGAGGTGGCATAGGCGTGCTTGTAGGTGGATGAATATTCCACCTGCGACTGAATGCCGCGCGCGTCCCAGGTGTTTCTGACATTGCCGCACTGGTCGAACTGCGCGTGCGTTTCCAGATAAAGACCGCCGACGATGTCCGTGTAGCGTCGCACGGTCGTCACGTTACCGCGCGCGGTTGTTTGTGGATCGGTATAGTCTGGCACGCCACTCAGGTCGCCGTAGGTCAGCACGGCATAGGCCGCTTCGTCGTAGAAGGATTCTGTTTGCGAGACTATCTGGTTGCCGGCGTCTTTGAGCACGACTGAGTTAGCCAGACCAAGTATATTGCGGTCGCGATAAGCGGGGTCGTTCACGTATGTAGTTTCCGCGCTGCTTGCTATCGTGCCGGACGGAATTGCAGTAATCGCTCCGGTTTGCGCTGTCGTTTGGTCAACGTTAGCGAAATAGGATTCGGTGGTCCCAATTAGATCGAGGCCGGTCGAGAGTTGATACGTCGTATCGTATTGCTGGGTGACGGTCTTCGCCAGCGCATCACCCCCTGTGTCCAGAATCAGACTTACCTCTTTCGTGGGACGTGGATTGCGATACGCCCATGCCGGATTATTGTTTTGCGGCGGCACGTCCGGTCGCGGTGGC
>DASXRU010000015.1:0-11843 GCA_036506395.1 Pyrinomonadaceae bacterium | reverse complement strand
TGCCGCAGATCGGCGGCGCGATCCATTTCAATCTCGGTGGTAAGGAAGAAATGAGGCACCGGCCCGATCGAGGTCACCAGGCGGCGGGCGATCGTTCGCCGCATCTCAGACATGGGCACGTCGCGAAAGGGAGATGCACCGGTAATTGCAGCCTGCTGTGCCGGTGCTCCGCTGATGACCGTTCGGAGTTTCCGCTGCGGTTCCGCGCCTTCGCCGGCCATTGACTTCTTGCTAACGGCGAGAGCAGCTTCGACGTCGCGCTTGATAATTCGGCCGCCCGGGCCAGTACCGGCAATTGCGCTCAAGTTAACGCCACCCTCCGCCGCCATACGTGCAGCAATAGGCGAAACGACAACTCGCGCCCCGGACTGCGCCTGGGCGCTTGAGGGTGCTGCCTTGCCATCGGGTTCAGGAGCCGTGGTTCTCGTCGTGGGCGGCGCTGATTGTGGAGCCTCCGGCTGCTCTTCTTCTTCAGTTGCTTGTTCAGGGGTAGCCTGAGCGGAAGGTTTCTCTTGTACCGGTGTGGTCTCCTTTTTTCCTGCTGCGGGCGTGGCCTTCAAAAGCGATGAGATGTCTTCGTCAGGTTCGCTTATGATTGCGATCAGCTGCCCAAGTGGTGCGCTCTCGCCTTCCTTGATCAATATCTTGCGCAGTACACCGTTACCAAGCGCCTGCATCTCCATCGTCGCCTTGTCCGTATCGATCTCGGCGATCGGCTCGCCCATGGAAACGGTATCGCCCTCTTTCTTCAGCCAACGAGACAGTTGGCCCTCTTCCATCGTGGGCGAAAGCTTGGGCATGACCACCTGAGTTGCCATTCGGATTTGTCCTTGTCAGTTGTTCGTAGTCAGTCCTTCAGCTTACCCGGGCAGCCACTCGCCTCGCAAAAAGGGAGCCAGCGCACATCATGGACAATGCACCGCTTCTCATGAGTACGTTACTTCACGAACAGCCGCGACAATTTGCGCCACACCGGGAATAGCCAGATTCTCCAAATTCTTTGCGTACGGCATGGGGACGTCAGCCCCGGAAACGCGTCGTACCGGAGCGTCCAGGTAATCGAAAGCGCGTTCGGTAATCTCGGCACTAATCTCAGCGCCCACGCCACAGAATGGATGCGACTCTTCAGCGACCACGGCCCGATTAGTTTTTTTGACTGACTCGATAATGGTATCGATATCGAACGGCCGTATCGTGCGCGGGTCAATGACTTCGCAGGAGATGCCTTGTTGTTCCAATTCTTCGGCGGCCTTCAGCGCCAGGGGAACCATCAGCGACCTTGCGACGATGGTTGCGTCTTTTCCCTCCCGTTTTACGTCGGCCTTGCCCAGCGGGATAGTGAGCTCGGGATCCTCCGGCACTTCGCCCTTCAGTCCATACATGCGTTCCTGCTCAATGAAGATCACCGGGTTGTCATCTCTGATAGCAGTCTTCAGGAGTCCTTTGGCATCGGCGGGGGTAGAAGGCATTACCACTTTCAAGCCTGGGAAGTAGGCGAACCATGATTCCAGCGCCTGCGAATGCTGTGACGACACCTGAAACGCGGAACCGCCCGGGCCACGAAACACAATGGGGATCTTGAACTGCCCGCCCGACATGTAGAGCATCTTCGCCGCGGAGTTGATTATTTGATCTGTAGCCAGAATCGAAAAATTGAATGTCATGAACTCCACGATCGGACGCAGGCCGGCCATAGCTGCACCCACTCCTAACCCTGCGAATCCAAGCTCGGTAATGGGCGTGTCGATGACGCGCTTCTCGCCAAACTCCTGGAGCAGACCGCGCGTGACTTTATATGCTCCCTGATAGGCCCCCACCTCTTCGCCCATAAGGAAAACGTCTTCGTCGCGCTGCAATTCTTCGCGAAGCGCCTGGTTCAGCGCGTCGCGCATCGTTATGACAGCCATCTAAGCCTCACTAAGTGCAGGATTGTCATCCGGCACGCACCGGGTAATCGATTATTGCTCGTCCGCATAGATGTTCGTGTAGAGCTCGCCCTCATCGGGCTCAGGACTCTCTTCAGCGAAGCGCACGGCTTTATCAACCTCAGCTTTTACTTCTTCTTCAATCCTGGCGAAATCCTTATCACTCAAAATCTTCTCTTCCGCCAGGGTAGCCCGAAACAGCTTCAATGGATCTCGTTCCTGATGTTTTTCAATTTCCCTGCGCGTGCGGTAATTGCCGGGGTCCGACATTGAATGACCCATGAAGCGATAAGTGCGAAACTCCAGCAGTGTGGGAAGCGATTGCTTGCGCGCGCGCTCCACGGCGCGCTGGGTGGCTTCACGCACGGCGAGGACATCCATGCCGTCCACAAACTCAGAGGCTACATCATAAGCGCATGCCTTTTGAGCGACGTCCTGAAGCGACATGGCGCGTTCAAGCGAAGTTCCCATGCCGTATTGGTTGTTCTCGCAGACGTAAATGCAGGGCAGTTTCCAAAGCTGGGCCATGTTCAGTGATTCATGGAAGCTTCCCTGATTCACGGCCGCCTCGCCAAAAAAGCACAGAGTGACCCGGTCAGTGCCTTTGTACTTTGTGGCAAAGGAAACTCCGGTTGCCAGCGGAATTTGCCCGCCGACAATTGCATGTCCGCCGAGAAAGTTAACGCTCGAATCAAACATGTGCATCGAGCCGCCCTTGCCGTGGGAGCATCCGCCGGCTTTTCCGTACAGCTCTGCCATAACCGCTTCCGGCGTAATCCCTTTGGCAATCGCGTGGGCATGCTCCCTATAGCTGGTGAGGACGTAATCATCAGGACGAAGAACCGAAATGCAGCCGATGGCCACCGCCTCCTGCCCTATGTATAGGTGACAGAAGCCACCTATCTTACCGAGGCTATAAGACTCAGCCGCCTTCTCTTCAAACCGCCGCACCAGCAGCATCTGCCGGAATAGTTGGATCAGCGTCTCGCGATCAGTATCCTCCAGGCGTCGCTTTTGATCACGTTTCAGTTTCTTGGATTCTTCATTGCCTGGGGTAGAAGCTGAAGCTTTCGGCTGTTCAGCAATGGCGCTGGAGCCGCTTCTTTCATCGGCGCCGGCTCGCGACCGGGTTTCTGTGGCTCCATTGCTCATTAGTGATTCTTATCCGCCTAGTTGGCTGTAAATGTCGCTTCGCAGGTTCGGGAGCGTATCGCTGGTGATGCTGCTTGGATCGTAATCCGCAGATTATACGCGAGCGGGGTATCACGCGCAAAACATCGCGCCGCAAAAAGAAACGGCGCACCCTGCCAAAAGACAATGTGCGCCGAGAGTAGTTTTAGGATTCAGCTTATCGGAAGTGATCGACTGAGGATGGTGAGGGCATGGTTGCCAGGGTTAGCAGATTCTTACGAGAGTGCTTGTCCTGCTGCATGTTCCTCGCCGCCGCCGTTAAGAGTTCTTCGGTAGTTTCGCCGTCCGCGGGGAAGCATGAGATCCCGATACTAACGGAGACCTCGGTAGTTTTCCCGGTTTTGACCGAGAATTTGTGGGCTGCCACTGCCACTCTAATCCGGTCGGCCACCATCGCCGCCATCGTCTGAGAGGCCATTGGCATGATCGCGACAAACTCATCGCCTGCGTAGCGCGTCAGGATATCCATCTGGCGCAGCTCTTTCCGAATGACGCGCGCGATACTGGCCAGGAGCCGATCGCCAACAGCATGTCCGTAGTTGTCATTGATGGTTTTGAAGTCATTGATATCCATGCTGATCACAGACAGCGGCTCCCGATTCAAACGTTGGCATTCGGCGACTCGCTGTTCGAGCATCATGTAGAATCCGCGGGCGTTCGGCAGTTCCGTAAGAGGATCTGTTAGCGCACTCTCCTTTGTCTTCTCAAAAGTGAGGGCGTTATTCAATGCCGAGGAAGCATGCTGGCATACTGACTCAAGCAGTCGCACGTGTTCCGTGGTGTAGGAGGTGCGACTCTTGGAGTAAAGGGTTATGGCGCCGAAGGCGCCGTCTTCGCGCACAAGAGGAGAAACCAGCACACCGCGGTAATTTTTCGCAATCTCTTCAGGCACACCTACCAGATCGAGCTCTGGTGATGCGTTGCACATCGGGCGTGCATTCGCAATCACCCAGCCGGTGATGCCATCTCCTACACTCATGCGACGGCGGGCGAAAATGTCGGCGTGATCTCCCGCAGTATGCACCGCGATCGCTTTGCCGGATTTCTCGTCAACGATGAAGATAATGCAGCTATCAAAAGGCACAATCGCCCGCAGCTTGCTTGAGACCAGCGCGACTGTATCGTGCATGTTGAGCGACGAGCCGATCGTTTGGGCGATCTCATGCAAAGCGAAAACTTCACGCTGAGCTTCCGTAATCGAACGGAAGCCTGAGGAGTTATCCGGAGCACCCAAAATGTCGGACGCCAGACCGGCGTCCGGCCGCGCCGTAGTCACCAGGTCAATGTTCTCGGAGGTTACCTGTTCCTCGATGTCCTGATGTCCTATCAGATTGTCGAATTCGGCCACGTGCTCGGTGAACAGCTCGACTATCTTTGGGTCGAAAGCTGACCCGGCCATCTTTTGCAAAAGGGCCAGCGAGTCTTCGCGTCTCATGCCTTTGCGGTATGGGCGGTCACAGCGTGTGGCGTCGTAAAAATCCACCACTGAAATTATTCGCGCCACCAAAGGAATTGCCTGGGCCCTCAGGCCTTTCGGATATCCACTACCGTCCCATTTCTCGTGGTGATACCGCACGATGTCTTCTACGGGATATGGAAAATTCACCCGTTTCAAGATATCCCCGCCAACCGTTGGGTGGATCTTCATTTTCGCGAATTCAGATTCAGTAAGTTTTCCTGGCTTGTTCAGGATGTATTCGGGCACAGCCAGTTTTCCAATGTCGTGCAGAAGGGCTCCTGCCAGCAGGGCCTGCGTTTCCTGTTGGCCTACCTTGAGTAGCTTGCCCATCTCGGTGGCATAGATTTGAGTCCGGCGAACGTGGCCGTGGGTTGTCTGGTCCTTCGCATCAATCGCAATGGCCAGCGACTCGATGGTATTCATGTGTAGTCTAGCCATCTCTTCAATATGGCGTGACTTTTCGGCCTCTGCCTGCCGCACTTCGTTGACGCGCTTTTCGTTGAAGCGATAGAGCAAATGCACGAGCACGATGATCAGAAAGCCGATGAAGACGAAGGGTATCCCACCACCGCGCAAGCCGGAGTAAAACAGTGCCGCGGCCGCTACGCCCGAAACCTGGGTGATAAGCGTCCAAACAAGACTGTCCTGCGAAAGCGACGGCCGCGTCTGGCCAGAGTTAAAGCCGACAAAAGCGGCGGTGGCGAATGTGCTCAGGAAGTATTGCGTAATCGCGAACACGCACAGCGGGAATAGCAATATATCGAATGAAAGACCACGACCCGCCGCGCCCGCGCCACCGGCAAACACAAAGACCAGAATTCTGTAGAAGAAGGACGCTATAAACGTCGACGTAACGGCTGTAGCGGTAGTGAAAATAATCGAGCGGCGATCGCCCAGGCGGGATGTGGATACGAATCCAACGACCGCAGCCAGGAGCATAGCCGGCCCGAAGTTCTTGGCCGGAGGCAAGGCGTACATCATCACCGCCAGGAAGATAAAAGCATCTGCGACGGATTTTTGGCTCTGGTGCACACCCATCGCATTCGTTACCGGCACGGTGAAACGGCTGGCGGCAACGGTAAGAATCAGCAGCGCAACGAAGGGTCCGAGACCTGTCCAACCGGACAATGGCAAGCTAAGCGTAGCCAGTGCTCCGAGGGCCAGTAAGACGCCCCCCAGGGACGTGACCACTACGAGGAGGCTCAGGCTCTTCCAGTTTTTTTTTGGCATGATTGGCAGTTTTCCCTTTGCTGGAAATAGCAGCGAAGAAGGTGGAACGTCGATCGGCTGGCGATCGGACTCTGCGGTAGATTTTCTTGGCTTGGTGTGGCGACTAGCCATCGGCCGCCGCGACGGGAAGGTTTAAACCTTCAAAGGTTGTGCCAACGGTGTTTGGCACCTGCCAAGAATACTCGTTTGAGGCATAGCCGTCAACTCAATTGTTGCTGGGAAGAAAGGAGTTTCGGTGGGGTTTTTAGGGTTTTCGGGCTCATTCGGCAGAGGCCCCCGGCATGTGCTTACGACGCAGGTTCTGCAATTCCAGGATTGCGGCAACCAATTACGGGAGAAGGCGAGATAACTCTACGCTGTCACTGACCGGTGGAAGGCAAGTGTAATTCTCGCAGACGTAAGCTGTGGCTTTGCCTTGTACCTTTGGGCGTTCGCGCAGCAAAGGCACAAGCCGAGCGGCGTCCTTGTCATTCTCGGTCGCGGCAGCGACGACCTTGTTTGGAACGTATCGGCCCCAGATGGCGTGCAGGAGTGCCTTGGTGTCGTCCGAATCGGAATCGCCAATGATCGCAATTTCTTTTGGCGAGGAAAGATAGAAGTCCAGAGCGCAGAGCGCTCGGCCGAACGCGGAAGGGTATTTCATCAGTGAATCGCTCTGGAGCCGCAGGACAGTTATTCCCTGGCGAGCGTAGGCTTCATTTCCGGTAAGGCGGCCCAGCCGGAGAAGCACATCGGCAGCAACGGAGTTTCCCGATGGAGTGGCATTGTCCAGATAGCCCTTCAAGCGAACGATCAATCGTTCGTGATTCTTTCCGGTATAGAAGAAGCCGCCATCTTCATCGTCCCAGAACTCTCCAATCATTTTATCAGCCAGCTTCACTGCCTGTTCGAGCCAGTGTAACTTCCCGGTGACTTCGAACAAGGTGACGAGTCCATCGATTAAGCTTGCGTAGTCTTCAAGGTAGCCATTAAGTTTTGCAACTTCGTCTTTAAATGTTCGCAGTAACAATCCTTCATTTTGCATTTTTGCCAACACGAACTCGGCATTGCGCACGGCTGCTTCTCCAAAATCGTTGCGTTCCAGGATAACGGACGCTTCAGCGAAGCTGACCAACATCAGGCCATTCCAGGCGGTTAGTATTTTTTCGTCGCGGTCCGGTTTGACTCGCTGTTCGCGAATCTGAAAAAGAAGTTTCCGCCCCTGATCCAGAACTTCATTAAAACGTTGAATCGGAATGTTGAAGTCGGCCGCAACCTCTTCGGCCGGGCGGGTCACGTGCAGGATATTCAGGCCCTCGAAATTTCCGGCCGTGGTGACGTCGTAATAAGCACAAAACAATGCGCTGTCCGCCTTCCCCAATGCCCGGTCGATTTCTTCCCGCGACCACACAAAGAACCTGCCTTCGTGGCCTTCAGAATCTGCATCCTGCGTTGAATAAAAGCCACCGCCCTTATCAGTCATCTCTCGCAGCACATAGTCCAGTGTCTCCTCGGCGATGCGGCGAGCGAAGGGGTCATGTGTTACTTGATAAAGATGCAGGTAGAGGCGCGACAGCAACGCGTTGTCGTACAGCATTTTTTCAAAGTGCGGAACGAGCCATTTTGCGTCCGTCGAATAGCGATGGAAGCCGCCGCCTAGTTGATCGTAGATACCTCCGTTCGCCATTTTCCGACAAGTCTCCTGCACCATCTCAAGGATCTCCGCGCGACCTGTGCGGTGATAGGTCCGCAAGAAAAGCTCGAGCGTCATCGCCGGGGGAAATTTTGGCGCCCCGCCGAAGCCGCCATTTACTTTGTCGTAGGAGCGCGCAATTCTCGTATACGCGCTATCCAGCAAGTCAGTCGTCAGCAGCTCATTTGAACTGGTGGACGCACCCAAATGTGCGAGCTGGTGTTGCATAGTCTCCGCGGTTTGGGCGACTTCCGCCGGACGCGTGCGATAAGCCTCAGCCACACTTAACAAGACCCGTCGAAAGCCAGGCATCTGATACCGGTCTTCCGGGGGAAAGTAAGTACCGCCATAGAAGGGAACGCCTTCAGGAGTCAGAAACACCGTCATAGGCCAGCCACCCTGCCCGGTCATCATTTGCACCGCGTTCATGTAAATCTGATCGAGGTCGGGCCGTTCCTCCCGATCGACCTTAATGTTGACGAAGTGCTGGTTCATCAGCTTGGCAATCTCTTCGTTTTCAAACGACTCATGCTCCATCACATGGCACCAGTGACAGGCGGAGTAGCCTATGCTTAGCAAAATCGGCTTATCTGCCGCGCGCGCCTTTTCCAGCGCTTCGGGGCCCCACGCATGCCAGTCAACAGGATTGTGGGCGTGCTGCAGCAAATACGGGCTGGTTTCGTTGACCAAGCTGTTGGTATGGGAGTACTGATTCATGATTGCGGTTCCGCCAGGAGAAAAAAGCGTGTCCTGAACCTAGTCCTTAAACCAATATTTAGTCTTCCTGGTCCAGGGACTGTTTGGATAGCGGCGATGGAGGAGGTCGAACGCAGCTTTGGACCAGCGGCCGGTTTCCTTGTCCGTACAGCCACGTCGCGTAGATGTTACCGCCAGGTGCAGCGCTTCCGGAACACGAGGGTCAGCAGGATTTCGATTGGCCCACTCGATGACCGTGCGCGAGAGATAATTTGGTGCGACTCCGAGTGCGTTAAGCGTGGCGACCTCTTTTACCGCGGCGGCCTGTTCTGAGGGGCTCAGGAACCCTGGTAATTTCTGCGTGGAAGACTTTGGCGTGTTCGTTTCCTGGTCCGCGGTAACGTCAGCTTCGAGCAGCCGAGGGCTTGCCGCCAGGCACCACCAATTGTCCCGGAAACTATCGACTTCGCTGATCGGAGTAGATCGGCCAAGCCCTGGCGTCACCGTAGGCCGCAACCCGGGAAACTTCAGAGCTATATACGCCGCCGTAAACCTTCTTGCCTCGGCGGTATTGGCGGCCTGGTAAGTGGCCAGCAACTCCTTGAGCGATGGGTAGAATCCACTCAAAACCGGAATCAAGCGAGTGCTTTCTTCGCGGCGATCGAGCAGGGCAGCCCTCAACCAGGCTGCTTGAGCCACATCACGGCGCAGGTGTGTCGGCAGAGACCTCGCTGTCGCCGCGTTTAATAACAGACTGAGCGGCGCATGTTCGTTAAGAAACGTGGTCGAGTCCTGATCAAACAGGAGGCTGGTTTCTTCCTTTGGCTTCTCTACTTCCTTAGGTTCTACCGGAATCTCTCGCCCATCTTCGTCGTAGCTGAAACCGGCCGGCGGCCGCGGGGCGTCTCGTAGAAACTCTTCCGCACTACGAGCCAGGATCATTCTTAGGGCCACAAACATGTTAACGGCCGAAGGCGGCATTTGAGTTCGATCCGAGCCAAGAATTTCGTCCAGGATGTTGCGTGCCTCTTCATCTTTTCCCGCTTCCATCAACAAGCGAACGCGGTAGAAAGCGACCGAGTCAAAGGCCGGTGAATGATGATCGACTTTCGAGGCAGCTGCTAGTAGCGATGCGGTCTTCGGATTCTTAGCATCCACCTTGGACAAAACTGCGACCAGCCAGGGAAGGGAACTTGTCTGCTCGAATCTTTGCAGCGCGTGCTCGAGCGAACGGTCGTAGCTATTTTGAAACGTCACGATCCAGTCGCTAACGTCGTCCTGTGTTACAGCGGCCGGAATCTCTTTGCGCACCGTGGCCTCTTCTGCATCTTCACCTACGATCTTGTCGAGCAACACGGTGTAGTCCCAAACGTCCTGCTTCAAACCTTCGCCCGGTTTCTTCTGCATGATCGCGCCGGCCAATTCATGCAGTTTCTGTTCGGGATGAAGTCGCAGGCGCACCAAATTCAGCAAGCGGGCCGACGCGTGATGCTGGGAAGACAGGTTCTTGTCGTTCAATATCTGCTTCAGTTGGGTTTCGGCTTTGGACAATGCGCCTTGCTTGTCCTCGTCTTTACCCAGACTGGCCTGGCGCAGGAAAGTGCGGGCGATCATGTATTCCGCAGTTGGCCTCCAGGGCGAAGAGCTGTCGTGGGCTATGGAAACATATTGGTTTTCGGCATCCCCAAAGCTCCCCGCGTAGAAATTCGCCGCGGCAATCTGGTACGAACGATCCGCGCGCAGCAGGGGCTCACCCGCAGTCGCAGCGTCGGGAATGGTGTGGCCCTCAGAGCAATTTGAAAAGACCGTATCCTGTGCGCGAATCCAGTCTTTAAGCTCCGAACTGTCAGCGCTGAACTTCCTCATTCTTTCATTCAGGGTTGCTGCTGCGGTGGCAAAGGCATCCTGCTGGCAGTTGAGATAGCTTTCATACTCGTTTGGCTTTTCACGATTGCGATAGAGGCTAATCTTTGGGGCTGGTCCGGCGGCGGCGACTTTGCTTCGCGCATCCAGCCAGGGTTTAATCCATTCGTCTTCCGGCGCGTCCCAACTTAAATCCAGACGCTCTTTCCAGAGCTCCTGCAAAGCGCCCTGCTCTCCCGGATCAAACGAAGCGCCCTGCATCTGCCGGTAAGCGGCGAAAAGATACGAGCGCGCATAGGATGGTTTGACCACGCCGATTTGTCCCTGGACAAACTTGTCGAGCGGAATGTCCGGGTGTTTCGCATAGGTGAAGATCGCATCGAGGAAAAACGGCCCGCATGCTTCGCCCGACCGTCCCGATAGAACGAAGAGGATAGCAATAACGATTACGCCCATCAGGCTTGTTTTGAGAGTTCTAGTAAGCATTTGTGACCTTTTCGCGGAAGCCGGCGAGCGACTCCCTGGTCCACGCATTCGGATTAAAGACATAAAGTCGTTTCGTTGGGTCCAGATGCTCGACTGGTTCATCTGTGGCAATTCCATAGCTGTTGCGACAGAGAGATGTCGCGAAGTCTTGTCCAGTCTCGAGACGCGACAGAACTTGCTGCCGGTCCGGTCCCATCCGGAACAGCATCGGCACAGCATCCTCGATCGGCAAGTCTGTTAACCAGTCGTCACCTGTACACCAGGAGCTAAGCGCTGTAATCGAGAGCGCCAGATTCGGCGGCAAATTACGACGTACGTCAGCGATTAACTGGCGATAGAACGCCCGCTCCGATTGCCTGGCGTCAAAGTCGATCTGTATTGAGGCAATGCCTGGCAACGCGGCCATGGCGCTCAGGTTCGACACCAGTTCTTCGCGTTGACTCTTCGAAAGCGTTGGTGGCGCCAGGCGATCGGTTTCAATTCGCGCCACCGCCGTTAGCACTGTGCCCTGCGGCACATTCAGAGGCTGAAGCCGGGGCCTGGCAATAACTCTGTCGCCGCGAAGATGGATCGTACGGGCTAGAAAGGCCACGCCAACTTCATTCGGATCGATGAAACTCAGGTCGCTGGGACGCTCCCAGGCCCATAAGATCAGCCCAGGCATTTGATTGCCTCGCACTACCGAAGGTGCATTTCCGCGCGCCTTAACTCCTGTGTGCGCACGCGTGAATACCAGCGCCAGCGGTGCAAGAAGTAGGGCCGTGCCCAGCAGAGCAAGGGTGACTCTTTTTCTTGATGCTGCAATCTTGATCATCGGAGAATTTGCGTGCGGAGTGTACACCAGCGCTCATAACGAAGAAAGTTTGTATTGGGCTGTGATGTCCCTTCACGCGAATAGAACTCTTTTTGTTATACTCGCGAACTGAATGGCCATTCATTTTATCAACTTTCCAGACCGCGCCCAGTCAACAGCATTTATTGAGTGCGACCCGGTTTGAATGGCTGGCGTTTAGAGTACCGACTTCAGTCGGGCTTTTTTGGCTAAAGAGGAAACCCAACGGCTCTAAAACTTTGCACCATTGACAGTATCGGCAGTGTCGCATTGAGGTAGTAGCTAAATGGAACGAGAAAGTCTGGACATGGATGTTGTGTTCGTCGGCGCCGGGCCGGCGAACCTTAGTGGCGCCCTGCATCTCGCAAATCTTGTTGCCAGGCACAACGAAGAGGTGGCGAACGGCAAACGGCAAGGAACATCGCTGGGCGACATCGAGATCGGAGTCATTGAAAAAGGTGCATCCGTGGGCGCGCATATTCTCTCCGG
>DASXRU010000014.1:0-11211 GCA_036506395.1 Pyrinomonadaceae bacterium | reverse complement strand
GATTCACAACCTGCTGCACTCGATCCGCTTGATTCACGATGCCAGTCATGGATTTGTTGATTACTGCATCGCCGGTATCGAGCTCAACCGCGACCAGATCGACGAGCACTTAAAAGGTTCACTGATGCTGGTGACGGCATTGAACCCGCGCATCGGCTATGACAAGGCCGCGCAGGTCGCAAAAAATGCGCACAAGAAAGGGATTTCCCTGCGCGAATCGGCGATCGAGTTGGGCTTCCTGACTGGCGAGGAGTTTGATGAATATGTGAAGCCGAAGGAGATGACGCATCCTTGAAACCGCAGCGATGGGCGATCCGCAGATTACGCAGATTTCACAGATTGGGAAACAAATGAAGGAGAAGAGGAGTTCGTTGCCACCTCTTATGCCGATCTCTATCTGTGTAATCTGCGTAATCTGCGGATAGTTGTTCTACGCGGCGCCGTACTTCTTGAACCACGCCAGGAGTTTCTGCCAGCCGTCCTGCGCCTGCTCTTTGCGATAGCTGGGCCGGTAGTCGGCATTAAAGCCATGGGGAGTGTTGGGATAAACCACAATCTCCGTTGGCGCCTTTGCAGACTTCAACGCCGCGCGCATCTTCTCAATTGTGTCCAGCGGGATTCCGCGGTCGTCGCCACCGTAAAGACCAAGCACCGGTACCTTCAGGGTTGGCGCGAAGTCGATCGGATACTTCGGTTGTAACTCTGTTGGTGTTCCCACCAGCCGCCCATACCACGCTACCCCGGCCTTCACCTGTGGATTATGTGCGGCGTAGAGCCAAACGATTCGTCCGCCCCAGCAAAATCCTGTCACGCCGAGCTTCTTCACGTTTGCTTTGCCGGTGCTCTTCGCGTATGCGACCGTCGCGTCGAGATCCGACATCACCTGCGCGTCCGGCACTTTCGAAACCACCGGCATGATTTCATTCATCTGCAGTTTTGAAACGTCGCCCTCTCGGGCGTACAACTCGGGAGCGATAGCCATGTAGCCCAGTTTGGCGAACCGGCGGCAAATATCCTTGATGTGTTCGTGCACGCCAAAGATTTCCTGGACCACCAGCACGACAGGAAAATTCTTTCCCTTTTCGGCCATCGCACGATAAGCGGGAATCTGGCCATCGGAAACCGGAATCTTTACTTCACCGGCCACCAGTCCGTTGGTATCGGTGGTGATGGTGGTTTGCGCTTGAATCGGCTGCACAGCCAAAGCGAAGCCGGCGGCCAGGGTCGTCACGATAAACTCGCGCCTCGTGAAATCGCTCTTTGGTAAGAAGCTAATCAGCTCTTCGTGCACCATTTTGTCCTCCTGAAAAGTTAGCTCTCCAGCGGCGTTTGAAATTGCATGATTGCGTTACGCGCATCGTAGCAAAGACGTGCGCTCTGACGCCACGCCAAAGGGGCAATTATTCAAATTCCCAACGAATCGTCATTGAAACGCGCCCTGACAACCTCCCTCGATCGGGGTATAATTCTTGCACGTTCCCCTACAAATGAAAGCGCGTGGCTTGCCCCCAGAGTAGCTCATCAAAGTGCTCGTTGAAGGTCCTGTTTCCAATCAATGACGAAGCAGGGACGAGGCAGGCTCTCTTAATCAGCAAACGAGGGAAGGGGAAATTATGAGTAGATATCGAGAAGATAGAGATAGCCGGGACTATCGCGAGGGCGCGGACAGCCGGGATTGGGGCCCGGAAGGAAGATACGACCAGCAGGGTGGCGACTATCGGCGGCGGAATCCTGACTTTGGAGTGGACGACCCCTATGCGACGCGCGCGCGATCGCTGGGTGAGCGCGATTTCGGGCGCGAGCATTCCGGACGGGGCCGGTTCGGCGAGCGCGCCGAATATGACAGCGACGAGCCCAGCTATAGAGGACAGCCATCTCGGAATTTGGATGAACGGGAAGGCAACGGACGTTCGTTGTACGAAGAAGGCCGCGACTATCTCCGCCGGAAGTTTGGCGAACACCGCACGGCTTCGCGTTCGCGTGTGCGATGCCGCGACATCATGACGCGTGATGTGACGGTAGCTACGCGCAACTCCACGCTCGAAGACGTTGCCAGGATGATGCGCGAGGAAGACGCGGGTGTCATTCCCGTGGCCGAAAGCAATGAAGCGCCGCAAGTGTCGGCTGATGCAGTCGACGAAGCGCGTAGAGTCAACACGCGCATCTACGGCAACGGCAAGCTGGTGGGACTGATTACGGATCGGGACATAGTGGTGCGGGCAGTCGCCGAAGGCAAGGACTGCCACACGACGCGCGCCGAAGAAATCATGACCACGGAGGTATACACGGCGAAGCCAAACGATCGCGTTATCGATGCTATCCGCAAAATGGGTGACAAACAGGTGCGCCGTATCCCGGTCGTAGGTGACAACGGCAATCTTCGCGGCATTATCTCCATGGCCGATGTGGCCCTGGAGACGGAGGAAGATCGGGAATTAGCCGAGGCGCTGGAGGAGATTTCCAGCGGATCTTCTTTCTGGAACCGCATGTTCGGATAAGGCACCGCATGTTCGGATAAGGCACCACATCTTCGGCCAACCTGCATGCTATCTGGAGGGCGCCGAGTGGCCGGCCAGGCTTTCCCGGCTCAGCTTGTCACTCGGTACCTGTCCTCCTACACTGTCAGCTAATGTCTGGCGAATCAATTGATCGTTACTTCCGGCTGCTTTACGGAGTCCGCGATCGAAAGCCATCGGGACGCTTGTGGTGCCCGGCAGCAGACGTGTATCGCATGCGCGACGGATGGATCGTCAAGGTCGATCTGGCGGGCGTTTCTCCTGATGAGCTGCAGATCACCTTGCGGGGAGCGACATTGGAATTAAAGGGTATGCGGCGCGATAGTTCTTATGGTGAAGGTGTCTCGTACCAGCAGCTGGAAATTACATATAGCAGGTTTGAAAAAAGGATCCAGTTTCCCTCCTCGATTGAAAAGGCGACGCTGGAGCAGGATTATCGTGACGGGTTGCTCGTGCTGCGGTTGCATGAAGCAGAGGAACGTTAGTGTCAACCGCGCGTCGTAAGCCGCAGATGAACGCGGATAAGAACGGATATGAAGAAAGTGCAGATGATCTTAAATAGGGTTTGGTCTGATGCGCGTTTATCCGCGTTCATCCGCGGCTAGACTCCTAGTTGCGAATTGGCGCGCTGGAAAGCAGTGACTTAACACTCTCGAGTTGAAAACAGATGGCTGATACTCCGGAAAAGAATACGATTCCAGAAGTTTCGGGTATACCGCTGCCGGCGCCGCGCCCCGCAGACGCCATTCCCTTCGAGATCGCGGTGCTGCCTTTGCAGAACACCACCTTGTTCCCGGAGACGGTTGTTCCGCTGGCGGTTGGCAAGGCAGCTTCCGTGGCGGCCGTCGAATCCGCGCTGGCTACGGAAGAAAAACTGCTCGCCTGCGTCAGTGTCAGGGCCGAGCAATCCGAAGAAAGAAATGATGAAGAGAGCGCCAGACCATCGGATCTCTACACGGTGGGCACCCTGGTAACGATTAAGCGCATGGAGCGGGTTGGTGACACGCTCCACTTGATAGTGCAGGGAACTGAGCGGTTACAGATTCTGGAATGGTTGCAGCGGGAGCCGTACCTGAAGGCCCGCGTCAAAATCCTTCCTCCGCCGGAGGTCAAAGACGCGGAGCAAGTCGAAGCGGCAAAACGCAACGTGCAATCGTTGATCCAGCAAGCGCTGGCCCTGCTGCCGCAAGTGCCGGCGGAGATCCGCATGGCCGTGCTGGCCGCAGATGATGCAGTTCGTTTGGCTTACTTCCTGGGCTCGATTCTGAATCTGGGAGTGGAAAAAGAGCAGAAGATGCTCGAAGCGAATACCGCTGACGAGTTATTGCACCTGGCCCATGATTATCTGGCGCGCGAAGTCGAGATTATCCGGCTGCGATCGAAGATCTCCGCCGAAGCGCAATCAGAAATGGATAAGGCGCAGCGTGATTACGTGCTGCGCCAGCAGATGAAAGCCATTCAGAAGGAACTGGGCGAGGAAAGCGGCGAGAAGGCCGACGCCGACAGTTTGCGCGAGCGTCTGGAGAAGGCCGATCTTTCCGATGAGGTGCGCAAAGAAGCTGAGCGCGAGCTGAGCCGGATGGAAAAGCTTCCCAGCGCCGCGCCGGACTATCACGTCATCCGCACCTATCTGGATTTCATCCTCGAGCTGCCATGGCGGAAATCAAGCGAGGACAAACTGGATCTTAACGAAGCGCGACGGGTGCTGGATGAAGATCATTACGGGCTTGAAGACGTTAAGGAGCGCATCCTGGAATTCCTTGCTGTCATCAAGCTTCGTCCTGACGCGAAGAGCCCGATCCTTTGTTTCGTCGGGCCGCCCGGAGTTGGCAAGACCAGTTTGGGACGTTCGATCGCGCGGGCGATGGGACGCAAATTTGAACGGCTGAGCCTGGGCGGCATTCGTGACGAGGCTGAACTGCGTGGGCACAGGCGGACCTATGTGGGCGCGATGCCGGGCCGCATCATTCAATCTATTCGCCGCGCCGGCGTCAACAACCCATTGATGATGCTCGACGAGATCGACAAGCTGGGTAACGATTATCGCGGCGATCCCTCCTCCGCCCTGCTGGAGATTCTCGACCCGCAACAGAACAACACCTTCACGGACCACTACCTCGATCTGCCCTTCGACCTGTCGAAAGTTTTCTTCATAGGCACGGCAAACCAGTTGGGCCCGATTCCACCGCCGCTGCGCGATCGCATGGAGATTATTCAGCTCTCCGGTTACAGCGATCAGGAGAAGTTGCAGATTGCCCTTCGGTACCTGGTGCCCCGCCAGGTCGAAGAGAACGGACTAAAGCCGGAACAGTTCAGTATCACGAATGAAGCGCTGGCCTTAATCGCCGCGCGCTACACGCGTGAAGCCGGCGTACGGCAGTTGGAGCGAGCGATTGGCCGCCTGGCACGCAAGGCCGCGCTCAAAGTGGCACAGGGCGAGACTGACAAGATCACGATTGACGTCGCTGACGTCAAAGAATACCTTGGCCCGCCACGGTTCTATCCCGAACAAGCGCGCAAGGAACTGCCCGCCGGTGTGGCCACGGGAATGGCCTGGACGGAGATGGGCGGGGAAGTGCTCTTTATCGAAGCAACGCTGCTGCCCGGCGGTAGCGGCTTTACGATCACGGGTCAGCTGGGTGAAGTGATGCAAGAGTCAGCGCGCGCGGCGCAGTCTTACCTGTGGTCACACGGAGCGGAGTTTGGCATCAGGCCCGAGATGTTCAAAGAGTACGGCGTGCACCTGCACGTTCCGGCCGGCGCTATTCCCAAGGATGGTCCCAGCGCGGGCGTGACGATTACTGCGGCGCTTGCTTCGCTCTACACCGGTCGACGGGTGCGCCCCGACACAGCGATGACGGGTGAAATTACTCTGTCAGGTTTGGTGTTTCCGGTAGGCGGCGTTAAAGAGAAAGTTCTCGCTGCGCATCGGGCCGGCATTCGCCGCATCATCCTGCCGGCGCGCAACGACGCCGACATCGAAGATCTTCCCGAAGACGTGCGCCGCGAGCTGGAGATCATTTTTGTGACGCGCATTGGCGAAGCGCTAGAAGCTGCGCTGGAGAGGCTGGTCGCCAACCCGCCACCCGCGTTGCCGCCATCCAGCGACTCAGCCCGGGACCGCTCTTCAACGCAGCCAGAGCCCGAACCCATGATTGCGCGGGAGCGCTGAGACTCTATAGGAGTTTTAAGCCACAGATGAACGCGGATCAACGCGGATCAGAACCAAAACCTTATCAGGGTCATGTGCACGTTTGCTTTGTCTTCTTCTTCATATCCGTTTTTATCCGCGTTCATCTGCGGCCTAAAAATGGTGACCCTTCATATTGAATCAAACATCACTTCGTCAACGTAGCACCAGCCCCAGTCTTCGCCGGGCTGGAATGACTTTATGATCGGGTGAGCGGTCTTATGAAAGTGGCGCGTGGCATGCCGGTTCTTTGAAGAGTCGCAGCAACCGACATGGCCGCAGGTCAGGCACAGGCGCAGATGCACCCAATCGTCGCCAATCTTAAGGCAGTCCTCGCATCCGTCAGCACGGGGCGTTACTTCTCTTATTTGATCAAGGTGGGTGCAGTTCAGGGCCATATCAACGCTCCTCTTTCTTTCCAATCATCAGCCAGGTGCTGGCAGCGCTCGCCACTGCCAGACAGGCAGCAATGAACATGATCAGACGGTAACCAGAGATAAACGACTCGGCGACAGCCTGCTGAACCTGCCTCCGTATATCGGTATTCAGGTTGGCCGGTAACTCCAGTCCCGCCAGCTTCACACGTTGCTCCCAAAGGGACTGCCGCAAGTCCTCCGGGACAGCAATCTTAGTCAGGTGCTGGTCAAAGTTGCGACTGAAAGTGTGCAGCAGGACCACTCCGAAGACTGCAATCGCCAGCAACCCGGCGGTCCGCGAAACCGAATTGTTGATTCCCGAAGCGACTCCCGACTGCTCCTCTTTTACTGATCCCATCACGGTGGTGGTTAACGGCGCGACGCTAACCGCCATGCCCAGCCCCAACACAATGACGGCAGGAAAAAAACTGGACCAGTAGTTTGCACTTTGTCCCGGCAGCATAAACATGGCGAAGCCGGTGGCGGCGATCAGTGGTCCAATCAAGAGCGGCAGCCTCGCGCCAAAATGATCGATTAGACCACCGGACCAGCGCGAAAGCGCGAACATGATCAGCACAAAAGGCAGGAACGCCGCGCCGGCCGCTGTTGCAGAATAGCCCTGCACCTGAATCAGGTTCAGTGTCAGGAAAAAGAGAGAGCCGCCGAGCGCCGCATAGAGTAGCAGGGTCAACAGATTCGCTCCGGCGAAATTCCGGGAACGGAACAGACGGAGCGGCAACATTGGATTTCGCGCCCTGGTCTCGTTGAAAAGAAATACGCCCAACGCGACGACACCGACTAAGAGCGAGCTAAGCACCCCCGCGTTCCCAAAGCCTACGCGGGAAGATTCAATCAAACCGTAGACCAGACCACCCAGGCCGATTGTCGCGAACAAAGCCCCTAACCAATCCAGCGAGCCAGTTTCACCTTTATCGCGACTCTCAGGCATATGCCAAAATGAGATCGTCAGCACTGCAACCGCCAGAGGTACGTTGATGAAAAAGACCGCGCGCCATGTAACGTGCTCGACCAGCCAGCCGCCAAGTACGGGCCCAATAGCCGTCGTAATCGCTGAAAACCCCGACCATGTACCTATCGCTCTTCCTCGCTGGTCGGGAGAAAACGAGGCACTGATAATAGCCAGACTTCCCGGCACCAGTAACGCCCCGCCGACTCCCTGAACGGCTCGGGCAATAACGAGCTGGTCAATGCCGGCAGCGAATCCACACCCCACCGAAGCCAGCGCGAACAGTCCGACGCCGATGAGAAAGATCAATCGCCGCCCGTAACGATCACCCAGTGAACCGCCCACCAGCAACAGCGCCGATAGGAACAGAGAGTAGGCCTCCATAACCCACTGCACGCCAATTACGGTCGCATTCAAATTCCTCTGCAATGATGGCAGCGCGACGTTGACGACCGTGCCGTCGATGAAGGCCATGCTCGATGCCAGGATCGTTGCGGCGAGGATCCATCGCCCCTGTCGTTTGGTGCAAGGAGCCGCGGTTTTTCGTCCAAGGATTACTCCTTCATCGCAGGGTTCTCTGATAACGTTGGCCATGAGTGCTACCGAGATTTGGGAACAATAGTGACAGTCGCGACCATGGTGTCAGCCGTTGTAGTGGCGAGTGACATTCTTAATTTGCCCCGCTGGCCGCTCTCGCCGACCTGACCGAGTTGTATCCTTCATCAATGCCCTTTATCTACAGCTAAGTGTCAGGTTCTTTGAGGTTGGCGTCAACTGGGGATATCTGATCCGATAAGGCTGGTTCGCAGCGACGCCAAACCGCTCTTTCGATATCCGCCCACGATCTCAATTTAAAATGCTAGAATCGGCGCCGCAAATATGACCGCCCAGGTGAAGCTGGTTTTTCTGCTGACTTTCGTCATTCACCTGATCAGCATGTTGTCGTATGCCGTTAGAATCGCGGGCGTCAGAACAAGACGCATCGCCGTGTCCCTGGCTATGTTCAATGTTCTGCTATTGGTCTCAAGAACTTCAAACACCTTCCAGGGCCCTCTGCTTGCCAAGCATGTCGAGCAGAGCATTCTGGGCGGCACCCGGGCGGGCATCGAATGGGATTTGCGCTGGCTGTTGGTGGCGGCTACGCTGGGTTCGCTCGTCGGGATGGTCTCAATCCCCACCTTTCAACGGCTGTTTGCCGGGGCGATTGAACACCTGGGATCACATCGTTCCTTTCCCCGCTTGCTATTACGAAGCATTTCGCTTTCGGGCCTTCGCGACTTCAAGACTTCCTTTAGTGTACCTGTCAGGGAAAATGTCACGGGGCTCGTATTACGACCGGCTCCGTGGAACATGCTGGTATACAACGCGCTGGCAAGTGCAATGCTGACTGTCGGCGTATTCGCATCGCTGTACGCAGGATTCTTGAGACCGGAACTAAGAGTTACCGCCAATAATCTATCGCCGGTGGTAAACGGAGTTTCGACTATTCTACTCTTGGTATTCATCGACCCGTATGTCTCGCTTCTTACGGATGATGTGGTAGCCGGCCGTGCTACAGAGGCCCACTTCAGGAGAACCGTTGTGATGCTGGGCAGCAGTCGCTTAGCGGGAACTGTAATGGCCCAATTCGTACTGGCCCCGGGAGCCAGACTAATAGTCGCAATTGCCGATCGCTTGTAACGAGAAGGGGAGGGCACGAGGAAGATCAATGAAGACGCCTTCGCTTAGCGTGGTAATGCCGGTCCACAACGCCTTGCCTTTTCTGGACGAGAGTATTAGCAGCATCGTCAATCAGACTTTCACCGACTTTGAGTTTGTTATTCTGGATGACAGCTCGACCGACGGTTCAGAGAGAGTATTGCATGCCTGGGCAAAAAAGGATCATCGCATACGTGTACTCCAAAGTGATTGCAAGCTGGGGCTGGCACGCAGTTCGAATCTGCTGGTTTCGAACGCAAACGCACCGGTGTTGGCCCGGATGGACGCCGACGATATCTCGCATCTCGACAGGCTAAGGCGCCAGTGGGAGATTATTAAGAGCCGACCCCGTGTCGTCGTCGTGGGAACTCTCTGCGAGGGAATTGACGCAGCAGGACGGCGAGTCAGACCGCGAGATCGTTGGCGCCTGGTACGTCATTCACGCTACATTCCATTTCCTCATGGCTCAGCAATGTTTCGCAGAGAGGCCTTTGATGCAGTCGGAGGTTACGGCGAGCGATTTGTAGCCGGCGAAGATCAGGACCTTTTCTTCAAGATGACCTCCAGGGGCCTGGTAGTCACACTTCCGGACGTGCTCTACCAATTCCGCTATCATTCAGACAACACAACTCTTTTTACCGGCGCGCAGGCGGTACACTCTTTTCAAGAGAGATATGCCCGCAACGGAGAAAACCTGGCCGCTCTTTACATGCTCGGCGCCATGCGCCTTTGGGCGGGCCAGCCGCCAGGAATTCTGCCCGAGATGATTGCCAAGAAATCTTTGAGTTGGAACTTTCAATCATTGGCAGCTTTAGCCTCGGCATCGCTGGGAAGTATCAGTCCCGGAACTCTGAGATTTTTCCTGCGCTCGTTAATCCGCGTTCGCGATTGTCTGGCCGGCCTGCGGGTGAAAGACGGGAGACCTTACGAATGGCGATTGAAGTAGCGGGTCAACCCACAGGTATTGTTTGAATGAGTCGACATAACGGTGGGCGTGTGTTAGCGATCGGGCTTGACGCAGCCGAGCCGGCGCTGATTCGCCGCCTGATCGCGCAGGATGAGATGCCGGCGCTCAAGTCATTGCTGGCGGAAGGGAGATGGCTGCGCGTCCAGTCTCCCGCGCACATTGGCAGCGGTACGGTTTGGCCCGCATTCATGACTGGGAAAGAACCGTCGGGGCACGGAGTTTACGGTGAATGGTGTTGGCAGCCGGAAACAATGAGTCTGTTTCGCTTTGACGGTCGTATCCTTAAGCCACTATCACACGGTATTGGTCTTTTCACTTCATGGTATGCGCCCCACGGCCGGCGTGGCAGCATTTCTTCAGTCACTTCTCTGCGAAAAAGGATTCGCGCGCTTAGCTGATTGGAAGACACAGTCCTGGCCCGAGCGGGCGCGTTCACTTGTCGCGGCGATTAAGCGGCAAACTCCCGGAGCACTTAAGAAGCTTTACTACAACGCTCTAACGCCGAGCGCGACTAAGTATTTGGCGAGGCCGACGATGCTGCCTGTCTACGATTGGACCCGCACGCGCGCGTTTTCGCTGCCCTCCGATCAACATGGCTGGATTCGGATCAATCTACAAGGGCGCGAAAGGGCAGGAATCGTGTCGCCGGAACAATACGGCGACACGTGCCGGCAACTGGAAGAACTCATGCGCTGTTTAAGCGGAGAGGACGGCAGGTTATTGGTGCGGGAGGTGATTCGAACGGCCAACTCGGAGGAGGCCAGGTTCTCAAAGCTGCCGGACCTGGTCGTGCATTGGGCGGACTCTGCATTGGTGACCCCATCGACCGTCGCGGTATTATGTTTGACTGATTGCCTTGCTTTTTCGCCCAACGAATACCGCGGCCAGCAACAGAGCAAGACCCAAAGCCCGCAGCATGCTTCCGGCGATGGAAACCACAGACATCACTTGACCATAACGTGCCGTCGTCCAGCCAGGCTCGACACGAAGACGCATGAAATGTACCTGGGCCATAGCGATTCCGATAGTAGTGACCAGCAAGATACCTGTGCCGAGCAGAGTAAGAATTGCCGGGCCAGGATATTTCCTGATAAGGATTACCGCCAGGACCATGCCCACCAAATAGACGATAAGCGAAGGCGCTGCATAAGCAAGTTGCTGTGTCAGGAATGAACTCCATCCGTCCATTTGAATTCCTCCTTCACCGCCTATTGATCATTTCCTTTTCGTCTCTGACAAAGCCTCACCCGAAGGGCCTGTCAATCGAAGGGCTTTGTGCAGTGAAAAACTTTGGGCCGCTTTCGGTGATATAAAGACAGTCCTCCAGGCGGATGCCAAACTCTCCATAGATGACGATCGTAGGTTCGTCGCTGAAGCACATGCCGGGTTGAATCGGGGTCTTATTGCCGCGCACGAAGTTGGTCCATTCGTGCCCGTCCAGACCGATGCCGTGGCCG
>DASXRU010000013.1:0-10765 GCA_036506395.1 Pyrinomonadaceae bacterium | reverse complement strand
CGTGGCATCGATGGCCTTTGTCGACAACGCCGCAAGCCGCTCCGGGGCGCCGCCGCTGGCGAAAACGGTCACCGCCTGGCGCGGGATGTTCCATTCCTTGAAGGCCAAGGTAATCGCCAGATCGTTGGAACCGCCGAAGTTGAGGATACCGATTTTTTTGCCGATCAGGTCGGCGGGTTTGCGGATCTCTCTTTGCGTCACGACGCTGAGGGAAACCGGTTGAGCGCAGCGGCGACGACGACGATAGCGCCGCCACGAAGGCGTATGGGGATGGGCGCGCTCGCCGATCCCTGGGCGAAGTGGCTGCTGCCGGAAACCAAAGCGGCCATTCCGCGCGGGCTGCCGGCGATCAAGCCCAGCTCGGTCTTCAAACCGTGCTTGTCAAAAAGCCCCAGGTCCTTAGTCGCCCATATGGGCCCCTGAAAGCCGGCATAGCCGTCGTAACTGACGACGAGGTTTTCCTGGGCGTGAGCGGCCAGTGATATCGTCAATGAAAGAATGACAAAGATGTACTTTAGGATTGTCACGCGCTTCACTCCCTCTCCGCCGCATTCGACGCCGCCTGCAAAACCACCCCGTGCAGATCGATCGCGGTTAGAGCGCAGTATTCCAGGGTGTAGCCCGGCCTCACTTCGGCGCCGTCCTCCAACAAACGTTGCAGCACCATGCGCCGAAAGCTGCCGTGGCCCATGATGCCATCTTCATGCTCGCGCGTATCCGCCTCTTCGTGCAGCGAAAAATAGACGGCTTCTTTCGCAGTGAGGCCATAATGGCGCGTCAAAGCGTTAAATACTTCGCCGGCCCAATAGCCGAACTGCTCCTCAGTGGCCCCGGCCGCATAGAACTCCGCCATCGTGCCCTCCCAAACAATCGCCCGAAAATAGTCGATCTTGGCGCGAAACTCGGGGAGCATGGGCGAGACAAAAACATCGTCTTCGGCGATCCCCAGAGCCTTGGCCATCTCCAATACGACGTGAATGTGTCCGGGCGGTTTCGGATGAACCAGTTCGTCGGCCAGTTTCTGAGCCATGGCCGCCATGAGATCCCGATGCTGTCGGAAAAAATGGATGTGCTTGTGATAGGTCGCTGCCTCGAGCGTATTGATCTCGATCGTGTAGGCCGCCCAGTTCTTAAAGAACATGCTCAGCGCTTTTTTTTGACAGCGTTCCCGACGCCAGCCGCTTCATGAACTCAGCATCGGTCACGCGCTCTTGCCACCGTTTTGCCACTTTGCGGTAAATTTGATCGACGTAGGCCTTGGCTTCGGCTCGGTCCAATTTTATGTTCATCGCTGGTTCCGATCTCAGAATTTCAAGCGCACTTCGACGCCGCGCTTTGCGCACTCCTGGACAAACGTTTGATGAATTTCCGGATCCTGGTCTTGGTAATCGATCTGCGTGCCGCCTGCCGCCTGGACTTCTAAAGTCTTGACCAGGTCCTCGACCTGATAAGTAAAGCCCCACGGCTTCAGCGCCAGATAGCGCGCCGGCTCCTTTCCCGGGTTGAAATGCTGGTGAAACCATTTCGCCGGCGGCACGAACAGACTGCTCGGGCGCCAATCGATCCGCGTGCGCGGCTTTCCCTGCTCCCACATGAACGAGTATCCTTCGCCGGAAAGAATGAGAATATGAGCGCCGGGGCCGTGCCAATGAGCGCGCGGATAGGTTCCGACCGGATATTCTTCGATATGAGCGCTGATGGTGTTGGCTGAAAGATGCAACAAAATTCCCCTTGCCCCCTGCCCGCGAGCGCTATGGTCCATGAGTCGAAAGCCGGGAACATCCGCAATGAAATTGGCATCCCACGTTCGATGCGATTGAACCTCGCTACCCTTGCCGCTGAAATATCCCTCTTCCCCGGCGAAGCGATCGGAAAATTGAAACGAGTTGTTGAAGATAAAATCCAGATTGCGGAATCGATTGATCATGACCGGGGCGTCCGTCAAGGCCAAGAGTCGCGCCGGCTCGGCGCCCTGGGCGTTGAAATGCTGGCGCCAGGTATTGAGCGGCGGCGAAAACATGCTGCCTTCGTGCCATTCGAAGGTTTGCTTGCGCCCATCGGGCTGCCAAACGCTCGTCGCTCCTCGACCTTTGACGACGTAAATGAGCTCCTCGAATAAATAATGCTCGGGCAGAGTTTGGCCCTGAGAGGCAATCTCGCAGACATAGGCATCACAACTGCGCCCGGCGCCGAGCATGTTGATGAAAGCGCCCATGGCCCCCTTGCGCTTCCACGAGCGCACCGGAACCGTGGTGAGATCGTCGATCGCCAGACCGCTATGAATCGGGATCTCTTCGGTCTCCTGCCATAGCTCATAGGGAGTTTTGTCCGCGTAGGCGGCTGCTTTGCTGAGATCCATTCTCATCGACTCCTCCGAAAGGAAAAAAGGGGACGTTCTACATTTCTATTTCTTTTCTCGGTCGGCCTCGTGATCCTAGGCTTACCCTCTCACCAAGGCCACGACCGCCTTAGGGCGCTTATTTGTCCACAGTCGAGCTATTGGTACTTGGGGTCTCCGTAGGTTATCAGCTCGATGAGGTTGTCATCGGGGTCACGCACGTACAGACTGGTCCCCGGACCCAGGGCGCCTGAGCGGGCGGCAGGCTCGTGGAGCACCGGAACTCCGGCTTGCTTGAGAAAGTCCTGCGCCTCCTGCACGGTTCCTTCCCACCGCAGGCAAAAGTCCGCCGAACCCCTTGCATAGCCAGGGGCGAAGGTAGGACTCTCGATCTCATATCGATCAATGACGTACAGGTTCAGCTTCTGCGTCTCGCTGATGCGGATGATGGGACGAGTTCCCCGCCCGCCGGGACGCTCTTGCCAACCCGCCTCAAGGCCGAGCTTTCGATAGAAGGCGAAGGTCTCTTCCAAGTCCTCGACCACAAGGACCCAGTGATCAATTGCCTCAATGCCCATGATTCCTCCTCGTCGAAAATAAATGTACGGTCACGGCGATGAAAATATACTGATGCCTACGTCAGTCGTCTACTCAAGCTCCTGCGCATGCGCGGGTCCATGCGGTCGCGCAGGGCGTCACCCACCAAGGTGAAAGCCAAGATGACCCCCGCCAAGGTCAGCCCAGGGAAAATAGCCAACCAAGGTGCGACTTCTAAAAAGTCTTGGGCATCCCGGATCATCGTGCCCCAACTGATGTAGGGGACCGACAACCCAAGTCCGAGGTAGCTGAGGGATGCTTCCACAGTGATGGCCCGAGCAAAGTCCAACGTCAATTGTACCGCGATGGGTGCCATGATGTTCGGCAGAATCTGCCTTACCAAGATGCGCATGGGACTTTGTCCCATGGCCCGAGCTGCATCCACGTATTCTCGCTCTTTCTGCGTCAGTACCCCGCTTCTGACCAGGCGCGCGTAGCGGGGAATGGAGCTGAAGGCAATGGCGAACCAGAGCATGATGACGCTGGGTCCGGCCAACGCCACCAGCGCCAGCGCGAGTACCAGAGACGGGAAGGCCATGATCCCTTCCATGACTCGCTGAACCAGTGAATCAATGGCCCCGCCCACGTAGCTGCCCAAAGCACCCAGCGGCGCGCCCAGTATCAACGCCATGATGACTGCCCCTGCCGCTACCTGCAGGCTAAGCTGAGACCCGGCGATGATACGGGCCAGGACGTCTCTGCCGATGCGGTCCGTTCCCAGCCAATGTGCCCAGCTCGGGGCTTGCATGCGTACGTCAAGGTCGGGCGCATCTAAATCGTAGGGCGAGATCCCTGGCCCCATCAGGGCGACGAGAATGTAGAGAACGAGTAGAATGCCACCCAACATGGCACGCCGGTCGCTGCCGGCGAACGCGATGATGGCGCGCGTGACGCTTGATGACCGTGAAGCTGGACGTGCAAAGATTAAGGAGTCATCGCTGGATCGAGCTTCCATGACAATCTGTGCTCCATTAACCGTACCGGATCCGTGGGTCCAGCACCGTGTAGAGAATATCGACCATCAAGTTGACTACGATCACGAGAAAGACCATGAACAAGACCACGCCTTGGACGACAACGAAGTCTCGGGTGCGTATCGAATTCAACAGCAGATAGCCTATGCCGGGATAGTTGAAAACGGACTCAACGATGGTGATCAGTCCACTGAGGTATGCCATCTGCAAACCCACCACCGTGAACGTCGTCATCAACGAGTTGCGCAGCACATGCTTCCACAGGACCAGCCTCTCGCTGAGGCCTTTCGCCCTGGCGGTGCGAACGTAATCCTGCTGCATTTGTTCAAGGAAGTCTTGCCGCTGGAATCGTAGGACCGTGGCGGCAATGTTCAAGGCCACCACGCTCATCGGTAGGGCGATATGTTTCAAGAAATCTACGAAGTCTTCTTGCGGGCGCGTATAGCCAATCGACGGGAGCCAGCCCAGATACACCGCGAAAATCAAAATGGCTACCAGGGCCAACCAAAAGGTCGGCACCGAAATGCCGGCGACGACAAAACCTGTAGCCAAGTGGTCCCATTTTGTATTGTTGTGAATCGCTGCCAGCACGCCCGCGGGCACGGCGATGATGACTGCCACTATCAGGCCCCCAACCATGAGGTACATGGTGGGGACCAGGCGCAGAAGAATGACTTCCAACACTGACGTCCGATGGGTGATCGAGGTGCCCAGGTCTCCCTGAAGCAGGTTCGACAGCCAGTTGAGATATTGCACGATGAGAGGCTGGTCCAATCCCAACCGCACGCGCATCGCGTCATAAACTTCTCGTGAAACTTGCGCGCCATCCACCGCGCCCAGCATCACCATGACCGGGTCCCCTGGGATGATCATCATGACGAAAAACACGACCATGGTGACAACCAGGACCATCGGAAACAATTGCACGAGACGCATCGCGGCGTATCGCATGAGCATCGCCGAATCCTCCTAACCCATACCGGCTGCAACCCGCATGGGGCGACAGAAAAAAATCACTGTCGCCCATGCGGACCCAGCGCATGGGACCGTTCCGGTGAAAGACTAGGGCACTGTGAATCGGCCCACTGAAAGCCGCCGGATCGTACAACGAGACCCGAAGTAATGACAAGCCACGAATTTATTAGTTGAATTAATTCGCCGTCTCTTTTCGTGCTTCATCTCCAGATCATCGTCGCTAGTGAGATATCAACACAACCGACAAACGAACCTTGACTCTCGTCTCAGCGCGATGTTAACGTTCCGTCACTTCGTGACCGGAAAATCTCAGACGTCGTCGGTGCGCCGGAATAGTCGTCCCTGCAATAGAAGAATCGCCGCGCCGGTGCAAAGTTTCTCAACCGCCACACTGAATCGAGGGCCGCGCTAATCAAGTGAACGCCCGCGTTCATTTCCAACCGGACGCAATCAAAAAAACAAGGAGGACGGAGCACGATGAAAAACTGCACCTGGCAAAGTATGGTGCGCGGATCATTTTTCGTTGGCGCGGCGATTTTGTTGTTGGGCCTCGTCGTTGCTTTCGCAGGTGGCAACACGCTGACGTCGCGTTCTGCGAACGCACAGTCGGCTGCTGCTCCGGCGATGCGCCTTGCAGCTGCCGCGACGAATCGGTCGCCGGCGGCGGGTCAACCCCGCATCGGCGGAACGCTCAAGTTTGGCATCGTGAAAGATATTGGGACGCCCATCCCTTTCGTCGCCTACACCTCCATAGGCCAATACGTAAAAGACAATGTCTATGAGCCCTTGGTGATGTTCGACCAGAAAGGCGAGATTCACCCCTGGTTGGCGGAAAGCTGGACGCCGAACGCCAATTCGAGCGAGTGGACGTTCAAGATTCGCCGGGGAGTAAAGTTCCACGATGGCAAGGAGCTGACCGCGAATGATGTGGTTTGGTCCGCCAAACACATCATGAATCCCGCCAACGGTGCGGCTGGTCAGGGACAGTTATCCGGCAATGTCCGTGACGCCGTTGCCTTGGACAATTACACCGTGAAGTTCATTTCGCCCGGTCCGCGCGGCTTGCTGCCTGAGATTCTTGCCGACACGCAGACTTTGCACATTGCACCCAAGGAGTCCTTGGCGCCTGGCCAGCAAAAGATGACTGGCGGCAGCCCGCCGCCGGGCACCGGCCCCTTCAAGTTCAAGGCCTGGAACCCCGGGCAGGAATATGAGGTTGTTCGCAATAACGACTACTGGGGCGGCGCCCCATATCTGGACGGTATCCGCTTCCGCGTCATCATCGAATCGACGTCGAGGGCCGCGGCCATCCAGGCAGGGGATCTCGATGTGACCGAGCGCCTAGGTCCAACTTTCGTTCAGCGCATCAAAAGCGGCGGGCTGAAGGGCGTGCAGTTTGTATCCATCGGCATGGCCGGAATCAAACAATTGGTATTGAACACCCAGTTGGCGCCGACATCCGACCCCCGCGTGCGAAAGGCCATCGCTCTGTCCTTGGACAAGGACGCGATCATGAAGGAAGCCACTTTTGGGTTTGGCGTTCCTGTGCTGACCTGGGGCGCGGCCGGCACCGACTGGGAGACTTCCACCAAGTTCAAGTGGAAGCGGAACATCGAGGAGGCAAAGCGGCTGCTGAAGGAAGCCGGGTACTCAGGCAAGCCGATCACATTGGGATCCACCCAGGGTCAGGATGACCCTTGGGCCGAGGCGGTGGTCCGCCAGGCGGCCGAGGCGGGCATCAAATTCTCGATCCAGAACCTGGCCGGCGCCGAGCTCATTCAGAAGACTGTCGCCGGTGAGCTTCATGTTTCCGTGTACGGTGGCGGCGGCGTCGGCGAGCCGCTCGTCGCCAACGAACAATACATTGCCTGCACCGGCGGCAAAGCAGGGGTCGGCAACGTCGCCAAGCTTTGCACGCCCGAGCTGGAAAAGTTGATAACCCAGTACATGGAAGAGCCGAACCGCGCCAAGCGCCTGGCGATCTGGAACAAACTTGCGCAGAAATATTTTATCGATGATGTGGCCTACTACGTGATCGGCTGGGCCAATGATCGGAATTTCGTCTGGCGCGACAAAGTGAAGAACTGGGAGCGCGGCCCGGGGCAGGAATATACTCACGCCAAGGGCGGCCTCTGGCGCACCTGGCTGGAGCAGTAGCCTCACCGACACGCGGCCATGCGGTGAGTCTGTGCTTGCGACTTAGTTTATTCGCTGCAGTGTGACATGTGCCGGCGTGAAGCCTATGTCACGAACGACGGCTCCGACCGGCAGTCGCACCACCATCGAGCACGATAACGGATCCGGTAACGTAGCTCGCGGCCTCGGAGGCCAGGTAGGAAACCAAGTGTGCGACATCGGTTGGCTTGCCGTACCGTCCAATGGGAATGTGAATGGGAATCTCTTCGATTGACGCATCTGGACTAACCTGGGTACGGATGGATCCGGGGCAAATACAGTTTACGGTCACTCCGTAAGGCCCTGCTTCCAAGGCCAAGACCTTGGTCAACATGATGATCGCCGCTTTGGAGGCGGCGTAGGCACTGCCTCGGGCGTAGGGCACCAGCCCGCTGATCGACCCGATATTGACGATAGCTCCCGATTTTTGCCGTTTCATGTGCGGCAGCGCCAGTTGGCTGCAAAGCATCGTGCCATCGACGTTCACGCGAAATGTCTCACTCCAAGTTTCGAACTTATGCTCTTCAACCAGTTCGAGGGGATGTACCGCCGCGTTGTTGCAGAGTAGATCTAAACGACCATACCTATCGATCGACGTTTGAATCGCCAGCTGAGCACCGTCTGGGGTGCCGATATCGCCGGTTATGATTTGGACCCGGTCTTCTCCCATTGCCAGAGTCCGCTGTGCCCGGGCGCAGGCATCGCGATCCCGATCGATTGCCACGACACACATTCCCTCTGCGGCAAGATGGCGGACAATTTCCAATCCGATACCCGCGGCGCCGCCGGTAACTACCGCTGCACGTTTCAACTCAGCCAACCTAGCACCTCTCGAGGATCACTTGAGCAAATTAACGTCTCTATCGGGGATGGTGAAATCCCTTGCCTTCAGGCGACGTGAAAGTTCGTCATGCCGGCGAACGCCGGCATCCAGGTTCGTTTTCGGTTCAACTTCCAGACCGCCTGGATTCCGGCTTCCGCCGGAATGACGGAAACAAGAGTCGCCTTCCAGGCGACAAATTGAGAACCCCTCGGCTTGGAGCCGAGGGTTGTTCAGTAAAATCGAATTCCTGTGCATTAGAATCCGCCGGACTTTAAAAATTTTTCGTCGAACGCGCGCCGATTTATCTTTCGTATTTCCCATTCGGCACCAGCTGCAACGCGGTGACGCTACCATAAGGACGCGGCAATTGCACTTTCAGACGCGAATTGACAGCGATCAACGGCCGATAGTAGATTCAGTTTCATTCGCCGGAATTGGGCTGAACTTGGTTGCGATCCGAAATTTCAGCTAGACCGCAAGGAGGTGTCCCATGGCAACCGTGAAGATGAAGTATGGCGTCATCTCCGCCGATGATCACGTGCAGGAAGCCCCCGATGTTTGGACGAAGAGGATGTCGAAAGCCAAGTTTGGCGATGACATCCCTCACATCGTGGACCTGCCAGATGGCAGTCAGACCTGGGCCTTGGGCGGGAACGCGACAGGATTCGGTGGCCTGGCCCGTATCGCTGGTGTGAAAGCAAAGGTGCGAACCTGGGACGAAGTTCCCCGTTCCACATATGTCGCTTCCGAGCGTTTGAAGATACTGGCCCAAGAGGAGGTGGACGCTTCGGTGCTTTTCCCGAACATCATCGGGATCACCAATCAGAATTTCCAGAAAGAGGGCAGTGAAAAGTTCCGTCTGGCTTGTATTCAAGCTTACAACGACTGGCTTATAGAAGAGTGGCAAGACTACTCGCCCAGGTTCATCGCTCAGTGCGTGACGCCCATGTGGGACGTGGAGTTGTGCGTCGCCGAGATCCATCGCGCCGTGAAGCGCGGCCACAAAGCGTTGGCCTGGCACGGTGCCCCGCACGTCCTCGGGCTGAAATATTTCAACGATCCCTATTGGTACCCGGTCTTTCAGGCGTGCTGCGACCTGGATGTGCCCCTGTGCTTGCACTCGACCGCCTTGCCAGCCTTGCCGGCCTGGGAGTCCCTGCAGGCAGGTGCCAGAACCGCCCTGAGCGTTTCCATGACCTTTGTCAGCCACATGGAGATCGTCTCCAATATCCTCTATTCGGGCGTGTTTGAAAAGTTTCCCAAGCTCAAGACGATCAGTGTCGAGAGCGGAGTGGGCTGGCTGCCATACCTGTTGGAAGAGCTGGATCATGAGTTTGAGGAGCGTAAGGTGGCCAAGAGCACCACTCTCACCAAGAAGCCCAGTGAAATGTTCCGGTCAAACATGTGGAGCACCTTCTGGCATGAGCGCCACGGGATCAAAAGCCGTGATGAGATCGGTGTCGACAAGATCATGTACTCCACCGACTATCCCCACGGCACAACCACCTGGCCCAAGTCGGTCTGGTGCAGGACTCACTCGCTACAGGACGTGGCATCGGTGGATGACCGCAAGAAGATCCTGATGGACAACGCCATCGGGCTTTACAAGCTCGATGTGGATGAATCCCAGATCAACCAACCTCTGTACCAGCCAGGCCCTATCACCGTTGGCCCGCGGCCCGAGGCTGCAAAGCCTGCGTTTGGCGCCAGCCTGTAATTGGTTAATATATCGCTGGTCGCCGGAAAACTTTGAACCTTGCGACTAGCTGCATCACCAAGTGCTCCGGAGAGACACTGAACAAGATCCGAGTCCTCAATAGGTCGGACCACGCTATGTCTGTGCGTTATCACCGTTTCTCTGCCAACGGAGATTGTTTTCCGGCCTTATCGCAACATTTTTGCCGCCAAAATTACGGCTCTAAGCTTCGCTCTTTTGAGCCAACTCACGATTTTTAGAGCATAGGGTTTATATTCCAGTGTCTAGCCCCAATCAGATTTGCGCTATTATCTTGACAGACCAAACATTCAGCGGTCCGACCCGGCTGGTTTCGCCGTCCGAAAAATGCCTACCGCGGTCCTTGTAGGTTTTATGCGGCGCTTGTGCTCGGCTGTGGTTCGCTTTACATCGGTTCGATTGGCGACGGGCGCCTGGAGAGCGGAAAGTCCCAAATAGGGCGGCCGACTGCTTTGGATACCCAAAGGCCTCGGCCTTTTGAAAACCTGCATCGCAAATTGGTATAAGCGTGTCTGCGGAGGAGAGGCTATGGCGAATACTATCCAAGACGGTTCCTATGTCCTGGCCGCCGATACAGAGGAGCTCAAAAGCTTCGAACAGGAGCTCGAGTCGGCCTATCTTGTGGGCGAATGGCAGATTCCTCGACGACCGCAGCCCGATCCGGGCGGTGTGCCCCACATCTGGAAGTGGGATTTTATGGTCGCCATGATGCGTCAGGCCGGCGAGGTTTTAGGATTGGAAGAAGGAGGCAGGCGCAGTCTGCTTTTTACCAACCCTGCCATTCCGACCAAGGGAACGACCTTGTCGCTGCGCGTCGGGCTTCAGATGCTCAGGCCTCGTGAGGTGGCATGGGCACATCGCCACAGCATGGGCGCGCTCCGCTTCGTGGCAAGGGGAAACCCAAAGGCTTACACCATCGTCGACGGCGAAAAGCTCCATATGGAGGAGAACGATCTCATTCTGACGCCGCAGCGAACCTGGCATCATCACGAGAACGCCAGCGACGAGCCGGTGATTTGGTTGGACGCCATCGACACGCCGTTTGTCAGAAACATGAACGCGATCTTTTACGAGCAGTACAGCAGCATGAAACAACCGGTGGTCGACGCCAGCGACAGCGTGCAGTTGGACGCGGGCTGGACCCGGCC
>DASXRU010000012.1:0-13450 GCA_036506395.1 Pyrinomonadaceae bacterium | reverse complement strand
CCGTATGAAATATTGTGTCTGACCGTGTCGTTGAACAGCACGGTCTCCTGAGTTACCAGCGCAATCTGCCGGCGCAGGCTGACCAGCGCAGTGTCACGCAAGTCAGTTCCATCCCAGAGCACGGCGCCGGAAATCGGATCATGGAATCGCGGCAGCAACTTTGTCAGCGTTGATTTACCACCGCCCGACTCTCCCACCAGCGCCACCATCTTGCCCGCCGGAATGCGCAAGCTTACGCCCCGCAAGACTGACCGGCTCTCGTTCGCATAGCCAAAGGCGACGTCTCGCAATTCGATCTCCCTCTGCAACGGGTTCAACTCAATCGCGTTTGGCTTCTCGGGAATTTCCGCATGTTCGTCCATCACTTCCCAGACGTGATGCGCCGCCGCTAACGCCTGCTGCATCGCATTGTGCAGGCTCGAAAGCTTTCGTATGGGATCATAGCTGCGGATAAGAAAGAAGAGGAAAGTCAGGAACTGTGCCGCGTTCATCCGGCCAGCTACGATCTCACGTTGTCCGAAGAAAAGCAGAACCACCACGAAAAGAATTCCAATCATTTCTATGGTCGGCGGCGCTACGCCCGCGATTGTGGCCGACCGCAGCGTCGCCCGCATAATGCGTCGCGCCACCAGGCTGAAACGATCTCCCTCACGCGCCTCTGCTCGATACGCTTTCACGATGTTCTGATTGGCCAGCGCTTCCTGTGCGGTGTCGGTCAGATGTTTATTGCCCTCGAGAGATTCGCGCGACAGCTTGCGCAGTGCAGAGCCGAAGCGAGCTGTCAGCAATCCGACAATTGGAGCGATAATCAGTGACCCAAGCGTCAACCGCCAGTTGTAATAAAAGCACGCCGCCAGAAACATGATCAGCGTGAAGCTCTCGCGCAGCATGTCGCGCAACGTGCTGGTGACGGCAGTTTCAATTGCCGCAGCACTTGATATCAATCGCGAAACCAGATAGTTCGTGCGATGACGATCGAAAAAACTTGCCGACTGGTTCAGCAGATGACGATAGAGATCCTGCCGCAACTTCAGCACTGACGATTGGCCAATGACGGCCATCAAATACGTCGAGAGATAAGCGGCAATGCCTTTTACCGAGGTGAAGATGAGCAGCAGAATCGCGATCGTCCCCCAGGCGCCCACGCCCGACGCGGGAATGATTCGCTGCAACCCAAAAAGCGTCTGCGTGCGCTGACCGCCGGACTGCGCGAACGCCTGATCGAAGATCGGCACAATCAGCGCTCCGGTGGCACCCTCAAGCACGCCCACGACGAACATTGCCAGCGTCGCAATCGCAAAGGTTCCCCGGTGAGCCTTTAGATACTTTAGGAGTCTTCGAAGATCGTGCATTGTTAATCGCGCGTGTTTATGATCGCTCGCAGGTTGCCCACAGGTTGATTACCGGGAAGGATGGTTAGTGCCGGTTGAATAAGCATCAGGAAATATACTGACCAGTTCTGTTTGACGTCAAGGCAAAGCCGAATCCATACTATAAGTGCTAATGCTTCAACTTCATCAGGCGGACAACTCACTCTTTCTGCGCCGGGAAGCACACGGTTGAGGTATAATCCCAATTCCAATAAGACAAGGAACCCGACCCTTGGACTCTCAAACTGCAAATAAGAATTCCGGTAAGCGCCTGCTAATAGTTGATGACGACGCCGACATGCGGACCTTGCTGGCCGAGTACTTTCGCCGGCTTGGTTTTGCAGTGGATGAGAAAGAAAGCGGCGCCGAGGCCCTCGAGTCGGCGCTGTCAGTGCGATTTGATTGCTTCATCTTTGATGTTTCCATGCCTGAAATGTCGGGCTTCGAACTGTTGCGGCGACTGCGTGAGCGCAACGTGCACACTCCAGCCTTGTTTTTGACCGCTCATGGCGAGTTGGAGAACAAGGTTGAGGGATTCGAGGCAGGCGCCGACGATTATTTGCAAAAGCCTTTTAGCCCGCGCGAGCTGGAATATCGAATCGAAGCCCTGCTGCGACGAGGCGCAGTACTGAGTTCCGATCCGGAAGACAAGCGCCTCGAAGTCGGCGATCTGGTGGTTGATCTGAGACGGCATGAGGTGTCGCGCGGCGGCGAGGGAATCGATTTGACGCCGCTCGAGTTTCAGATACTGGAGCTGCTGGCGTCAGAGCCCGGACGTGCCTGGTCGCGAAACGATCTGCTGGATCGGGTTTGGAGCACTGAATACGAAGGCTATCAACGGAACATCGATCCACACATTAACCGTCTGCGAAAGAAGCTGGAGAAAGATCCAAAGAATCCGCATTACGTCCTGACCGTTCGCGGGGTTGGCTACAAGCTGAATGAAAATCCTTAGTTGCCGATTCGAAGCATCTCCTGGTTGCGGCGCGCGTTGCTCGTCCGCACATCAGACAGCCCATTCCAACTACCCCCGCCCTATGACATTCAAGAAGTTCTCCATCATCTCAGTTGTGTTGATGGGACTAGCCCTATCAAGTTTTGCTTCAAGCCAGGCTCAGAACAAACCTGCCGCTGCGCGCAAGGTCTCAGCCTCAGCACGGATTCAATGGAAAGCCCAGGAGCATGTTAAGCGTTACCGGCTACAGGTAGCGCGCGACCCAGGCTTTACCGATATGGTCATCGACAAGGCCGTTAGCGGGACTGGCTATCTTATTAACGGATTGCCGGAGGGAAAGTATTTCTGGCGCGTGGCTCCCATCGGCGGAGAAGGGGGCAATTACTCGTCGCCAAAATCAGTGCGGCTGGTAAAACCCCCAGTAAATTCCAAGCCAAAGGAGCCCGGCCAAACCGCCAGCGCAAAGAAGCCGGTTAAGCCCGTTGAGAACCCGAGCAAATCCAAAGTCGTGACGACACCGCGGGGCGCAGGCAGAACTTCGCGTAGAAACACCGACACAACTCCAAATGAAACCAGGGCCGCAAGAGAAATAAAACCTTCTGATCAAAGACCGCGTGTCAGGGTCAATCCCTCGCGCGAAGAAGCTGCGCGGGTTACGCCTACTCCTGCCACCGCCGTCGCTCCCAAACTGCTTCCGGATAACGGGGGCTGGCGAACGATAACCGGCAATATCGCTTATCCGGTTGCGGCCCACCTGCGTTCCCCATCCAGTTTCGATCTCATCGGCGTCAATTCCAACGGCACGGTGTACGCCCTGGACGGCGCGAACGGGTCAGCGCTTTGGACCACGCGGCTGAGGTTGAATGCAAATGTTGTCGAGTCAGCAAGCGGAACGGCCCCTTCATTCATCCCCGTTGTCTTTACCGGGCAAGACGGATTGGCGAATGTAGTGGTCGCTTTTGATGATGGCGTTCGCGCGTTGGCAGGGGCCACTGGCGCTGAGCTCTGGCGTGCAAGTCTGCCAGGCGGAGCGCTGAGCGGCGTAGCGGTTGAAGCCGCCGGTAATCAGCATTCAACGATCTTCATTGTTTCCGGCACGGGCCAGGAGCTACTCCTTCTTGACGGTAACAACGGCGCCATCATCGGCAGATCTGCCTTGCTGGCGAAACCTTTTGGTCCACCAATCGCTTTCGTTAATGCGAACACGCGGAGTTTGGCCCTCGTCTTCGAGGGTGGGTTTGTCGAGTCACGAAATATGAAGGGCGAAATGATTCGCACCGTCAAACTGGAGAGTCCAACGACGCCGCCTGTTTTCGTGGCCGGCCCCAAGGGCGGGCTTATCCTGGTGGGAACCCAGAATGGATTGATGGCCCTGGATGCAGCCAGCTTAAACGCGGTAGGTCGCGTGGCGATTCAAGACGATTGGCCGCGCGGGAGATTATCGGTCGATGACATGGATGGTGACGGGGCGCCGGAGGTTGTCATGATAACGAATCGCGCTCGCGTGGTAGCGCTCAACACCACCGACGGGAAGATCCGTTGGGAAGCAAACGGCGCGACCGACGCGGCCTCGGCTGCTTTTGCCGACCTCGATGGCGACGGCGTGCTCGACGTTCTGGTAGCAGCCTGGCCGGCGTTTGCGGTGGCGTTTTCCGGTCGTGACGGTTCCTTGATTTGGCGCGCGGAAGAAGAAATGAATCCAGCGGCCCGGCTTCCTTTCGGAGCGGGTCGCAGTTTGGTGACGGCATCAGTTGAAGGCGGCAGTAACGCAATCGTTGCCGGTACCGATTCGTATCGGAAGGGTTTTCGCGCCGTCGGCTTGCCCAAAGGCGCGCTGCGCATTGCAAGCCGATGACGCAAGCCCATCGTCTGTTTCTATGAAGTAGTCCAGGGAACGCTTAGGAATGATCTGGCTAATTGGAATTGCTCTGGCGCTCATCTGGTTCGTGGAAAAGTTCATTCTGCACAAGGGCGGCTTCATTCACATTCTCCTGCTTTGCGCGATATCTATCCTCGTTATCCAGTGGGTTGCCAAACGCAGGGCAATGGGATCGTGATCGCGATCCCGACGACCCTGGCCGGCCCGTCAGAGCTGTAGACCTCCCAGGGCAAGCTGCCCGGCTTGCGCTGCAAACTAACAGTTTGCGTTACAAACCACCTTCGGCAACAATGTGGCGGTCATCACGCATCAATTACACGAGAATTGATGCGCTGCCATTATGTCTCCCGCTCAGTTTGTTAGTTTGCTGGAGGAATTACGATGTTTCCAAATAAGACTTTTGCGATGATTGATCTTATGACCTCCGCCAGGCGAGCACTTGCCGCGTCGCTGGTTTCGCTCGCGATCGCGGCTGTCGCGTTTGGCCAGCGGGACTTGCCGCGACAAACGGTCGCTATAACCTATCCGCTGGACCAAACGGTGACGCTTAAGTTTCGCGGCACGACGCTTCTGCCTCGATTGAGCGGAGAAGGAAAGGTGCGGCGCGCCGGCAGACGCGGCACGCGGGTCGAGCTGAACATCGGAAACCTGCCCCGCGCTTCCGAGCTGGGCGGCGCCTATACCACCTACGTGCTCTGGGCCATATCACCTGACGGGCATGTGGACAACCTCGGCGAGATCAAGCGCAGCGGCAGCCCTTACGTTGATTCGAAGATCGACGTCACCACTCCGCTGCAAACTTTTTCTCTGGTGGTGACGGCCGAGCCGCACTTCCTGGTGCGCGTGCCGAGTCGCATGGTGGTGCTGGAAAACCTGCCGCCACAGCGTACTAACCAGGCCCAGGTTGCTGTCGTCAACGTGCAGTATATCGGTAACAGCAGCGATTACTTTCGCGACGCGCGCGTGCCGGAAATAGCCGAGCGTGACTATCGCGAAACTCCGACTACCTTGCTTGGGGCTCGTCAGGCAGTGAACCTCGCTCGTTATGCCGGCGCCGAGCGGGACGCTCCCGACGAGTTGCGCCAGGCCGAATCGGATTTGCAACAGGCGGAAAGCGCCTGGCGTGCAAAGCAGGCGGGCGCAGAGATCGACATTCTGTCCCGGCGTGCTACCAGTAGCGGCGCCAAAGCGGAGGAAATGGCCTTAGCCCGTCGGGCCGCGCGCTTGCGGCGGGAAGACCTGGAACGGCGCGATGAAGCAGTGCGTACCGCGGAAAGGTCTGTCGCAGAATCCGAGAAAGAGATCGAAAGGCTTCGCGCGGCGCTGCAAGCGGAAAGCCGGGCGCGTGAATTGGCGGAGCGCGATGCGGCGGGGGCGACTGAGCAACTGCGCGATGCGCGCACAGAACTGGCGCGCTTACGAGACGAGCTGCAAACCGTTCGGGCCGAAGGTGACGAGGCGAAGATAAAGCTGGCCCGGCTTGAAGGAGAGAAGCAGGCGGTGGAATCACGGCAGACAGCGGAACGACGCGCCGCCGACCAGCGCGTGGCCGCCGATGTGCTAAGACAGGCACTGGCTCGTTACGGCGCGGTGCGTGACGACGGACGAGGGATGCGCGTGGTTCTGCCCGAATCGCTCTGGGCCAATCCCCGATCCAGCAACCTGGCATCAAACGCCGGCGGCAAGCTCGAGCCGCTGGGGGCGCTGCTGGCTAACAATCCCGACTACCAAATTCTGATCGAAACCTACACCGATGGTCGCGGCAGCGAAATTGCATTGCAACAACTCACGCAGGATCGCGCTCGAGTGTTATCGGAGCGATTCGCGGCGGCGGGGCTGGATGTGACACGAATCCAGGCCAACGGCATGGGGGCTTCGAACCCGGTGGCGCCGAATACGACTCCCGCGGGTCGAATCAAGAACCGGCGCACTGAAGTTACGTTGATCCTGAACTCTCCGGCCAGCGGGAATAACTGACTGGGGTAACCGCGTTGGGTGAATGAGAAAGAGATTTTCCATATATCGTTTTTCATTTCTCATTTTTCATTGATACTTCAATCTAGGATTCTTCATTCAGTCTGAGTTTGGACAATCGGTTCAATGGCAAATGAGAAATGGAAAATGATATATGGAAAATCAATTTCTTATTCCGCCCCCTATCCCTGGCTGAACCGTTAACACCGAAACATGTCCCTTCTAGAAATTCTGCAACTGGTCGGTTATAGCCTGGGGGCGGTGCTGCCATTGTGGATGGCCAGCATGCTGATCAAGCGGCGCGCCGACCTGGGTGCAATGCAGCGATTGCTGTTGGCGCTGGCTCTTTGCATGGGAGGCTGGCACGCCAGCAACCTGGTTGTCACCGTGCACACCATGCTGGGCTTAAGCGCCGGCGCCTGGACCAACTTGCTTCGCTTTGCTGATTCGATAGCCGTCATCAGCATTACCTTTACCTACTCCCTCCTGCTTCACGTTCACCTGCATCTGTGGGCCAACGCTCGATCGCGAGAGCTGACCCGCAGCGAGCAGGTGCGCGTCTATCTTTCCTACATTCCCTGCATTTTTCTTTTGATCGGCGTGCCGCGCATCTGGATTGGACCTTACGCGCCGATGTTCGTGAAGCTGTCGGTGTTCGTGCTGCCATTTGTTTTGTGGATTGCTTATTGTCTCGGGTTGGTTGCGTTGACCGAGATATTGATTGCCCGTCGCGCCAGGAATCCGGGTGAACGGCGCATCATGACAACGCTGGCGGTTTCCTTCGTCGGCATCGCCATACTGATTCTTGCGGCCCTGGCGCTGGGCCTGGGGGAAGGGACGGCGCTGGGACTCTATCTGAAAACGCTGGCGAACCTCGGCTCGCTGCTGCCTTCGGCGCTGCTGGCGTATTACATCTACCGCTATCGCTTTCTTGAGCTGATCATCAAGGAAAGCCTGATCGTCGCCTCGTTTGCAGCGGTTGTGCTGGCTATTTATCTCTACGGCATACGCACCATCGGAGAGTGGCTGACCGCAAGATATGGAGTCCGCACCGGCGTTATTGAAGGCGTGATGATTCTGGCCCTGACATTGATCGCCGCCCCTTTACGTCGCTGGCTGGAAAGGAAGTTTCGCAAACTGTTTGAGCGCGAAACGGCGCTGTATCGCGATGTGGTGGCGCGCATCGGATCGCAGGCAGGGCATTACAAGAATCTGCCGGAACTCCTGGGCTTTGTGGAGGCGCAAACCACAAAAGCACTCGCGCTGCGCCGGGTCAGGATCATCGTTAGTGAAACCGCCCGAGAGAGTTCTGCCCCAACTGATAACGGCAGGGTTAGCCCAGCGGAAAAAGGCCTTGACGATCGTGCCTGGGTTGACGCGTTGATCGAGAAGGCGAAGCACAATGGCGCCGAAGTTATCGAGGATGAAACTGAGTTGACCCGGCGCGGATATTCGCTTGCGTACCCGCTGCGCCGCGAGGGCCAAACCGTAGGGCTGATGCTGATTGAAGCGCCACCGAGCGCGCTGGCGCCGGATGTGCGCGCAGTGCTCGAAGTGCTTGCCGGCCAGGTGGCGATCGCGATTGAAGATTACCGTCTAGTGGAGGAAAACGTGCGGCTTGAGCGCAAGCTTGCTGAAGGCGAGCGCCTGGCAGCGCTGGGGCAGATGGCGGCGACAGTAGCACATGAAGTGAAGAACCCTTTGTCGGCCATCAAATCGATCGCCCAGGTCATGCGCGAGGACGATCAGTTAAGCGATGAATACACCCGCGATTTGACCATGATCGTAGGCGAGACTGATCGGCTCAGCCAAAGCGTTACGCAGCTTCTTAGTTTTGCGCGCAAAGAGCCGCCGGCATCAGCGCCATGCGGCGCCGACGATCTGGCTCGAGCAGTCGCGGATCTGTTTCGGGCCCATGCGAGTGGCAGAGCAATCTCGATTGAATGCCACGCCCATGCCGGGACCGATCTCGATGGAACCAGTGCCGCCGCGGTTCGCGATTCCCTATCTAACCTGTTGCTGAATGCGCTGCAGGCAACTGCGGCGGGGGGCCAGATACGCATCGAGGCATTCTGTAAGAATGGCGACGTAGTGTTCGCTGTTACAGATAGCGGCCCGGGCATTTCCAGCGAACTGCAAGCGCGCATTTGGGAACCATTCTTCACCACCAAACAACGCGGCACCGGCCTGGGTCTTGCCATTGTGCGCAAGCGCATGCAGGAAGCTGGAGGAACTGCAACGCTGGCCCCTCGCGAAAGCGGACGGGGAGCGCGCTTCGAACTACACCTGCCACTGAATTAGTCTTCATTGGAACTTTAAGCTTCAACCAGCGTGTCTGTCGCAAGCGATCAGCGATCAAGCGTTGTGCTTGCGTCGGTTAGCCGGTGAAGTAGCCCGCGCTGAGCGAGCGTGTCGCGTTTACGCCGTTCCTAACGGTCGTGCTACGCCACCGAGGTCGCAATCGAATTCAAAGGAGAGACAATGATGATGAAAAAGTTCTCGGGCATAGCTCTGTCCATTTTCTTTGCAGCCCTGGTAGTCGCTGCCGCGCAATATGCTGTTCTGGCCCAGTCAGCGGGTCAATCACCTGGCGCATCGGTCGCGGTCATAAAAGAGGATGAAACGAACCTCGACACCCAGCTCTACTTGATCGTTGCTACCAACCAGTCGGTACAGGACCATAAAATTCCGGTGGCGCTCGAGCCGATAATCAAGCAACTGCGCGAATCCCTGCCGTTCACGAATTACAGCGTTGCCGCCACATTGCTGAATCGAGTAAAGGATGGTACCCACTTGAATCTGCGTTGGATCGGCGGTCCACTGCTGGCGCCCGCAGCCTCTACGGCCAGCACTCCCAGCTTCAATGAATTCACCGTTAGCGGGATCAAAATCGTCACCGACCAAATGGGTCGCAATGTTATTCGCGTGAACGGCTTCAGTTTCGGGTCGCGCGTGCCAATTCAGACGCAGGCAACCGTGGCTTCAGCCGCCGCGCCATCGGGGGCAATTGTCAGTTACGAGCCCACGGGCCTGCACACGGACATCAGCATGCACGAAGGCGAGCCAGTCGTTGTCGGCACGCTGAATGTTGGACCATCCGGTGACGCCCTCGTCATCATATTTTCGGCGAAGCGAGCCCCGCGCTAACCTATCGCTGCGCGGCGTTTAGAGTACCGACTTTAGTCGGGCTTTTGGTTCGTTGAGAAAGGCCCAACTAAAGTTGGTACTCTAAACGCCCACTTTGGTATTAAACTGTCCCGCATGGCCGGCCGGAAAGAAAGCTTGCGGTTGTTGATTGTCGACGACGAAGAAGCGGCGCGCTACGGCATTCGCCGGGCCCTGAGCACTTCCGGCTATGACATGAGCGAAGCGGGCAGCGCCGAAGAAGCGCGCGCCCTGATGAAGAGGCAGCCGTTCGATTTGCTGCTGCTGGATGTAAACCTCCCGGGCGCGAGTGGTCTCGAGTTGTTGAGCGAGCTACAAGCCGCGACTGAGGAGCAACCTCTCGTCATCATCATCACTGCGCACGGCTCCGAACGCATGGCGGTCGAAGCCGTCAAAGGCGGCGCCTACGATTACCTCTCAAAACCCTTCGAGCTTGATGACCTCCGGCTGGTCGTCAAGAACGCAATCGAAACGATCCAGCTACGGCGCGAGAATCGCTCGCTGAAGCGTCGCATCGAGGTTGAAGCCGCCCAGCGCGGCGCGCTGATGGGCGAGTCCGACTCCATGCAGCAGGTGCGCGGGGCGATCGAAAAAGTTGCGGACACCGACGCCACTGTGTTGGTGCGGGGCGAATCGGGAACAGGTAAAGAGTTAGTGGCGCGCGAGCTTCACGAACAGAGCACTTCACGTCGTGGCGGCGCGTTTGTTGCCGTCAACTGTGCCGCCCTCCCCTCGGAATTGATTGAATCGGAATTGTTCGGTCACGAGAAGGGCGCGTTTACAGGAGCGGCTGCGCGACGGCGGGGAAAATTTGAGCAGGCCGATGGCGGCACGCTCTTCCTGGACGAGATCGGCGACATGAGCGCGAACGTTCAGGCAAAACTTCTGCGCGCGCTGGAGGAGCGTCGCATCGAACGTTTGGGCGGCGACGACTCAATTCCAGTTGACGTGCGCATTGTCAGTGCGACGCACCGCCCGCTGGAACAGGAGATTGCGGCAGGTAACTTCCGCGCCGATCTTTTCTACCGCCTTCAGGTGGTCACAATCGAAATCGCACCGCTGCGAGATCGACGTGAAGACATTCCGCTGCTGGCGGAAGCATTTGCGCGCCAGGCGGCGGAGCACTACGGCCTGCGGGAGAGACCAATCGCGCACAATGCTTTGCGCCGTCTGGTCGAATACGACTGGCCGGGTAATGTGCGTGAATTGCGCAACACCATCGATCGGGCAGCGATCATGTCCGAGGGCGATGAACTCGACGCGCTTGACCTGCCGGAGATGCAGGAACAACCGCTGGAGGTCGATGCTGAGTTCCGACCGGCCGCTGCTACAGCCGGCGAAGATGGCGCCCTGGCCGTTCCTTTCACGGCTGACTTTCGCAACGATCGACGCGAATTTGAGCGCCGCTACATTGCCCGTTGTCTCGATGAAGCAGGCGGCAACGTGACTCGCGCGGCCGCCGTGCTGGGCATGCACCGGCAATCCCTCCAACACAAACTCCGCGAACTGGGCCTTGGCCGCCGCTACGTCTCGGTGTCCTCCGAGACGCAGGATAATTCCGACAACTGAATAGAACTTTCATCTTGCCGAGACCACACACGCTCCAATAGCAGCGAAAGCAGAGCCTCCGGTTGGGAACACGCTTTGCCACCTTATTTTTCCGGAGGTCTGACTAATGGGGGTGAGTCGGAAGCTTATGAAAAGTATTGCTGCTTGTTTGATGGCCGCGGCACCGGCGTGCTGCCCTCAGTCTTCTGTGTCCAACGTGTTCGCGCAGGCGCCGCTTGCGTTGGCGAAAGACGCTAACACGCAATCATCGTCACGACACTTGATTGTTTGCGTTGATGGCGTAGGCTTCTCGACGATCGAGAAGATGCGGGCCAAAGGGCGCTTTCGTTTGTTTGCACCGCCGGCGCGGATGATTTCGCCGTTTCCCAGTCTGACCAATCTGTCACTCTCGGAGATCCTGGAGCCTGCCGGGGCCAGGGCGAGCGCCGGCTATGAAGACAGTTATTTCGATATCGAAAAGAATGCGATGCGGGGCGGACTGGTGGACCGGTTCAAAGGCGGCTCGTTCATCCATGGGACCTTTCGCGAGCTGTTTGATTACCATCCCTCGGCGATCAAAAGCGGTTTGGGGTACGCCCTGCCGCCAGTCAGCACCTACGTCGAAGCATGGTCAGACATCGTTCGGCTCAAGCAAAAGTTTCGTTCATCGCGGGCGCCGGTCTTTTTCGCCTATATCGGATCCACGGACTCGCTGGCCCATCTTGGCGGTGAACGGATGTTGCGCAAGTTTATGGGCCAACTGGATGACGCCTTGAGCAACATCATGAACGACGCGAAAGGCGAGGTGCGCGTAACGATTTTTTCCGACCATGGAAATCACTTTACCGGCTACCGGCGGGTCTCGCTGAAGGAGCCAATCCGGCGCGCCGGCCTGCGGCTGGAAAGCCATGTGAAGGACGACAAGAGCGTTGTCTTTCCGCAGTACGGCCTGGTCGGGTGCGCGATGCTGTTCACTACAGAAGAGAGCGAGAAGCGAGTGGCCGACGTGGTGGCTAATGTTCGCGGCGTGGACTTCGCGGCTTACGAACACGATGGCGTCGTGCATGTGGCGGGGCACAGTGGTGGCGCAATTATAGAAAGGCAGGGCGATCGGTTTCGTTACCGCAGTGACGACGGTGATCCGCTGGGGTTGGCGAGTGTGCTGCTACAGTTGGCCGCGGAAGGCAAGACAGACGCAAAAGGATTCGTCTCCGCGACCGATTGGTTTGCCGCCACCAATGATGCATCGCGCCCTGATGCTGTGCGGCGCGTGTTCGAGGCCGTCACCAATCATGTGCGGAACCGCGCCAGCGTGGTGGTTAATCTGGAGGACGGTTACTACTCAGGAAGCGCATTCCTGGATGTCTTTGCTGTGCTCCAATCTACCCACGGCAGTCTCGGTCGCGAGCAAAGCACAGGTTTTCTCATGAGCACGCAGCGTGATTTGCCGGCCTATGTTCGTGCAGACGATCTATGGAGCGTGATTGGCTCGCCGCAGCTGCGCAAGTCGGCCCAGGTTGCGGCTGGAACTGCGAAGTAATATGGCCGCGTTCACGCGGCTTGCCCGCCAGGGTTTCTAGACCAGCCGTTTTACGGCTGGTATGGCGCACGCAATCAAATTCCGTAGCCCGTTTCAACGGGCTGCTCCCGTAGGCGCTTTAGCCGTGTTGCTAAAGCGTCTCATTTGCAAGCACGCTGAAGCGCGCTAAGAATCAGTTTGTCCCGCGATTACCCTGCGCTCAAAGCGCTGGTCTAATAATTCTCCGGGAAAGCCGTCTGAAGACGGCTGGCAGCGCTGGAATTCAATCGGGTCCGTTAGTGATCACTGCCTTCAAATTCCATCTCTTCTTGGCACAACCTCACTCGTGCGGCTAGACTCGTCCCTTCACAAGCACACAAATGACAGGACGGGACCTATGAAAGCAAGTATCGATGCGATCATTCAACGCGCACAGGCTGAGTATCTGGATCGGCTGCTGCCGCCAAGTACAGGGCTACTGGCGGAGATGGAAGCATACGCCGCTGAGCACCGCGTGCCGATTGCCGATCGGGAGGTGGCACGGTTTCTGGAGATAACTGCCCGCGCCACTGGCGCGCGATTCGCGCTGGAAATCGGCATGGCCATCGCATACTCAGCGGTCCATTTAGCGTCCACTGTTACCACCGTCGTGACGATCGAGCCGGATGAAGAGATGATTCGGCTTTCTGAACACTACCTGTCCCGTGCGGGCCTGCGCGATCGTGTCCGCATTGAACGCGGCCGGGCGCTGGAAGTCATTCCGCGTTTGACTGACACCTTCGATTTGCTCTTCATCGATGCGTTGAAGGAAGAGTACAAAGGTTATCTGGATCTTGCGTTGCCCAAACTGCGCGCGAACGGCGTGGTCATCGTGGACAATCTGTTGTGGGGCGGCCAGGTTGCCGGTGAGATTCGCGCGCCGGATCAGAAGAGCTCCACGGAGGCGTTGCGGGAGTTCAACCGGTACTTCATTAATCATCCTCAATTGGTCGCAGAGGTGCTGCCCGTTGGCGATGGATTAGGCTATGCCGTGAAGATCG
>DASXRU010000011.1:0-3744 GCA_036506395.1 Pyrinomonadaceae bacterium | reverse complement strand
ATCCGAAGTGTGACGCGGTTTATTGGGACAAGCCGGTTATCGAACCTTGCCCGAAGTGTAACGCGCCTTTCCTGCTGGAGAAGACTACGAAGAAAGGCACCACGCGCCATTGCGCCACCGAGGGCTGCGACTATAGCCGCGAGTTATCGGTGGCGCCGCCGCCTGCTGAGCCCACAGGCGAAAAACGTGTTTCGCGATGAAGCGCTCCTGCGCCCTTAATCACATAGAGTGACATCGCTTAATCGGGTTGTCCCGCGCCTTTTCGTGGTAGTGACGGCTGAACCCTGGGATAAATTCTTCCCGCCGACTCCTCTGGATCCACCGTGGTAAAATCGTCCGGTCAGAATTAAGGGGAGTTTATGCCGTTAATCATCGCGTTGATGTTTCTTGTTGCCGGCATCTCGACCCCGGGTCAGAGCAGCTCCCTTACTGAGCGTTCTTCCTTAACACATCATCGCACCCAAGAGCGCAGGGCTCATTCGGCTCAGATTAACTGCCTGCCGTCGGGAACCAAACTGGACGATGTTGTTTCGTACGGGGCAAAGGGCCGCGGAACTGTCACAGTCCAGCAGAAGCTGGCAGAGCTCAAAGCGCGATGCAAGAACCGGAAACTGGTTGATTACAGGGGCCGCGAGATTCGATTCTTCAGAACCTCCTGCTGGGGAAATCCGCCCGCGGATTACCGGGAGATTCAGCAGCGGCAGAACGAGGAGCTGCAAAAATTACAGAAGCGCTATGCCGTGATCGTATTTGGGTGCAACCCGATGATCCAGTAGAGCATCGACTGATTGTCCGTTGACGGGCTGATATATTGGCTGGACGAAAAGACTTCAATGATTAATCTGCGCAAGCATCGCTTTGCATACCTTGTTGCCGGAATGGCCGTTGTCATCGTCGCGGTTGTGCCGCTTTTTTTCAGCGCCAGTTGTCGCAGCCTGCAACAGACCCCGGCGGAATTGAAAGCGCGGGAGTCTTTGCGCGCGCTGACCCGCGGCGGCGTATTCCCATCGGAGGATGCCGTCGCCCGAATCGAATCAGATTTTCCCAGAACTACAGCAGGGGCGCTTGCGCGTATCCTACGTGCGCGAATTAAGACCAATGCGCGTGACTTTAGCGGCGCGGCGGCTTTGCTGAACGCAAGCTCGATACGCGATTACACATCAATTGTTGACTATGCATTGTTTCTGCGCGCCAGCGCCTTGGACCAGGCAGGGAGCCGCGGTGAAGCGCGTGCAGGTTATGAGCAACTTGCGCGCGATTACCCCACATCGCTGCGGGCGCGCGAGGCCCTGGTCCGCGCCGCGCAGATGATGATTGAAGACGCGCAGCCCGCCGGAGTGCCCCCGCTGTTGAATGAGCTGGCAGCAATGGATGATGCGGCCGCGCTTTTGCTGACGGCAAAGGCTTACGAGCAGGCGGGCGACACGACCCGCGCGCTCGCAATGTACTGTCGAATCTATTTCTTTGCCCCGGCGACGAGGGAAAATGCAGAGGCTGCCAGTGCCATAACGCGTTTGAGCTCATCAATCGCTCCGGCAACAGCGGAAGAAGCCAACACACGCGCCGAGAAACTTTTTCAGGCGAAGCATTACGGCGAAGCCTTCGACGCCTACGCCGATGCCATGACCCGCTTCCCTGCCGGCACAACTCCGGAGTTACAACTTCATCGCGGCATCGCCGCGGCGAATGCAAAACGCACTGCTGATGCGATCACGGCTCTGACGGCCATGCCCCCGTCCGCGGGAGAATTGCGCGCCGAAGCCCTGTACAACCTGGCGCTGGCTTACGCACGCTCTCGCCAATGGCCCCAGGCCCGCACGGCGGCTGAGGACTTGCGCCGCTCGTTTCCGACCAGCGTCTGGACGCCACGCGCATTTGTGCAACTGGGCCAGGCCGCGGATGATGCAAAGAACACGATTGACGCAGCGTATTTCTATCGTGCGGCTGTTAACTCTTATCCGGGGACAGCGGAAGTGGCCCAGGCGCAGTTCAATCTTGCCTGGGCAGCGCACGACGCAAAGGACTACGCCCAGTCCTCGCGTTTGCTGACCGAGCATCTGGCGCTTTACGCGGATAAGAACACTGACAACCGTGGCCGCGCCGGCTACTGGGCCGCACGAGATTCTGAGCGCGCCGGCAAACTCGCCGAAGCACGCGCTCTCTACCAGGCAGTGCTGGGCCGTTACGACGCCAACTGGTACGGCTATCTGGCGAAACAGCGGCTTGATACGATGACGCGCAACGGCAATGCTTCACAGGAAAACTACGCGGCTGAATCGAGGTTGGGACGCGCAATTGCCAACCTGCAAACGGTAACCGTAGCCGAAGAGACTGCCGGAGCGGCGGAAGATCAACAGATCGCGAAAGCGGATCAGCTTTCAATAATTGGGACTGACGATTGGGCCTTCGAAGAATTGGCCGTCGCATCCGAGGCAGCTCCTGCCAGCCCGCGCGTGAACCTGGCCACGGCGCGCATCTATCGCGCCCGCGAAGATAACGTGCAGGCTCTGAACGTGCTGAAGCGGAGTTATCCCGATTATTCCCAGATGAAACCGGAAGAATTGACGCGCGATGAATGGGACGTGTTCTACCCGCTGGCTTACTGGGACATCATCGTGCAGGAGTCGCGGGCGCGCAGTCTAGATCCTTTCCAGGTGGCGGGGCTAATCCGGCAAGAGACGATTTTCAATCCGCGCGCGAAATCCTCGGCGAATGCTTATGGGCTAATGCAGGTGCTGGTGCCGACGGGAAAGCTAACGGCGCTAAAGTATGGCGTCGATCGTACGATAACGGCCGATTCGCTTTACGAGCCGCGCTTGAACGTCCAGCTCGGTACGGCATATTTGCGCGATCAGATCGACAAGTTTGGCCGCATCGAGTACGTGGCCGCCGCCTACAATGCGGGCCCGATTCGCGTCACCCAATGGCGCGCGTCGCTGCCGCTCGAGATCGATGAGTGGGCCGAAGCAGTTCCCTTCAAAGAAACACGAGGCTATGTGCAGGGGGTGGTGCGCAACCGGCTGCAGTACCTGCGGCTGTACGATGCCAACGGAAAGTTTCGTCCGGAAGTCGGCGCCAGTCCGGTGACACCACCGCCGGGGGCCGGCGCCACGCCAACGGCGCAGCCGGCAAATTCAACGGTGCGCAAGCGACGGACTATTGGTAATGAAGAAGAGTGATTCCTTTGTCGGCCGCGAGGATTAAACGAATAATGCGCACGAACTTCACTAAACCAAGGTTCGTGTTATTTCGTGTCATTTCGTGTGACTTAGTGGATCGTCTCCTGATGAGAAACCTTATCAACAGGTAAAAGAAATGCGAACTAGCATTACAAGGAATGCTCGTAGATCCCGACTAACTGCTCTATTAGTTCTTATCCCTCTTTCATTCTCGATCTCAAATTCCCAGGCGCAACGGAAGCTCCGTGCTACAACCGGCACCGCTTCTATCAACATCAACACCGAACCCAACGCGATCGTGTGGCTTGATGAGATCCGACGGGGCACGACCGACGCCGCCGGCAAAATGACCTTAACGAAGATCTCTTCTGGTCGCCACACGCTGCGGGTGCGCGCGAATGGTTTCAAGGAAGCAACGACGCCGTTGCTCCCCGGACGGCGAGGAAATGTCACGGTAAAGCTGGTGCGCACCAGCGACCAGGCCGAGTTGGCTTTCCAGGAGGCTGAAACTGCGCGCGAACAGGCAAAGGATGACGAGTCGCGACAGAAAGCCGCCGAGCTTTAT
>DASXRU010000010.1:0-12157 GCA_036506395.1 Pyrinomonadaceae bacterium | reverse complement strand
AGCGCCACCCGCCACAATCAATAAGAGCACCAGTGATGTGAATCGCGTCTTCATGGCCACTGCCCACTCTAGGGAAAACGACTAATGCCTGTCAAGATCCGGCTGGCCCACATCCATCGACGCAGCACGTTTCGCCAGTAGCTCTTTGAGCAGGGTCTGATAACTAATATCAAAGACTATCTCTGCGTTTGGCCTTCTATCTGCAATGGCTTGGCGTGCCGATTGCTGCGGGTATTCTCCAGCCGATCCTGGGCATCCTGGAGCCCAACGATTATCGCCGCAGCCGTCAGCTTTAGCTCAGTTTTATTCCTCGTTAATCCGCTGCTCCTGCGGCGATCGCGGTCGTAAGTTATCGCATGTTGTACGCCGATTTGGTGTGGCGGGTCAGCGAAATGGTATAGCAACGAACATCCCAGGTCGCCGTGGCAATTGAAGGGAGCGTTATGAAACACTGTCACCAGTGCAATTTGGATTTTCCCGGTTCTTATAGATTCTGCGGCTCTTGTGGAGGTTCGCTGCATGATTCACTCAGTTGCCAGGGTTGTGGCGAACTGGTGGAATCGAAATGGACACATTGTGTCTACTGCGGGAGGCAACTGTTATCGGACAGCATAGGCGAGGAGATCTTTCCGCCTGATGTTGCAAAGCCGACAGGCATAGGCGCCCCGTCCGCGCTGCCATCGTCGACAGCTTCCTCTTTGCAAACAAACTCTACGCATCCATTTGATCAGCAATCGAAAAAAGTCTCGTTTCAGGAGTGGTATGCGGCCCCTGATCTTTTTGACGAAACCAGCGAGACCACTTCGATTCCGATTCCGCGGCCAGACCTGATGCCAAAGAGGACGACTGCGCCTCCGCGACTGACGGCTCGTCCCCGGGCCGGGAATGGCAAGACTGCTCCCACGCTAACTATGCTGTCGGCGTATGGTGGACCTGACACGACCGCGCCACTGGGGTGGCAATGGCGACATGGATTACTCGTCGGCTTGTTGCTGCTGGTTTTCTTCGTACTTGGATTTGGGGGCTGGAACTGGTGGACCCATCGTGCTGCTTCAGTTGCGGAAACTCCGTCTCAGGCTGATTCGACCATTGCTCCAGCGGTAGACTCTTCTTCCTTGTCGTCGTCATCCTCAAAACCGGCCACCACATCCGCGCCAATAGCCGCGAGGGGCGGGGCCGACGACGAGTGGAAACTGCTTCGGGAAAAACGGATCGAGGCGAAGCCTTCTGAAGCGAGCGAGATAATCACCTCCCTGGAGGAAGCGGAAAAGAAATACGCGCGCGATTACCGTTTTCCCTATGAACGCGCCAAGCTATCCATAAAGGGGATCACCACTCATCACGAAGCTTTTGGCGCGTTGTCGTTGGCCGGAGAGAAAGCAATTGATAACGGTACAGCTCAGGAGATGCTGGACAGTCTGTTGGCTGACAAGGATGGCGACTTCTACAAGCTTTCGCGGGGCCATCGCGAATGGCAAGCGCTAGTACAAGCGTTGAGCAATAAAGATAAGCAAGCCCTCAACGACCTGCATCACTGAGTCCCTTTTGTCGTCACTTTTTTGGCGGCGCCGGATTGCTTGCGGCGCGGCGTGGCGCGCTCGAGTGCCAGTGCACAATGCGCCACTGGCCCTCACGCTTTTCCAGGATTGCCGTGCCCAAGCCCGCACCTTCGATGTGACGCGTCTTTCCGTTGTCAGCGACGTCAGCCGCGATGGTGTATTTGAAAGTAGCCCAAGCCGTCTTGCTTGCCAGGTGAATCTTCATATCACTGAAGGCGTACTTCGTGTTCTTCATCTCGCCCATCTCCGGCACGAGATGATGGTCACGATAGTCCGCCCAGCCATGGTTAGCATGACCGCTCTCAAATACTGTCAGCGATTCATCGTTGGCCCAAACCTGAGAAGCCATTGCGATGTCGTTCTTCTCAAAGCTGAGCGCGCTTTTCATTAACGCATCGCGCACTGCCGCTTCATTATCTGAATACGCTCTGGACTTGGAGCTCGCAACGAAAGCGGCCAGCCCAATCAAAACTATCCCGCTCGCTATTGCGACGCCCAAACGGCGTTTGCTTTTTAGATTTTTCATCAGAGCTTCTCCAGTTAATCATTACTTCCATTTTTGAACTCCACGTCTGCACCTACCTTCCAGCCCGCGCGGGCCTAGACGCGCCCGCCAAGTCGTTCCATCAGAGCGATTTCTATGCGCTCATTTTTGCCCATTCATTTTTGCTGCCATGAAAGCAGCGCAACTCCGGCTATAGTCAGCGTAATACCCGCAGCCTTCATCCAGCCGATACTCTCAGCCAGGAACACACGCGACAACAACATAACCACCAGAACATAGCTGGTAGAGATTGCGGTCGCCATCCCCACAGGAAGCTTTGCCAGCGACAATACAAAGCAGATCGAGCCAATCGCCATCAGGAGCCCTATCGGCGCGCCCAACGGTAATGCTTTGACCGGAACTACCAAAGTTCCCTCTTTGATCCAGAGCGCGGGTACCGCGGTCACCAGCATTCCGATCGCCATGAGAAAGTTGATCTGATACGGGTTCAACTGCTTCATGCTGAACTTCTCCAGAAAGGACGCCAGGCCAACCATCACAATGTACCCCAACAACAGCGGGAATCCTGTCCATTGCACTCGCATTTCTCGACCTCCTTCCGAATCCGCGGGGTCCGAAAACAAGCGGCTATGGAGTGGGCGGCTTGTTTTCTCCGCCCGTGTTTCCGTGCATCCCATTCATACTATGCATACTCGACATGTCCATTTTCCCGGGCCGCAAGCGCAGGAACAGTTTCCATGACACGGGATTGTTTCCGTAGATTGCATCCAGCACGGCGGGCTTTGAATAGAAAGTCACATCGCTGCCAATCGCCATCGAGATCTTCTCCGTGCTCCAGAGGTCGCGGGCGCCGCCGAAGGTGTACGCGCCAATGCGGAACGATGGATGGCCATCGGTGATGCGAAGCAGCACGCGATCGACGGCGCGCAGCAGCTCGTTCTTATCCACCAATTCGAGACGCGTGTAGAGATAATTCTTATCGAGGAAATTAACCGTGGACTCGAACGTGTAGCCGTTCAGATTGTGGATCTCGGTTGGACTGCTGGTGTGATTGCGTCCCCAGACGAACGCCGAAGCCCAGTTACCGCGATCGAATGGCTTGTTGTATTGAATGGAAGCGGTAGTCCGCCGAATGTCTGTATCAGGCTCCTGGCCCTCAGGACTCCGTAAGAAACCGTAGCTGACTTGCATGGTCCAGTTCGGGTTGGGCATCACACTCAGGCGCGCTGAACGCGAATTCCAACGATGCGAGTCAAAGTCGTAGCGGTTCTCATCCGGCTCCCTACCGTTGAAGATCGAGCCTTCGAGTTTCAACCAGCGATAAGTGAAGCCGGTAGTAAATACGCCGAACGAAATATGAGTTGAATCCTGCAAGTGATGCGCAAGCGTCGCTGAAGGATTCTCGGATGCGGACATGCGGTGCATGAACGCCACCGGACCGAGCGCGGGCTCTCCGGGATAGCCAAAATACGTGAACCAGGTGCCCCGTTCACCCAATGGCAAAGTGTATTGCGCCGACAGTTCCATGACCAGATCGTGCGGATGCTGCCGATCAATCAACGGCTGGCCTTTGTAGGTTTCACCAGTTTGAAAAAGCAAGGGCGATCCATCCTGCGGAAAAGTGAAAGGCTCCGCGCTGAACATGCCGCGCAGTTGTAGAGTTCCTTTGCCCAGTTTGTGATAGGCCATCGGCATGAACCAGTTTGCTGACTCGGCCTTGGTTACGCCTCGCGGCCCACCCTGATGATTCACGCCCGCGACCAGGTTGTAGTGAAACATCAACAGCCAGTCGCCGGCTACCTTGTGATACATGTGCATTGGCCCAGATGACGGTTGCCAGGCTGTACCCGATCCCATCGCGCCCATGGACATGATGTTGGTATCGCTCGATCCCACACGGATGCCCATGTCATTCCCCATCATGACTATTAGCGGGCCCATGTTCATCGAGCCCATTCCAGGCGTGTTCTCCATACCCTTCATTCCGCCCATTTCGCCCGGTGAAGGACTCGCCATGGGCATCGGCATGTTCATATCCATCTTCTGCTGAGGAGAAGCTTGGGGGTTGGGCGAGGCCGTCGGAGTATTCATCCCGGGCATCTGCATCCCAGGCATATTCATTTGGGTCTGCGGCGACGCCGAAGGTGAAGCCGACGGCATCTGCATCCCGGGCATGTTCATGTGTGTTTGCGGCGATGCCGACGGTGAAGCCTGCGGCATCTGCATCCCAGGCATGTTCATTCCCGGCATATTGCCCATCTGGTGTTTCTTCGCCGGCTTCCTCTTTCGCGACGAGCGTTTACCTTTTCCCATCCCGGGCATATTCATTCCTGGCATATTCATGCCCGCCATATTGCCCATTTGGTGTTTCTGCGCCGGCTTCTTCTTTCGCGACGCGCGCTTAGCTTTTCCCATCCCGGGCATATTCATTCCTGGCATATTCATGCCCGCCATATTTCCCATTTGGTGTTTCTTCGCCGGCTTCTTCTTTCGCGCTACTTTCTTCTTCGATTTCGCCTTGTGCATGCCAGGCATGTTGTGACCTTCGTGCTGGGAAAACACAGCCTGGCCGGACACGAGCGAGATGATTATGGCAACGAATAACAATCGTACTCTGTAGCTCGGAAACAACTTATTCATGACTTCCCTCTCCTTGCTGATTAGTGGCGCGGGCGTTTCGTACCAAAGAGAACGGAAACGCCCGCGCCGGTTAACGCCTGCTTACCCCTTCTTCGCTTCTTTGTCCTTCATCTTCATGTTGCAGGTGTCGCCGCAGCAGCAACACCCGTCTTTTGAAGAATGACTTTTCGAACCATCTTTCGTTGAGCACGATTCGCCCTTGCAGCAGCATGAAGCCATTGCGCAGCACGACTCGCCCTCCTTCTTCTGATCGTTCGATTTCTGGTCCTGGACAAAGCCCGCGGCCGAGACAGCCGTAGCCAGCCCCAGCAAAAGGGTCAAGGCAAAGCCCTTGATATTTCTCATTTTTGTTCTCCTGTCTAAGAGATTATTGCCGTGATATCAGTGCGCACACTGAAGTAGGACAGACTTTCCAGTCTGTCGCGTCATGGAAGACAGACAAGAATGTCTGTCCTACAGGCAGATCTCTAGATCAGGAAAACACAACAGCGCAGGTAGGTGTGGCCGCGATTGGGCAATCGCAGCGGGGTCGTGAGGGCGGAACTTTCCGTGTTATTGAGAAATGCAAGAAGCGTTGTTCGTTCGAGTAGGGTAGCCGTCAACGTGTCGTTGGCGGGCTTTGTTACTCCGGCGGCCGAAGCGCTGGTGAGTGGACAGCAATTCATCGCGCCAGCGGGGGGCGGAAGTCCGGCTAATTCCGTAGCGAAAATCTCTCTGGTTGATATCCCGAGTTGTGGCGGGAAAAACCGGCTTTGTTGCGCCGGAATTTGCTTCTGTGATTGGGAAGATTTCCGTTCTGTGGTAACTGCGACTGGTGCAGTCGATGCCGAAGCCGTGGGCGGTGCTTTGTGCTGATTAGAAGCTCGCTGGGCTTTGCAGCAGCTATGCACCATGCTCGAGACTGAGGCGGCGAAATCACTCGCGGGTCCACCGGAAACCTCGTGCGGAGCGGTACTGGACGAGTGATGCAACACACTCGCCTTTTCGCCAACTTCCGCCTCGCCCATCGCACCGTGCGCGTAACTCACGAGCAGACATCCTGCGCCTGCGCACCAGAGCATAAGCGTCAGGGCCAACAGACGGCGTAACGCGCCAAGTGGTGAATAAGGTGATTTCACTGGGGACAGTCTAGTCTGACCCAGCGGAATTTGTCGAGCAACAAGCCTCACTGAGTACTCATGCAGTTTGCCCAGCTGAATTGCGATCGAGGCGGTCCCATGAAGTCGCCCGTTGTATCAGGGGCAAGCGTGAAAGAGAAGCACCGCATAGGCCCGGCCCAACCATTTCGCTTTCAAACTCAACAAGACATCTGCGCATTTTGCAATGCAGCGCGGTAATGCGATGATGCTCCCCGCATAACAACTTTCATTGGGCAGTGAACAGGGAGAAGGGCGAATGGAAATCGATAAAGACAAGGTCAAAACTCAGGACGAGGAAGGCGAACCGGCGGCAATCGATCAGGTCGAAGAACGTGTCGAGGCTGAGATGAAACGCCTCAAAGGCCGCGCGAAGGAGCGGGTAGGGCAGGGACTGGAAAACAGCGATCTGGAGCGGGAGGGCCGGGAACTAAAAGAAGAAGGCGAGCGCGACATTGAGGACTCGTCTTCGCAATGACTACTAACTTCGACTCGCGAGACAGCCCCATCGAATGGACGCATCACGCCTTGGCTTTATCGTTGAGCGCCTCCTCGATGGCCTGGCGCAGCAGCGGCGGAGTTTGTACCGGGCTGAAGCCGACGAAACGTTTCACAATGCGGCCGTCTCGCGAGATGACAAAGCTCTGCGGAATTGCATCACGGCCCTGCATTAACGTCAGCGAGAATTCGCCGCTGGCCCAACCGATGCGGTAGTCGACTCCATTAGCGCGCACGAAATCTTTCACCTTTGCCGCGGCGAATTCCGGGTTCTCGTTGGTCAAGCCCACCATCTCCACGCCCTGGGATTTGAATTCCTTATATAGCTTCACCAACTCCGGCGTTTCCAGACGGCAGGGACCACACCATGTGGCCCACAAGTTCACCAGCATCACTTTCCCATCGTAGTCGGCGAGTTTGAACGACGCGCCGTCGATTCCGGTTAACTGCGCATCGCGCACACTGGCGGGCAGTGCGGTCAAGGCTGCCGGTGGCGGCGCCGCGTTTTTGGCCGGAGCGCCGGGCGCCTTTGTACCCGGCGCGTTCGGTTTCTCAGTTGTTTTGGTCTCGTCGTTGGAATGACAACTGGAGATTCCGAACGCTGCAATCAGGGATAGAACCACCAGGGTCGAGATCATACGTCGAGTGGTCCAAAACTTTTTCGTTGGCTCAATCGGTCCTATTGAAGAAGGCATCTTATTCCTGCTCCTAAATCAAAAACTTTCAGTATTTCAACGTTTCACTTACGCGAAAGGTTGCAATGCGCTCCAGCTCCGAACCGATGAAAGCATACTCGCCGGACTGGAGCGGCTCCCGTCCCCAAACTTCCATATAAATCATGCCCCCATCGCGCGCCACCACGCGATAATGCGGCTTAACGATCTCTTCTGAAACGATCGCGAATCCGCGTTGGCCTCGCTGGGCCATGGCCGTCACGCGCCGCGCGCCACGCTTTGACGTCAAGCGCACCAGCAAAGGAGGATGTACTCCGCTAGCATCGGGCACAAAGAGAAAAAAGTGCGGCTCGCTGTTTCCGATGACTGTCGTTGCGGTCTCGCCTTTCAATTCTACGCGGCCCATCTTATCACTGCCGGCAGTCATTTCCGGGCGCAGTGTTGTCGTTCCCATTTCCAACGGCAAGGATTTCAATGCCGCGCCATCCCACCAGTAAATGAGCGTGCGGTCAGCCGGCGGCGCCGGGAAAGTTTGCTGGGCCGCTCGCCCGCTTGCCGTGTTGGATGCGACAACAAACGCCAGGCATAACGCTGTTGCGATAATGCTAAAGAACACGGGCCGGCTATGAACTCTCAAGCTCAAAAACGTTTCTCTCAAAAATGTTAGACAAACTTCCGCTTGGAGTCACTTCTCGCGCGCTTTGTTTAGAGTCGGGCTAATGCCCGACCGAGCGGGCGGTAGCCCGCTCCTAAACCTGAAGCTATAGGCTGAAGCTTGTCGGACATCGCTGGGGTTACAAACGTAAACCTACGTGACTTAGTGCTTGTGGTCAAGCGGCGGCTCGCAGTAGACTTTGCGCGGGCTAAAGAGCAACTGAATGGGCGCTTGACTCATCACGGTTAATGCCCGGGAGTGCAAACTAATGACCAAACCTTCGCTTTGTTATCGCATGAACGCTTCAGTATTAGCGCTGATCCTGTTTTCTTTTACTAACCTAAGCGCTCTGAGGGGGCAGGACATTAGTGGTGGTGCCAGCGCGGACATCGCGAGTGCCGGCGATCTGGAGAGCAGACTGGGCATCGGCGTCTTTACCAATCTTCAGAATTTCGCTCATGCCAGCAGACGCCTGGAGAAAAAGACGGTCTCTCGTCCTGACACTCCGGCCCGACCCAAAAGACAGACTGCCACCGGCGGGAATAGAGAACCGGCTCGCACGGGCGAGCCCAGACACCGCACTGGCGAGCCAGTAAAGCCTGCTCCGAATGCTGAGGCGCTAAACGATCAAGGGGATGACTTTTTCGACGCCGGTGAGTACGAGAAAGCTGTCGAGTCTTACCGGAAGGCAGTAGGCCTGGAGCCAAAATATCATGAAGCTTATCTCAACCTGGGGAATGCCTACTTCAACCTTGGGCGATACGATGACGCCATCGCGGCTTACAAGAAAACTGTCGAACTGAAGCCGGAGTGGGCGGAGCCATATAACAAACTGGGCGATGCTTATCTCAAGCAAGGGCGAAAGACGGAAGCAGTTGAGGCTCTACAACAGGCGATCCACCTGGATCCAAAGAACTCCGAGCCCCGAAACTCGCTGAGCGCGGTCTATTACGATCAAGGAGTGGTGGCTTATAACGCAGGGAACTATACCGAAGCGATAGCTGCTTATCAGCAGGCAGTCAGTATCAAGTCCGATTACGGCGAAGCGCACAACAACCTGGGTGATTCGTATCGTCGCCTCGATAAACTTACGGAAGCGACAGCGGCGTACAAGTTGGCCATTCACTTCAAACCGAACTGGGTCGAACCCTACCGCAACCTTAGCTGGATAAATGACAAACTGGGCCGCTACGCTGAAGCAGTCGATTCCTACAAGGATGTCATTCGCCTGAAACCTGATGACGCGGAGGCGCAAAACAATAGAGGCTATGCGCTCGGCAAAACGAAGCGCTGGGGCGAAGCGATTGAGGCATTCAAGAAAGCCATCCAACTGAAACCGGATTACGCTGAGCCATATAGCAATCTCGGTTGGGCCTATAACAACACCGGGCGATTCAAGGACGCCGTCGAACCTCTCAAAAAGGCAATCCAACTCAAGCCGGATCTGCCCGAGGCCCATTTCAATCTCGGCATTACTGACAGCAGGTTAGGCGAGAAACAAGGGGCGCTGGATTCTTTCAAGCAAGCGATTCAACTGAAGCCTGACTGGGCCCAGGCACAAAACAACCTGGGGTATGTCTATGGGAGCCTGGGACACTGGAAGGAAGCCATTGAGGCGCACAAGCAGGCCATCAAGATCAAACCTGATTATTGGGGAGCCTACTTCAATCTGGGTTATGCGTATTTGAATAAAGGCGATAAGAAAGCAGCGATCGAGCAGCTCAAAATTCTTGAACCCGTGAATCCTGAACTCTTCAGCAAACTCTACTTCCTCATCTACAGGAAAGCACCGCCGGCGCCTCCGAAGCCGATCACTTGAGCGGATAACACAAACTTCAGGAAGTTTCGATCAAGTCCAGATTCTGGGGGCTGAGTATTGCAAAGGGGTTGCCTAACAAAAAGCCCAGGACCGTGCATCAGCTAGTCACTCCAAGCCTTCTGGTTCTCGTGTCGAGCACTCCATTTACATAGACCTCGCACTTGTATTTACCCGCGGGCCAATCGCGCGGCATTCTCCCCGCAGAAAGCGTTGTCGCAAGCAGGTTGCTCGTTGAGCGCCGCTATCGCGTGCTCCGGTATTCCCGGCCATCAAACTTGTAATTCAGCGTGGGGCCCCCTTTTCTGAACCTGTATTTCAGATCCAGGTAGCCTTTGGTGGCATTCGGTCCAGCCGTAAACGAACCAGCGTTGCTGTCAAGCGGAGCAAACATTTCCTCTTGCAGGCTGCCACTTATGTCCTTGAACCCACTGCCAGTTCGACGGAAAAGATGTATGCCGCATCCCCCAGAGCCGCAAGGATGCTCGTACTCCGCCAGGAGTTCCGGCACTCCGTCGGCGTTCAAATCGACTTCTCTGACCAGAACAGGTGATCCATAGGCAGGATCGTTTTTAACAAACAGGGCGAAATCCGCAGGTGCTGTGGCCAGCTTCGGCACTATTGGGGTCGGAGACGGAGAGGGTGACGGCGAAGGAGAAGGAGTGGCAGCGGCAGGTGTTGGAGTGCCTGCGATCCCGCCGATCTGATTGCTGGCGGTTTGTGGGGCCTCTCGCCACCATCGCGAAAACACCAGGAATCCACCAAGAAGTATTACGACAACCACGGCGGCAATAATTACTGACCGTTTCCTCACCACAGGAACCGTTGGGGGAGTCTGAAAGGTATCGCTGCCACCATGGGTGCGACGTTCAAATGAAAAAGGCTGAGGGGGTGGAGCAGGTAATGTTTTTTGAGCGTGGGAGCGGTCTTCAGCTTCGGGCTTCGCGGCCTCTTCTTCGGCCTGCTGACGGGCTTCTTCCTGTTGCGCCTTGCGCTGCCCCTCAGCTTCTAACCGTAAACGTTCTTCTTCAGCCTGCTTCCTGGCCTCGTCCTCGGCTCGGCGTCGCGCCAGATCTTCTTCCAAACGCAACCGCTGGGCTTCCTGCCGCTGGGCTTCTTCCGAGGCACGGCCTTCTTCCTCGACGCCGCGTCGCTCATCTTCTTCTCCTGCGTTTCGTAAAGCTATGCGCATCGCAGTGGCGCTCGCGTGACGTTGTTTGCGAGCGATCGCGATTGCCTGATGAATGACCGCCGTGACACCGGGTGATGCTTGCGGGTTTACCTTTTCGATCAGCGGTAGCGGATCGGATCGTTCCTCTTCAATAGCGTGGTAGCGCGACGGCGCATCGATCGGCGGCACCCCGGCCAGCAAATGATAGAGAGTCGCGCCGAGCGAGTAGAGGTCACTGCGCGGGTCCGTACCCTGCCCCAGAATCTGTTCCAGCGAAGCGTAGACGGGCGTGTAGCCACGGACGCTGCGACCCGTCACCATCGTTGGCATCTGACCGAACGAACCTTTGGCCAAACCGAAGTCCAAGAGAAACAATTCGCCCTGCCTGGTCAGTTTCAGATTCGACGGTTTGATGTCGCGATGCAGAATCGGCGGCTGCTGTCCATGCAAATACTCGAGCACTCCCAGAAGGTCATCGGCCCAGCGCAGTACCTTATCTTGCGAAAATGGACTAGCCCGAAGCTCCAATAACTCCGCCAGATCGTGACCGGGAATAAACTCCATGACGAGAAAGTCACCATCCTTCTCGCTGAAGTAGTCCATCACTTTCGGCAGCGCCGGATGACGCAGATTGGCAAGCAATGAGGCCTCGCGCTCAAATGCACGACGAGCTTCTCCATCGTGCGCGGCGAGCGTCTCTTTGAGCGCGACGATGCAGCTCACGCGCTGGTCGATCGCCTCGTAAACCGCTCCCATGCCTCCTTCGCCGAGTTTTCGCAGTACTCGATACCGACTCTGCAAGATGGTATTGGGAGCAAGCATCTGTCTTGTTGGGAGACCCTTTTAGTGCTACACGAAGGTTGAAGATTACTTTGGTTCGTGGCTGAACCAGAGAAATGATGCGATTGCAGGGGACATGTTAGCGCGTCCCGCGCGAACTCGCTATAGATTCTTGCAGGGCTTTACGAGCGCCGCCACTGAGGTTTTATTCGCCGGCACGAGGTTTGATTCGTCAGCAGGGTAACCATCACCCTGCTGATGCAGATTCCGCCTCTACTCAATTCACGCAACCGGTTCGAAACGCTCAACATTACCCCGTCCTCTTGTCCTTCGTGCCTGGCAGGGTGGGATTACCCAATGTCCTGCGCACGAAGGGTAACGATCGTGGCGACTACCAGAAGGAAAAACATCAGCATCAACGCGAGGGGATTAAGCACGACGTTGCCCCAGGGGTGCAGAAAGTCTATGTAGCCGCTGAGGTCGTCGCCCACTTTCACAGCATCGGGCACCTTCGGAATTGGACCAAGTGGCGGCGCAACGGGCTGCTTGAGCGAGGGATTAGTTTGCACGTTGCGCACGTAGTCCTTCATCTTTCGTTCGAAATCTTTGGAGTTGGCTTCGGCGTCCTGCTTATAGTTTCCCACGTCTTTGCGCGCCTGCGCGATGTGTTGGTCATTCACGTCTTCGATGTGCTTGTAGAAGCCTCGCCCCTGGTTTTCGCGC
>DASXRU010000009.1:0-3910 GCA_036506395.1 Pyrinomonadaceae bacterium | reverse complement strand
TTCCGCGGACGGCAAAGGAGAGGTTAACTTTCCGATTTTGTCCGACCCGGGTCATCGGGTGATTGACGCTTATGGAATTCGCGACCCGGATTATAACGGGCAGAAATTTGAAGGTATTCCGCACCCATCGGTTTACCTGATCGATAAGAATGGCAAGGTTGCCTGGAGCAAGGTCGAGGCCGACTACAAGGAGCGCCCTGGCACCGATGAAGTGGAAGCGGCTTTGAAGACTTTACGAACAGTTCAATAGTACTCTTCCGACCCGGCCGGCTCGGAGCGTGGCCGTAGCCCGACCGTGAGAGAGGGCGTGTTCTGTCAATATCTCCTATGAGGCGCCCTCCCTGACGGTCGGGCTACTGCCCCGGTTATGACGCCCTCCCTCATGGTCGGGCTACTGTCCCTCTCAACGAAAATTACTAATCAATACGACGTCGCTAGCGACCATGCCGCGGGCTACCAGCAGTTGCTTACCTTCGCGCGACCATTCAAACCAGAAGATGCGGTCGGACTTGAACGTGGTCAACTGTCTGGGAGCGTCACCGTTGATTGGCTGAAGCCAGATGTTGGAGACACCTCCGCTGGTCACAACGTAAGTGAGCGCGCGGCCGTCCGCGGTCCACCGTGGCGGCGGCACCCGCGACACTTCTTCGGTGAAAATTGGCGCGTCAAAGACGCGCGTGGGCAGTCCTCCTGCTAGAGGAAAGATTGCCAGCTTGAGCGGCGAATTCGGTTGCTCTTCGCGATAGAGGCAGGCCATGGATTTATCGTCAGGCGAGAAAACCGGGTCGGCTGTGTATTTATCGGTGAGCTGCTGAGAAGCTCCGCCCTCAATCGGAACGCGCCAGAGCGTCGGCTTGCCTGCGCCCAGCAAAGTGTAGACGACCCACTGGCCGTCCGGCGAACACTGGGCATTGTCTTCACCGCTGCCGCTGGTTAACTGTCTGGCATTGCTGCCATCGATGTCCGTGCGCCAAATGTTTGGTGTCCCGGCGCGATCCGAAGTGAAGATAATGTAACGGCCATCGGGAGAGACCGCCGGGTCATTGTTGATGCGTGAATTTTCGGTCAATTGCCTTTGATGGCTGCCGTCAGCATCCATGATCCAGAGGTCCAGATTGCCGCTGGCATTCGAGGCATAGACGATCTTCCCATCGGGAGTCCAGGCGAGTCCGTCGCGGCCATCAACCTGGCCCGCACCAGAGGTAAGTCGGGTCGCGCGATTCGCCTCGCCATTGGGCGCCAGCCAAATGCTGGAACTCGTCTCAGACTGCACCGTCACCAATCGATTAGAGTCTGCCGTTAGACCGACACCAGTGTAATTATTCAAATCGTTCGTAATCCGCCGCGCTTCGCCTTCCGGATACGACACAGACCAGATCTGTTGCGCTTCAAAACTACCCACCCCTTGTTCCGATGCGGCGAGAATTAGAGCCCGGCCATCGGCAGTCCAGGCCAACTGGCCCATAAACATCCAGCTTTGAGTTCCAATCTGTTTCTCCTTGCCGCTCTCAACTGCTACCTCGACCACGTATGTGTTATAGCTGGGAACAAAACTGCCGGCGCCGCAGGCGATTGTTTTTCCATCGGGCGACCACGCGACCGAGCGAAAGAAGTTTGGCAACTTGCGAACCGCGAGTTTGCGCTCGCCGCTGCCATTTGCAGCCGCGATCATCAGAACATCTTCTCCGGTGTCCGGAAGATTTCGAACGAAAGCCAACTGCTGCCCGTCAGGCGAAAAGGTGACAGCGCTGCCCACATTTGAGATCAGCCGGCGCGGGTTTCCTCCCAATCCGGGAATTTGATACAGATTCGACGTAGAACTGTTTTTTTCCGCGGCGACGTAGTTAATGAAATCGCCATCTCGCGAAAAAGTCAGTCCCGCATACTGCACGTCAGACGGCGGCACGATTTGCACATCACTGTTAGTGCTGACCTGGCGCACGCGCAAACTCTGCTGTCCGTTCTCGCTGGCCACATGGACCAGGTATTTACCATCAGGCGAAATGGCTGCCTTGTCCGCCGTCCCCGTGCTGGTCAGGCGGGCAATCTTCATGTTTCGTGAAGAACCAGAGACGTTACTGGGCGAAGCCGGTGTCGCTGTCCAGCGGTAAGTAATCCACAGCACGATCGCCAGCGCTACCAAACCGACCACTCCCAGAACAAAGGCGAGCGCTCTGGGATGAGATTTGATTTCGCTTATGAGGTATTCAGCACTCGAGCTGTACTTTGGAACTCCAATCTCCGCAGGGCGCGAATTCAGCAGGGAATTTCTGGCGCCGGCCTGGCCGGCACTTATGCCCGATGTTCGTGGTGCAGGCATAGAGGGTTGTTGCGACAACTCAATTTCAGCATTAAGGTCCAACTCACGTCGCAGGTTTTTCAGATCCAGCGCCAGCTCTTTGGCCAACTGGTAACGCTCTTCTCGGTCCTTGCGCAACGCTTTGCGCAATATCCTATGCAGTTCGGTTGGACTGTGAGGCGAATGTCGTTGCAGCGGTAAAGGCTCAGCGGTCAGTATCGACGCCAAAACGTCGCTGCCAGTCTGCCCCTCAAAAGGAACTCGACCCGTCGTCAGTTCATAGAGCACCACGCCCAGACTCCAGATGTCGGTTTGTTCATTTACTTCCAAGCCGCGCGCCTGTTCGGGCGACATGTAGTTGGCGGTGCCCATAACCTTTCCGGGCTCAGTCTGCACCGCGTGCATCGTTTCCGCCCCGGAATCGCTGCGCAGGCCCTGGTACTCAGTCAGCTTGGCGAGACCAAAGTCGAGCACCTTTACATAGCCATCGCGACGTACCATTACATTTTCCGGCTTGATATCGCGATGCACGATACCGGCGGTGTGAGCGGCGGCCAGCGCAGACGCGATCTGGCTGCCGATGTCCAGCACCTGCCCGATGGTCATTGGCTGTTTTGCCATGAAGTCGCGCAGCGAGACGCCGTCGATGAATTCCGTGGCGATAAAGTCGGTGTCGTCTTCTGATCCGATTTCGTAAATCGTAAGAATGTTCGGATGGTTTAAGGCGGAGGCGGCAAAGGCTTCCTGCTTAAAGCGGCGCAGCCGTTCCTCGTCACGAGTGAATTCCGGCGGCAGCAACTTCAGCGCCACCGGACGGCGCAGTTGCGTGTCCTGGGCCAGATAGACCTCGCCCATCCCGCCGACGCCCAGCAGCGAGCGGATTTCATAACGGCCAATACGTTTGCCGGCAGGAGTCGACATGTTTTTCGTTTACTCTGGGACCAGCGGGGGATTAGGGCGAGCGCATTGTAGTTGAGGACTATTAAACCGCGCCACCTATTTTGGCACTTTGTGGGACAGACTTTCCAGTCTGTCATTTCCGGTCTGGGCACGATCCAGGCAGACTTCCGATGTAACGCAAACTGTTAGTTTGCGTCCCGTCTTTTGGAGTGCCGCGCCTTGTAGCCGCTTTCCGACAAACCTACGGAAGCCATGAACAAGTTAGTGGAGGTTAACTTTCCAAAACCCGCGTAGCGGGTGAAAGCATAAAGCCTGGGGTGAAGCGGAGTGGAACCCCAGGATCACGAAGCGCAAGAACGTTAAGCGCGCGAAGCGCCCGAAAGCGCAAACGCTGACGTATATTTACAATCACCCGACGTCTATTCATCCTGAATGGGCTGTCGCCCACTCCGCGGGCTCTTTCTTTTTACTGCAACGATCCTGGGGTTCCGCTCCGCTCCACCCCAGGGTTCATGCTATCGCCGCGCTTCGCGAGCTAAATGCAATACCAATCGCTCCGCGGTACCTACCGCGAAGCGGTTACGTCACACAGCCCAGGGTTGCCGCGCCCCGCGGCTACCCTGGGATCCAAGTTTAGGAAAGGCCGCAACCCCAACGGGGTTGTGGCTTTCTTTTGAACAACGCCTTCGGTCCTACATTTCCACGAGCGCC
>DASXRU010000008.1:0-5745 GCA_036506395.1 Pyrinomonadaceae bacterium | reverse complement strand
CCTTTTTGTCCTGCTGACCGCATTCACTTCCTTCGCTATGGCGCAATCCCCTTCCCGCGCCTGGGAATGGCAGAATCCGCTGCCGCAGGGAAATGCCATTAACGCCATTCGCTTTGCGGCGGACAAAAAGCACGGCTGGGCCGTAGGCTCTGACGGCGCCATTTTGCATACCAATAACGGCGGCTTTGAATGGGAAGCGCAAACCTCGCCGGTCCTAACCACGCTCAACGGTATTTACATCAAGGACAAGGATCGCGCCGTAGCCGTAGGTGCTCGCGGCGCGATTCTAATCACGAACAACGGCGGCGAAAAATGGGTAGCGAAGCCGTCCGGTGTCAAAGATCATCTTTACGGGGTCGCCTTTGCGCCGGAAGACGTTTCCCGCGGCTGGGCAGTGGGCACGTATGGCCGCATCCTGGCCACGTCTGACGGCGGCCTGACCTGGCGCGTACAAAACAGTCCCGCCCGGGCGCATCTGTTTTGCGTTTCTTTTGCCGACAAAAATCTGGGAGTGGCGGTCGGAGATCACGGCGCATTGATGGTGACGCACGACGGCGGCGCGAGTTGGGAGAGGAAAACAGGTCTTAGTGAGCAGCCGCTGACAGGCGTCGCTTTTCTCTCGAAAACAAAGGCGGTCGCGGTCGGCTATGGTGGGCGTGTACTGCTGACTGACGATGGCGGTATTCATTGGCGCGCGGGCGACACACTGGTGGCCACCGATCTTCTTTCTGTTTTCTTCACCGATGAAAATCATGGCTGGGCTGCCGGTGATGACGGTGTTGTACTGACTACAGGCGATGGCGGAACTTTGTGGCTGCCCATGAATGTAAGGACTGCGCCGCGTCTGGTCACCGTCTATTTTGCCGACGAGAACACTGGTTGGGCCGCGGGCGGTGATGGATTGGTGGTGCGTACAGATGATGGGGGCCTCGGCTGGCGACGGCTAACCGAAGGCGGCCGCGACGATCTGTCAGACATTTTTTTTCTGGATGGATCACGTGGCTGGGCCGTCGGCGCGCGCGGCAAAATTCTCGCTACCAGCTCAGGTGGAGAGCGTTGGACTGTGCGGCTATCGGGCACCAATTTGCGCCTCAACGCCGTCACTTTCATTAGCAACAAGCTTGGCTGGGTAGTGGGCGAGAAAGGCACCATCCTGCATTCAAACGACGGTGGTGTGATTTGGACGCCACAGCACACCGACCTGCCTGAAGAATTATTGGGCGTCTATTTTATTTCCCCTCAAAGCGGTTGGGCCGTCGGCGCCCGCGGCACGATCCTTCACACTACAGACGGCGGGACGAGCTGGCATTTTCAGCGGGCGAATACGTTCTCGTGGTTGGAAGATATTCGCTTTACTGACGACAAGAACGGCGTGGCCGTAGGTTCGCATGGAACGATCCTCCACACGCAAGATGGCGGCGAGCACTGGAAGCAGATATCGATCCGTCTGAAAGAATGGCTCTATGCGCTGGCGTTTGCCGATGGCCGGCGCGGATATGCCGTCGGAGAAAAGGGCATCATCCTGCGCACAGATGATGGTGGCGAAACGTGGAAGGATCTGGAGAGCGGCATAAACACAAATCTGTTTGCAGTCGCGGTCGCCAGTCGCGACGAGGCGCTGATAGCCGGAGATCAGGGACGGGTGTTAATAACAAAGGATGCCGGCGCGACCTGGGAGTTGCAACCGACCGTAACCAGCACCTCGCTTTTTGCCATAGCATATCGCGGCGCGGCGGCCACCTGGGTTGCCGGCCGTGGTGGCGCGATCCTGCGGCGCATGGGCAGTGTCGCAACCGTGAAAATCCCTACCCCAAAGATTCCGCCGCTGTTGCGGCGGCAGCCAAAGTTAAAGCCGGGAAATCAACCCCCCCTGACAGTCGACGATGGCGATATTCCCAAAGCCGTGCCACAGGAGAAGAAACCGGCGCGACCCTGAAAGTCGAACCTCTCGCCAGGGTCGCGGTGCACTAAATGAACCTTTAGAAATGCAGACTGACCATGTCCGCTGATTTTAGGATCGCCTCTTCGTAGACTGAATCGCGGCAGACGATTTCCATCTCGCGGCCAAGCAAGTCGGCCGCACTGCGATTGCGCACTGGTAAAACTCTTGTACGGTTGATTTGATTGTCCCTGGTCACACTGGTTTCCAGGTGCTTGCCGTCCTCGCTGCGCCGCACCGCAAAGGTGACCGGCGCCGGCGATTCTGTTGTTAACGCTACCGAAGCCAGACGCCCCGCCTTTAGTTGCGGTCGCTCCACCTGCAGGAATTCAGCGTCGATTCGCCGGCCATCTTTCTCGAATTTGACCTTTCGTGATACGTCGCCTTGTGCCGCATTATTTACAGGCGAATCGATTTTCCAATCGAGCCGGCTTGCCAGCCAGCCTGCGATTAATAGCGCTTGTGACGCAAGCGACTCAGAGGCAGCTTCGTTAGCTGCATATTCAATTCGCATGCTTCCGATCTGATCGAGGGCGGCGCGGTTCTGTGGCGTATCGAAACAGCCGGCCAGCAGGGCGCGCCACGAGGTGAGCCGCGCCCAGTTAATATCGCTGATTGCCGCCTTGTCTTCATCGTCTGATTTCAACCAGGCCAACAGTGCCGCCATCTGTGCCCCTGTGTCCTGGAACCCGGCGGAATCGATAATTACGCGGTCCGCCCGGTGCGCGAGTTCTGAAAAAACTTTGTCGCGTTTCTTTAGTTGGTCGCTCCACCAGAGGAACGCAGGCAGGTCCGGCACAAGCAAAGGAAGCGTCGCGCTGGGCAACTCAACCACAAACCGGCCCCGCGCAGTTAAGGTCACTTCTTCGCAGCACAGCCGGCGATCGCCTGTCTTGCCGGGCCCATGAGAGAATGAGGAAACAAACATTTCTATGTCACGATCTGCTTCCTGCGGTTCGCCCACCACGATCAGCGCGCGACAAGGATGCTGCACGCTCAGCTCGCCCAGCACTTCGTTGATCCCCTTGATTGCCGCGGCATCCGAAGCATAGACCATCAGGTTCGCCACCCGGGCGCGCATCAATGCGCTTTCGTCGCCTGCTTCTACCTCGCGCACGTTTGCTCCGGCCGACTGTCGCCAGAGTTTCGTCAGCTCGCGCTCAATTACTTCCGGATTGATCGTTCCCTGAACCGGAATCATTTGGGGTTGTTGCGGCACTTCAGTCATAGCTTCAGTCAATTAAGAACATTTGCATTCAACCAGGAACACCTGCAGTCAGGAAGGGGGCCTGCCCCCGCTCTTCCTCTACTTTTTCAAGCCGGCAAAAGTGGTGCCACTGATCAAGAGCGGGGGCAGGCCCCCTTCCTGACTGCAGCTATTTCATCGGGCGCCCCCCCGTGTTCAAGTCACAGCCGCCGCCATTCCCTGCCATCTTTCTCGATCAGCTCATCCGCGCTCCTGGGCCCTGAAGATCCTGCTTCGTAATTGGGAAAATCGCGCGCCGGCTCTTCCCATGCTTCGAGGATTGGCGTCACAATCTCCCAGCCACGCTCGGTCATGTCGCGGCGCGCGTAAAGCGTCGAATCCCCCAGCATGCAATCAAGCAGCAGACGTTCGTACGCTTCCGGCGGCTCGACACCAAACGATGACCCGTAGCGAAAATCCATGTTGACCCAGCGAATGCGCATTGCCTGGCCGGGCAACTTTGCGGCAAAGCGCAAGGTAATTCCTTCGTTTGGTTGAATGCGCAGCACCAGAACATTTGGTTCCACCGGCGCGTCGCATTCGCTGAACAAGTGATGCGGACTCTCCTTGAACTGGATGGCAATCTCGGTCACCCGCCGGGTCAATCTCTTCCCGGAACGGATATAGAACGGAACGTCCTGCCAGCGTTGATTGTCAAAATAGATTTTCAGCGCGGCAAATGTCTCCGTGGAAGATTTGGGATCAACCCCCGGCTCTTCCCGGTAGCCGACGACTTTATCGCCCAGCACAAACCCCGGTCCATACTGGCCCCGGACCGCAAAGTCATTTACGCGTTCACGCGGAATCTTTCGCACTGCCGCCATGGCTTTTATTTTTTCATCGCGAATGGCGTCGGCGCCAAGCGACGCCGGAGGCTCCATTGCGATAAGCGATGTAACCTGGAAGACATGGCTCTGGATCATGTCACGCACCGCCCCTGCTTGTTCATAGAAAGCGCCGCGCCCTTCCACCCCGATCGCTTCGGCATTCGTAATCTGCACGTGGTCGATGTACTCGCGGTTCCAGAGCGGTTCAAAAATGCTGTTGGCAAAGCGAAACACCAGGAGGTTCTGCACCGTCTCTTTGCCGAGATAATGATCGATGCGATAAACCTGATCTTCACCGAAAACCGTGGCGAGCTCGTCATTCAAGGCGCGGGCGCTTTCCAAATCGTGGCCGAACGGTTTTTCGACAATGATCCGCGTCCACCCAGTTCCTTCCGGCCGCGCCAGACCGGAAGTCCCGAGTTGTTTTGCGATCAGGCCAAAGAAATTCGGCGCCGTGGCGAGGTAAAAGATGCGATTGCCCGCGGTGCCGCGCTCTGCTTCGACGCGTGCCAGCCCCTGGCCCAAAGTTTTGTAGGTCTCCGGCTCGGCAAAATCGCCCTGGACATAGAACAGGCCGGCTGCGAAACTTTGCCAGACAGCTTCATCAACCTCCTCAGTATCTTCATGCTCGCTGACGGTTGCGCGCATCTGTTTGCGAAACTCGTCATCGCTTATTTGCTGGCGCGCAACGCCGACAACAGCAAACCCGGACGGAATCAAGCGCTGCTGCGTCAGGCGATAAAGTGCCGGTATAAGTTTGCGTTTGGTGAGGTCGCCGGACGCGCCAAAGATTACGACTGCACAGGGCGGCGCCGTGTGCTCGATGCGCATCCCGGCGCGCAGTGGGTTATCGTCTGCAATCTTCGCCATCGTGTACTTTCGGACAAACAATGGGCCGCGGATAAACGCGGATTATCGCGGATTTCAATTGCCGACTAGTGTTGACGCATATAGCCAGGTTTTTTAGGTATCCGCGCTTATCCGCGTTTATCCGCGGCTGCCTCCCAGTCCGTATGAATCGCTCCAAGTTCCTGCTTGTCTTTTCGTCGATAGGTATGCGCCCCGAAGAAGTCGCGCTGCGCCTGCGTCAGATTCTGAGGCAGGTTCGCCGCGCGATAGCTGTCGAAATAGGCGAGGCTCGCCGACATCGCCGGCACCGGCACGCCTTCGCTTTGGGCAATGCTCAAAGCCCGCCGCCAGTTTGTTTGTGCCGTACGCATCCAAGCGCGCAGGTCTTCTGCCAACAACAGATTCGCCAGGTTAGGGTCGCGCTGGTACGCATTCTTGATGTTGTCGAGGAACTTCGCGCGAATGATGCAACCGCCTTTCCAGATGCGCGCCATCTCGCTCAAATCGATTCCCCACTTCCACTGTGCGGAGCCGGCACGGATCAGGTTGAAGCCCTGCGCATAGGAACAAATTTTCGAGGCATAGAGCGCGTCGTGCATGCATTGAAGCAATTCAGAACCAGGAATACTTGCAGTCAGGAAGGGTGGCTTGCCCCCGCTTTCCTCTCCGCCAATCAAGCGACTAGCGACCACTCGCTCGTCTTTCAAACTCGACATCAGTCGGGCATCAATAGCCGCATTGATGGTCGGAATCGCAACCCCAACGTCGAGCGCAACCTGCGCCGCCCACTTGCCGGTGCCTTTCTGTTCCGCCTGATCGAGAATTAAACCGACCAGTGGCTGGCCCGTTTGGTTGTCCTTAACGCGAAGAATCTGCGACGTAAT
>DASXRU010000007.1:0-50333 GCA_036506395.1 Pyrinomonadaceae bacterium | reverse complement strand
TCATGCAGCAATTCAGGCCGCGGCCTACGGCGCGCATCATCAAGCCCAGGGCGCAAGTGGTCTTGCCCTTGCCGTTTCCGGTGTGGACCATCAACAGACCTTTAGTCTGCTCCTGATAGTCCTCGCGCCGCCACTTGTATTGTTTTTCTTTGGACATGAATTAATCAGAGGCTTGAGACTAGGGGCTAGAGACTAGCAAAAGCAAGAAAGGCGGGCAATGCCCGCCTCTAGATTCTTCGACTTCATCCGATCTTCGCCTCTAGCCTCCAGACACTAGTCTCTAGCCTCTAGCCTCCACCAGCGCATCGTCGGTGATGTCTTTCAAACCATTGGCACGTTCCACCGCGTCCTGGAGCAGGCTGACAATCTCTCGCTCGACCTCTTCCCAATCGCCGTTCAGGGTGCAACCGGCGGCGTTGCGATGGCCACCACCGCCAAACTTCTCGGCAACCTTCGCCACGTTCACGTCGCCTTTCGATCTCAGGCTGGTGCGATAGACGCCGGGCTCGCTCTCCTTCAAGAGCGCGACCGCTTCGACCTCGCCCACGGTCAAGGGATAGTTCACGAATCCGTCGGCGTCTTCGTCGGAAGCTCCGGCGCGCTTCTGCATCTCCAGGGTCTGCCGCATCCAGGCCACATGACCACTGCTGTCGCGCCGGGCCGTGGACAGCACTTCACCGAATAACTGGATCTTGCTCCAGGGATAGCTGGCGAACACCGCTTCAGCAGTCTTGGCGGGTTTGACTCCGGTGCGTACCAATTCAGAAGCAACCTTGAAAGTGCGCTCGGTCGTGTTGGAGTAGTGAAAAGAGCCTGTGTCGGTGATCAGCGCGGTGTAAACGCATTCGGCGATTTGTTTGGTGACACGCACGCCGGTCGCTTTGCAGAGGTTGTAGATCATCTCGCCCACGGCCGAGGCAGTGGAGTCGATCCAGTTGATGGAACCGAAGAGCGCCGTGGTGGCGTGGTGATCGATGTTCACCACCAGCTGCTTCTCCAGGTCGATCAGACCCGGCCGCGTGATATCGGAGCATTCAATTACAAAGACGGCGTCGTAAGGCTGGTCGACTGATGGCGTGACCCGCACGTTTTCGGACCCGGGTAATTGCCGGTAAGCGCTGGGCACCGCATCGCGCATTATGACTTCGGGGTCTTTGTCGAGGGCCCGCAGTAACCAGTAAAGACCCAATGAGGAGCCGAGACTGTCACCGTCCGGGCGTGCATGAGAAGTGATGGCAAACCGATGCTTCGATTCGATTAATTCAACAACCTGACTTAACATTCTGAGCAAAGGATGAGGTATGAAGGATAAAAGAATGAAAGAGGAACCGTTTACGGTTTCACGTTCATCCTTCCGCCTTCATCGACTAAGTCTCACCCGTTATTCCTTCCTTACTTTCCCGCTCCCGTTCGATCTGTTGTAAAAGCTCATCAACCCGCGCCCCCTGCTCTTCAACCATGTCGCGCACAAAATGAAGCTCAGGAGTATGCCTAAGGCTGAGCGCAAAGCCAAGCTGCCGGCGCACATATGGCGCCGCATGACGAAGGGCGCGCATTGCCGTCTGACTTTCCTGCTCGTCCCCGGCGACGGTCACGTAAACACTGGCATCCCGCAAATCGTCGGAAACGCGCACGTCAGTCACAGTAACCATGGCCACCCGCGGATCTTCCAGCTCGTATCCGACGATCTGCGTGATCTCTTCGCGCAGCGTGTCGGCAAGTCTTTCCGGCCTTCGCATACAACTCAGAGGTCAGAGGTCAGAGGTCGGAGGTCAGAAAGCGGCTGCTCGTTGTTGACTGATCTCTCATGGCCGATTTCTGACATCTGACTTTCTGACCTCCGACCTCTGACCTCTGATTTCTGACCTCTGATTTCTGACTTCTGACTTCTGACCTCTGACCTCTGACCTCTAAAGTTCGGTTGCCGCGATCTTTTCGATAATGTAGGCTTCGATCTGATCGCCAACTTTGATGTCGTTAAAGTTTTCGAGTCCGATGCCGCACTCGAAACCTTCGCGCACTTCGGAAGCATCATCTTTGAAACGTCGCAGAGACGATATTCCGCCTTCCCACGAGACAACCCCATCGCGAATCAGGCGCGCGCGGGCATTGCGCCGCACTGTGCCGTCGATAACCATGCAGCCGGCGACCGCGCCGACCTTGGGCACGCGGAACACCTCGCGTATTTCTGCCTTGCCGAGGATTTTCTCTTTCTCGATCGCTTCCAGCATTCCGATCATAGCGGCGCGAATTTCTTCTTCGACCTTGTAGATAATCGAATGCAGCCGGATGTCCACGCTTTCCTGCTTCGCCAGCTCTCCGGCCCGAACCTCGGGACGCACATTAAAACCAATAATTACGACTGCCGCCGAAGACGTTCCGGCTTGTGTCGCCGAAGCCAGCAGGACATCGGATTCAGTAATGGCGCCCACACCGGAGCGGATCACTTTGACTTTGACCACATCGGTGGAAAGTTTCTGCAAAGTCGACTTCAGGACTTCAACCGAACCCTGTACGTCGGCCTTGATGATCACCAGCAGTTCTTTGACTTCCGTCTCGCCCAGGGCTTCGATGCCACGTTTAGTAGTTTGTAACAGGGTGTTCTGCCGCGTCAGCGCCTGGCGGTGATGCGAAATTTGTTGCGCCCGCGTGATGTCCGCGACGACCTGGAAAGATTCGCCGGCTTGCGGGACGCCCTGCAGCCCCAGCACTTCCACCGGAGTTGCCGGCCCCACTTCGGTTACGGCCTCTCCCCGGTCATTGAACATCGCGCGCACCTTGCCGAAGATCTGACCCATGATAAACGGCTCGTGAATGCGCAGTGTGCCCTGCTGCACCAGCACCGTGGCCACCGCGCCCCTGCCGCGATCCAACTTGGCTTCCAATACGACGCCGGAAGCAAGCCTGGTCGGGCTGGCACGCAGATCGAGAATGTCCGAGGTCAGCAGAATAGTTTCCAGCAGGGTATCGAGGTTCTGACGCTTCTTCGCCGACACCGCCACCACCTCGGTCTCGCCACCCCAATCAACCGGCTGCAGGCCTTGCGTGGCAAGCTCCTGCTTGACTCGATCGGGATTGGCATCCGGCTTGTCGATCTTGTTAATCGCGACCACGATCGGCACCCCCGCCGCGCGCGAGTGCTCAATCGCTTCGATCGTCTGCGGCATCACACCGTCGTCAGCTGCGACCACCAGCACTACTACGTCAGTTGCTTTTGCGCCGCGGGCCCGCATCATCGTGAACGCTTCGTGGCCGGGCGTATCCAGAAAGACCACCCGGCGCGTCTCGCCGGGACGATCCGGGATGGGTACTTGCACACTGTACGCGCCAATGTGCTGGGTGATACCACCCGCCTCGCCGCCCGCCACGTCCGTGGCGCGAATAGCGTCCAGAAGTGAAGTCTTACCGTGATCGACATGGCCCATTACGGTAACCACCGGGGCGCGCGGCAACTCCAGGTCGTCGGCGTCGGTCGCGATCAGCTCTTCAAACTCTTCCTCGGCCACCATCTCTTCAAAGGGCACGAAGGTCACTTCATAACCGAAGCGCTGTCCCAGTTCAGCAGCTACGTCGTCATTCAAAGCCTGATTGATTGTCGCGAAGACACCGCGTTGCAGCAGCAGGGTGACAATGTCTTTAGGCTTGATGCCGAGCTTCTCCGCGAATTCCTTTACGGTGGAGCCTTCAACCAATCGCACTGACTTCAGCTCGCCCGGCTCGCCCGGAGTCTCCATCCTGCCGGCGATGCGATCTTCAAGAGACAACGCCTTTGGCGGCGGAATGAAATCGCCACGATCGAACTTGCCGCCCTTTCCTTCTCCGGGCCGCCTTCCTGAGCGCGAAGTAGTACGGCGCGAGCGGCGCCGGCCGGCATCTGGAGGCGGAATGTAGGTCGTTTGCGGAGTCAGAGTTTCACCCGGTGTGCCGGCTCGTTCGGTGCGCGCGTAGACTCTTGGTGTGCGAACTGCTTCGCCGCGTTCCTGTCGTTCACGTCGCTCGCGAGGGCTGGGACCAGCCGGAACAGCAGGCACTACCACGGGGGCGGGCGCCCGGTCGCCATGGCGAATACCTGCATTAAGCGCAGCTGCGGTAGGCCGCATGACTCTGATTTGTCTGCCGGCGGGCGCTTTAGGCGCAGCGGGAATCGGGGTCGTTACTTCGTCATCTGCGGCCGGGGCTGAATCAACTTCAATTTGATCGATCTCTGCTTCTGCAGGGGACGGCTCAACAGCTATGGCGCCGGGCTGCGCGGCTCGCGCCGCCGGAGCCAACTTCTTCACCAGTCGCGTGGCGCCCGCCTTGGCAGGCGGAACGGCTGGGGCTGCGGGCTCGGCCGGCGACGCCTGAGTCACTACCGGTTCTGGTTCTGGCTGGGCCTCTTCGTCAGCTGGTGCTGCTTCCTCGACAACAGGGCGAGCGGCCTTCTTCACCACTCGGACTGCGCGCTTGACGGTCGCTTCTTTCTTCGGAAAGTATTTGTTGCGAATCTTGTCGGCGAGCTCTTTACTTACGGAGTTCGAAGGCACACTAACGTCCACACCTTCGCGACGCACCTCTTCGATCAGGCGCTTAGTGTCGAGCTTGAGTTCTTTGGCTAGATCGTAAAGGCGAACCTTTAAGTGACCGGTCATGCACTCCTTCTGCGACGCTTCAAACGGCGTCGATCGCTTCAAAGTGGCTAAGAGCCCTCGCTCTCCACCACCTTTCTAAGAAGCGTGCATTTCAGGAGTGCAACGCCACAACAGGCTCGGGAGGCGAGTAGCAATGCGCACGGTACAAGCGAGTGCGCACGCCACGGTTATTCGGCCGCAACTTAAGAAGCATCTTGCTTCTCTTCGTCAACACTCCCGTCCGCGGCGGCCTCTTCATCAACTGGCGGTTCGGGAGCAATAGAGGTTTGAACTTCGGGGGCGGAAGCTTCCGAAGCAAAATCTGCGCGAGGTGAAAACGGGCTTTCTTCTTCCACTGGCGGCTCGCCTTCACCTATGCGACCGGCAGCTTCAATGTAGGCTGCGCCCCTTGAAGTAACATCAGGCGCCGGGGTGACCGTATCGGGACGAAGATCGCGACCAGGCTCCTGTAGTAGAACTTCGTCCACCGAAACAGGATCGGCTTCAGTCAATGCCACTGGAACCGGCGAATCCTGCGCGATCACGTCCGGCTCTGCGCTGAACGGGGCTCCCCGTTTCACTGCTTCGTCATAGCCCTCAGCGCTGGTCTCCCCGGAGACTGTTGTCTCGGGCTCAGTCTCGGCATCAGGCTCCATCGAAAGTGAAGGTTCTTCCGTTCCAGTTTCCGACTCAAATTCCAATTCAACTGCTTCAGTGCCGCGGCTTTCGTCGCCGCCTTCCCCGGTTTCCTCGGGAGCCTGCAGGCTTTGGTCGCGCACTGCCAGCACTTGCTGAGCGGCATCGATTATCACCTGGGCTTCGTCCAGACTCAGATCGAGAAACTCGACCAGGTCGTCCACGGAGGTTGCGGCCAGGGCGTCGATATCGTTTATGCCATGCTCGGCCAAAGCGTCTGCCTGCGGGGCAGTAACACCTTCAATTGCGGACAATGGCACCGCTTCGCCGGAAGCGATCATCATTCCCATTTGTTCCGCGATCTCGCGCTTCAGCTCTTCTTCACTTCGGATGTCGATGTTCCAGCCGACGAGCTTGGTGGCCAGGCGAACGTTCTGCCCGCGCTTGCCGATCGCCAAACTAAGCTGATCCTCGTTGACGATGACTTCCATCTGCCGGTTTTCGATGTCTGTAATGCGCACCTGATTAACTTTCGCTGGTGACAGCGCGTTGGCGGCAAATACCGAAGGCTCGTCCGACCATTCGATAATGTCGATCTTTTCACCGCGCAGCTCGCGAATGATGGCCTGCACGCGCGAGCCTTTCATGCCGACGCAGGCCCCCACGGGATCGACATCACGTTCATTGGAGGTAACTGCAATCTTGGCGCGCTCGCCTGGTTCGCGCACGGCTGACTTGATCACCACAGTCTCGTCGTAAATCTCAGGCACCTCCATCTCGAAAAGCCGGCGCAGCAACTCGGGAGAAGTGCGCGAAACTTCTACCTGCGGTCCTTTTGATTCCTTGGAGACATTGTTTATGACCACTCGAATGCGCTCACCCTGGTTCCACTGCTCGCCGCGTGATTGCTGCGAGCGCGGCAGGATCGCCTCAAGATTACCGAGGTCAACAATTATATTCCCGCGTTCGAAGCGTTTGACGAAGCCGTTGACCAGGTCCCCGATCTTATCCACGTATTGCTCATAAACGTTCGAGCGAACGGCGTCGCGCACCTTTTGAAATAAGATTTGCTTGGCCGTCTGCGCGGCAATTCGTCCTAACTCTTCCATTGGCAGAGGCAATAACAGCGCGTCGCCTATTTCCACCTCGTCACCGGCCATCTCGCGCGCTTCTTCAATCGAAAGCTCTATAGCCGGATCGGTGACGTCATCAACGACAACTTTCGAAGCGGAGAGCTCGATGCCGGTTTCGGGGTTCCAGTCAACCTGAATGTCTTCGCCAGACTTGAATTGCTTTTTGGCTGCCGCGCGCACGGCTTCCTTCATGGCATCGATCACCAGGTCGCGTTCGATGCCCTGTTCCTGGCAAAGTGCTTCGATGTTTTGCGCGATGGATGTGCTCATAAGTTCGTAAATGGTAAATCGTGAATCGTAAACAGTTAATCGCTGATGGTAGTTAACTACTTACGATTTACGAGCTCGCGCTCTTTTGCTTTCCGAAACGCCTCTTCAACGTCCAACTCCAGATTGGCCTTGGCGATCATGTCAAACGATAAGCTAACCTGGCCGCTGGTCTTGTCTTCAAAAACTATCTGGTCGCCTTTGACCTCCACAATTCGGCCGCGAAAATTACGCTGCCCGTTTAGTGGCTGCCGTATCTTTATCTTCGCCAGTCTGCCCGCAAAACGTTCGAAGTCAGCGAGTTTGTAAAGACCCCGTTCAAGTCCCGGTGACGAAACCTCCAGCGTGTAGGGCGAATGAATAAAGTCTTCAACGTCAAGGATCGTGCCTAGATGCAGGCTAACCTCCGAGCAATCCTCGTGAGTTACGCCGCCCGGCTTATCAATAAAAACCCGCACTATCGGCTTGCCTTCGGGGCCGGCCACTTCAGCGTGGACCAATTCGAGTCCGTGATCCAATGCCACTCGCTCGGCGATCTCGCGCACTCGATCTTCAATCGAACCTGAAGCCATGCTCCGCCTCAAAAAGTGGCACAGACTTCAGTCTGTGGATCTCGATTCGCGGAACACAGGCACTGACTTGAGTCCGTCCTACTTCGCTCTCGCCCAAAAGAAAAAGTGGGCGCGAACCCACCGGACAAGACCGCCGCGCTTCGAGCAAGCGGAGAATTATACGGAAAGCAAACCGCATAAGCAAGGAGCGGGAACGGCACGAATTTGGTGCGATTTTGCGGCCCTCTTCCCTGGTTTCGGCGGGCTGGGGTCGCCCCCTGACTGCTCAACCTCCAAGCTTTGTCTTCACCATTTCACTTACTGTCCGTCCGTCCGCATTGCGGCCGGCTAGTCGAGCTTGTGCGGCTTTCATAACCGCTCCCATTTCGCGCATTGAGGTTGCGCCAGTTTCCTGGATGGCGAGCAGTACAGCCTGCTCGATTTCGCCGCTTGCGGCTGCCTGCGGCAGATAGGCTTCGATTATTTCGATCTCGCGTGTTTCCTTTACCGCCAGCTCCTGGCGGCCGGCCTTTTCATACTGTTCAACTGAGTCGCGACGCTGCTTCACCAGCGAGCGCAACACCTTCATCATTTCGTCGTCGGACAGATCTTCACCCTTCTCGATTTCGCGGTTCTTGACCGCCGCCTTGACCATCCGCAAAGTGGAAGTGCGCAAAGCGTCCTTTGCTTTCATCGCCTCCGTTAGATGTGCGGTAATTTGTTCTTTCAAGGTCATTAGTTTCTACCTCGTACAATTCCTGCTGAGTTTCGATTACCACTCTAGCGCAATCGGACGAAGTTGGCGAAGGTGGCAAAGTCCGTAACCACGCCCGTTTCCCGATCGTCTTATTTCTGGATCTTTTTCAAAATGCGGTTGGCGTGATTGCGCGCGATCAGCGGAATGCGCTCGTCTGTCTTTAACTCGCGCAGCAGCGGCAAGAGTTGCTGAGGATCGGATAGACCATCTCGCGTCACCAGTATTTCGAGTTGATCCATGAGCTTGGGAGCGTCCAGCGGCCGGTTTTCGCGGGCCACGGTAATATCGAAAACAAACATCGCCTGATCAGCCACCCGACGATATTCGGTCGCCAGGGCGAAGACATCGCGGTTACTGGTCCAGTTGAATTCAGTTGTACGGCGGCGAGTTCCCTGTTCCATGCGCAACCGGACTGTGCCGAGATGCGGAAACTGTTTGTCGGTTTGATAATTCTGGTCCGAGTCGAGAAAGCGGAGGGCTTGCCATAGCGAAGAGATTCGGCCCAGCGCAGTTGGAGACAACTCCAGAGGCTCGATAATCGGCGTGTAATCGCCGCTACGTTCTACTACGACTCGTCCATGACCTCCAGAGTCGTGCTCGACCACAATATGGTGAAGGTAGAACTCCGGCTGCGAGAATTCGTAGGAATAGTGCGCTGCATCGAGCTTGTTTCCCCTATCCTCCGCAGTGGTTACGGTCGGGGCCAACTCCGGTGGGCGATTGTTTTGTTTCCTCGAAGGGGTGGTCTGCCCACAAGTGAAAATCGCCGCGCCTAGAATTACCAGCGCGGCGGGGAGAAGACGCCCAATTGTTACTTGCTTATAGACCACCTAAAACTGATCAACTCGCGGACCCGATTTGGCAGATCGCCAGTTGATGACCTGCATCATTCAAACTTTACCGACACCAGCTTCGAAACACCCACTTCTTCCATCGTCACCCCATAAAGCGCCCGGGCCATTTCCATCGTTCTCTTGTTGTGCGTGATCACGATGAACTGAGTATTGGCAGACATCTGCGCCACCTTATTAGTAAAGCGCCCGATGTTGGCCTCGTCCAATGGCGCATCCACTTCGTCCAGCAGGCAGAAGGGAGAGGGGCGATAATGAAATATTCCGAGCACTAACGCAAGGGCGGCCATTGCCTTTTCACCACCTGACAAGAGCAGCACGTTCTGCAGGCGCTTACCGGGAGGTTGCGCGATGACGTCAATGCCGGATTCAAGCTCATCATCGGCATCAATCAAACTCATTTCCCCGCGGCCGCCGCCGAACAATTCCTTGAACAACTCACCAAAATTTATATTAATCTGTTCGAAGGCAGCCCGGAAGCGCTCGCGCGAGCGGCGCTTGATTTCGCGCAGTGCTTCTTCGGTTGAATCGATGCCCAGACGAATGTCTTCGCGCTGCGCCGTCAGGAACAGCAGCCGCTCTTCTGATTCCGATAGCTCTTCAAGCGCCATCATATTTACGGCGCCAAAGCTCTCGATGCGAGCGCGCAACTCTTCCACCCGCGTCCGTCCCGCGTCCAGATCAAATTCGCCATCAAAGGGTTCCTCGCTCGCGAGGTCCGCGAGGTGCTGGCCCAACTCAGCGGTGCAGGCTTCACGGACATAATTGAGCCGCGCCAGGCTCTCGGCCCGCTGAACTTCGACGGCGGCCCGAGCATCACGGGAAGCTGCCGCGCGCCGGTTTACCTCAGCCAGCTCGGCAGCAACTGCGTCGGCGCGGTCGCGAGCCTGGTTGAGCTGCGCGGTGGCACCGGCAATCTGCTTCTCTTCCTGGGCCCGCTCGTTATCGACGGTTGCAGCCAAAGCATCGATCTCCTCGATCGAATGCTGCAATTCTTCAAGGCGCGTTGCCGTCTCGTGAATTTCCTGCGCGTGTCGCGCCAATCGTGATTTCAGGTCAGCACTCTCTGATTGCAGCCGGCGCAGCTCGGCACTCGTTGATCGGCGTCGCTCCGCGGCTGCGGCTGCCACCGAACGTTGTTCATTTAGCAGTTCGTTTTCCGACTCAGCATTCCGCCGCGCCGCAGCCAAACGAGCTGATGCCTGCGTTACGTTTTCTATCGTTGCCAGGCGCGCCGCCTCCGCCGCTTCGGCTTCCGCCAGAGCCTTGATACGCCGATCGCTGAGCTCCTGCTGCTCCTGGGCCAGTCGCTGAGTGTCATCCGCCACCACCCGCACGTGGCGCATGGCGCGCTCGATGTCCTGTTTCAGGCTGCTGGCCGTCAATTCGCGCCCCATCGCATCGCGCTCTTCCCGGCCAATCACCTCGTTAAGCAAAACTACAGCCTCTTCAAGATCGACCAGCCGTGCACGCGCCTGGCTAACCGCTTCTTTTGCCGTGGCCGCCTGCCCGGCAAGCTCTGCCGCGCTGGATTCCAGCTCGCGTAACTCGCGTTTGAAACCAAGCAAGCCTGCGCTCTCTTCAATCCCACGCGCATTTCCCGCGCTAACGAATTGCCCACCCGCAACCCAATCGCCGTCCACGGTGACGAACATATCTCCGGTGGCCAGGGACAAGGCGAGTGCATCATCTATCGAATCAACGATGCGCGCACTCATCCTCTCGGGGAGCGTCCGCTCGAGTATCAACAGCAACTCAGATGGTGCTTGCAGAATATCTCCGATCCGCGGACCGTCTATGCCCAGCGGAGCATATTTGTAGCTTCTATTTTCGTTCGCCGCTGACTGGTAAGTCGCAACCTCAGCTTCCCCACTGCCGCCGTGAAAGCCGGTCACCAGAAACGCAGCGCGTCCGGCATTGTTTGCTTTCAACCAGGTCGCAGCGCGCGCCGCATCGTCAGGAGTTGGAACCAGAACTGTTTGCAGGGACGAGCCGAATATGCCTTCCACGGCAGGCTCCCAACGAGGTTCGACCTGGATTGCATCCGCCAGTGTTCCTATGAAATGAAAGTCTTCTTCAGCGTTTGCGGAAAAGATTTCCTGCACCGTCGCGGAATAGTTGGCCCGCCGCTGGTCCAGCTCGCGCAGACTTTCCAGCCGGTGCCGGGTTCGAGAATGATCCTCGCGCACGCGGGTTAGTTCGGCGTCAGTATCGGAAACGCGCTCGTGGCCTTCGACCACGGCGCGCACGGCGGTTTCCCGTTCGGAGACAAGTTTTGCCAGCCGCTCACGAGCTACCGTGATCTCGCTGGTCAGTTTCTCGGCCTCGGCTGTTCTGTCGGCATGCGCGCGGCCGGCACGTTCGCCCTCGTGCGCCAGGCCCTCGGCCTGCTGGGCGAGCCGCTCGATGGCACTCTCAAGTTGATGAGCGATTTCTCCCAAGCGCTCGGAGGCAGCCGTGTGGGTCAGCAGCTGCACGCGAGCCTCTTCGATCTCTCCCTCAGCGCGCGAGACGTCGGCGAGTCTCTGCGCGTAGACCTCTTCGGCGGATTGCAACGAAAGCGCACTCTCGTCATTTTCCGCAGTTAGTTTTGCCTCTAACTCGCTCAAGCGCTGCCATTCAGCTTCAACCGTCACAAGCCGCTCGTTCAGAGCCTCGATTTCCTGCTGCAGCTCCGTGCGCCGTCTTTCCAGAGAAACGATCTGCTCTTCCTGATAGCTGCGCTCGCGAATTCGTCGATCGCGCTGCAGCGCCGCTTCAGCTACGGCGGCGCGGACTTGCGCCAGGCGATCTTCAAAATCGCGAGCGTCCTGAGTGGCGCTGCGGCTGTCAGTTTCGCGCTGGGCCAACTCCCGCGCCAGGCTCTCTTCCATTCGGCTCGCTTCTTCCAACTGCTGCTGCGTATGATCGAGCAAGCCGGTCAAGGTATGTTCTTCGGCGACGTAAACACGACGTAAAAGCTCGCGTAGCTCCTCCCGCGAAACACGATAGCGCCGCGCCTTCGCGGCCTGCCGCCGCAAGCTGTTAACCTGCCGATCAATTTCCGCGATGATGTCGGAGATCCGGGAGAGATTGCCACGGGCGGATTCCAGCCGCGCTTCGGCAGCTCTTTGGCGAACGCGAAACTTTGTTATGCCGGCAGCTTCTTCGATGATCGTGCGCCGATCCATCGGCTTGGCCGAAAGGATCTGGCCGATGCGTCCCTGCTCGATAATTGCGTAGTGGCCGCCCGACAAACCTGTGCCGGAAAACAAATCCTGGATGTCACGCAGACGACAGAGCCGATCGTTCAAGAGGTATTCGCTTTCGCCTGAACGATAGAGCCGCCGAGTTACCGAGACGGCTTCGCCGGGAGCAAACTCGAGTGCCTGATGGCGCCGCCAGTGTCGCTTGCCGTGCGTTCTTGGAATTCGAGATTGATTCGCCGATTCTGCCGTTGCCTGTGTCGCGTCCAGCTCGCTGGCGTTTGCCTCTGCGGCAGTCGAGGTTGTTTCCGCGTCTGCTTCCGAGCCTACCAGTAGCTCAGCTTCTTCAATGACGATGGCATTGTCGTCAATCTGTTCGAGGGTTGAATCGATGTCTTCGATATCCGGCTCGTGCTCGACGGTTTCGTCGCGCACCAGGTGCAGCACCACTTCAGCCATGCCGCTGGGGGAACGATTGCGTGATCCCTGGAAGATCACGTCCTTCATTTCCGCGCCGCGAAGGTGCTTGATTCGTTGCTCCCCGAGCACCCAGGCGATAGCGTCGGCGACATTGCTCTTGCCGCACCCGTTCGGGCCCACAACGGCAGTAATGCCGTCCCCGGTGAAGACGAGGTTCGTATAATCCGCAAAAGATTTGAACCCGGTGATTTCTAGCCGCTGGAGTTTGAACATGTATCGGTCTGCTGGTTAATCGCCACAAAACCCGCCAAAACCAGAGTCTGCGAGCCGCTCAAGGGCAAGCCACTATAAGTTGGAGTTCGCCGCAATGTCAACCAAAACATTAGCTAAGGCGAGTTTATTTGTGTGACGAGCGAGTTTATGAAGTCAGGCAAAAAAGGCCGCCGAGGGAGGCTAGCCGGAGGATGGTGCAGCGCCTTTCTGGGCAAGCATGAAGTCTATGCCGCGTCTGATGCCTTCCGGCGTGGTGGCTTCCGGCCGCAATTGCCTGCCGTCTATCAGAATTGTCGGCGTTCCGATAATTCCCAACGAGGTGGCCTGCTGAGAATCGGCCGTAATGCGACTGTCCACTTCGGCGCTGTCCATGTCCCTGGTGAAGCGGCCAAGGTCCAATCCCAGGTCGCGCGCATATCCAACGAAGATCGGCCGAGGATCAGCTTCTTCAGCCCACGCTTTCTGGTTGCGGTAAAGCCGGTCGTGCATCTCCCAGAAGTGATTCTGCCGACCGGCCGCTTCAGCCGCATGAGCTGCAGCGAGGGCGTTCTTATGAATCTTCGTTAAGGGGAGATGATGGAAGACCATATGCACATTGCTGCCGTACTCAGCTTCGATCTTTTTCAGTTCGGGATACAGCAGGCCGCAGGGTGGGCATTGGTAGTCGCCGTACTCTTCCACAATGACTAACTTGCCCGTGGGTGGTTTAGTTTTCGCAGCGCCCGGGGTGGTTGCCGGAGCAGTCGCCGGGCCAGTCGCAACATTTGGAACAGCTGGACTCGCGACGTTTCCCTGCCTGGCACGCAATACCATCCAGCCGACGCCGACAGCCAGCAGCAACACGGCGATGATAATAATGAAGGGAAGAAATCTTTTCATATTAGATCTGTCCACAGAATGATCGACGCCAAGTGTATTTTCTCCGGGAAGTAGCAGTCAAATCCTGAACTCATGATTAGCGCGCCAGATCTCGCCGCACGTAGAGCAGAAGATCGACTCCGGGCCGCAAAGCATAACTGCCATCCTCAGTGCCGGGATAGCCTATCTGCTGGTAGCGATCACCGTAGGTAGCAGTCAGCTCATCCTGCTGAGCAACAGATCCGATAATCAGCGGTTCCGTTGTCGGAACCACGCGCTGGTGGTAACCGACGTGTTTGTAATCGCGAAAGTACCACGGTAATGGCCAGTAGTCCGGCGAGGCGATGGTTATGCCTGTATCCGCCCCGGTGCCGATACGAGAGGCGACGCGATTGACTTCATCGACCAGTGCAAGCATTTCGCGCCGCGTGTGCGCGTACACATAAGCGTAGCGATCGTCATCGTAGTGCACGAAGTTAAGCGAAAACATTTGGGCGCTGCATAGCAGTAGCGTGACCGCGGCAACCACATAAAAGTGGACTGAAAATGTTTGCCTCCTCCGAGTCGAATAAAGAACGTATCCGGCGTAAATTGCCGTTAAGAGGATACCGAGCATGAAGGGCCAGTTTTTCGAGAAACTGAAGTCGGCGGTCAGGCCCGCAATACCGCCCGCTTCGTTATAAGCGATTTGCACAATGTGTCGGTAAGCCAGAAAGACAATTGCGCCGGCGGCCAACGCGAGGGGAACGAATGGCTCGCCAAACCTCTCGTAAATTGATTGAAGTGCATACCCGCTAATGACAGCCAGAGGAACGATGAAGTTCAGTGCAATCCAGGGGGTCTTGTAGCCAACCAGCGAGTATGCGGCCAGCGATCCAAAAGCCCATTGGGCCGCGAACACTGCGAAGCGGTTATCGGCGCGCCAGACTGCAATCGTTGCACCGGCAGCGCCGAGGAGCAGCAAAGGCGATTCTTGCTGCCGCAGCCACTCCAGATACTGCGACCAGGGGTGGAAGTGCTCCTGCGTGCGATGGGCCCAGAGGTTCAGCGTTAGGAACGCGTCGTTGACGCCCTTCGGATAGTTTGTGAAGAAGGATGAATAAAAGAGCACGTTGACTATGATGAATACAGCGAGGGCGATCAGTGATACGGTTGCGACGGAAGCCGGACCTCCAAAGCGTTCAAGCCCCTGCGTCAGCCGGTCGCCCAGCGTTAATCGATTTGCAGTTGCTTTACGTTTTGCCTTTTTTTTCTTTCTGCGGCGCAGCCAGAAATACATGGTAGTCGTGATAAGCGCGATCAAGAGCACCGGGCCGTTAATGATCCAGGTTTCCTTGGTCGCGGTCATCAGGGCCGCCGAAAGCGCGGCCAAAGTCAAATATGTCCAACGTCCAGTGTCGTAATACTCCAGAGCCGCGACCACAATGGCCAGGGCAAAGAAGACGAACAATGTTTCGTGAATAAAATAGCGTGAAAGATAAACGGCTCCGGGCGATATCGCGATGAGTGCTGCTGTGGATAACGCGCCGATTGTTCCCAGGCGTTTGCGTAACAGCAGCACCAGCCAGATTGTCCCCACCCCAAACGCCGCTGTAATCAGACGGATATTGAAAGTTGTCAGGCCGTGGGCATCGCTGAAAGCCCTGCCGCCAAAAAACCGGAACAGCCAGGGAATGATGGCTGAAAAATAGTAAAGCGTGGGGCCATGATAGTTGGTCGGATCGTAATGGTAGGTTCCGTTACGAACCAAAGTCACCAGAAAATTTCCGTTAACGCCTTCGTCATGATGAAGCGGAACGAGGCTCAGATGGTAGAGGCGCAAAAAGGCGCCGGCCAGCAAAACCGACGCGGATGCGATTCGCCAGGCGTGATGGCTAATATCCGCGTGAGCCGCCGGCGGGGCAACTGTTTTTTTATCGACGCCGATCAATGCGCTGCCCGCAACCGACTTGCTCTTACGGCGTGATTTTGTAGAGGAGGTACGCACCTGCTTCTCCTACTTTCGGATAACCACTAAAAAACAATTCATTGACCGGGAAGACGTTGCTTTCCAATGGACTAACAACGACATATTCGACGCCATACTTCGCCAACAGGCCTGGGGCTTCCGGACCACCGGCGTAGATCGTCCGGATGTCGGCTTCGCGCGGGGCGAACTCAATCCCGTGTGTCCAGATGTGACCCGGATATCCCATCAATGAGCGGCGACCCGTCAGGAATACCGGGTGGTTATGAATTGGGGCGTGCAGGATCATCGCGTGCTCAGGAGTCTGTTGCCTGATCATTTGAGCGAGCTGGATACCATCGCGGTCAAACTCGCGATCCTCTTGCTGATTCGTCACCAGAGCCAACACATCAAGGCCCCCGGCCATTGTCAGCGCGACGAACAGACTGGCTGCGAGTATCCGGCGCCAGATATTTCCCTGCCAAAGCCGTGCGACAACCAAAGCGACGATCGGCGCGGACGCGATCCACCAGTAGAACAGAACTTTGATGTTGTCCCAGATCCACGGCGCCATCTTGAACAGATTGGGAACAATGAAGCAGAGCATGAAGGGCAAATAAAACAACACCAGCCGGCGCGAAACGAGATAGTCACCACGCTTCCAAAGCAGCCCAATAATCACCAGGGGAAAGAAGAGTCCCGTATTCTTTAACCAGAACCAAAAAACGTCTGCGCGGCCGTGGTCCCAGCCGAATTCCCAGCCAAAGAAACTGCCCGCACTGACCGCACTGCCATGGGTTGACCAGAACATTTGCGGCAGCGCGATAATCGACGCCGCCAGGAAAAACGCTGACCATTCGCGCCAGCGCCGCCATTGAATCAGAGCCAGGCAGCCGCCCATCGCCATCACGACTACGAAACTGTGCGCATGTACCAACGGCAGAAGGCCGGCAACCGCGCCGGCGGCCAGCATCCGCCTCGCAGAAGGAGAAAGGAAAAAGGAAAAAGGAAAAGGGGAAGACGACAACTCTGACTCGCCAGACAACCGAGTATTTCTCTCCCGATCCTGAGGCTTCTTCTTTTTGCCTTTTTCCTTTTTACTTTTTCCTTTCGCGTTTTCCAGCGACATCCACCATTGGGTGAATACAATCACCGCCAGCGGGATGCCAAGCAGGAAGCCCCTTTGCGGCACCAGCAGCGAGGTCATCGCGTTGCCCCATCGCCAGGCACTATCGGGACGAATCGTGTACGAGTAGGGAAGATGGTTAAGCAGACCGAACAAGCCCGACTCGCTCGCGGCCGCGTCCCGCAAGAAAGCGAGCCAGCCCAGCCCACCACTCAATATGATGAGTATTGGAGTAATGACCGCCGCCAGCCGGTCGCGCAAAAGCTGAAAGGCCCAGCGATGTATGACGCCGACAAGCGCTACGCCCACAATGAAGTTTTCGATGAACATTGAATCGCGCAGACTGGCGCCGGCCCGAACGAACATGGCCGACACGAGATCGGTAAGGAACGGATAGGTAAACCGCGCCCCGGCGTAGGTCGGATCTTCGGGAGGAAAATTCTGTCCAAAAGCGAAGCGCGTAATCACGCTCAGATGAAACGGCAGATCGCCAAAATTGTTTCGTACCCCGGTGTAAATTCCATCCGGACGCTCGAACATTGCGCGCGAGAACGCGGTCCACATCACCACCACCACCGTTGCGTAGAACACAAAATAGATAATCGTCTGCGCACCGGGACGCAGGATCGCATGGCGCAACTCTCGTGCTGAGGTCGAAAACTCCCTGCGCACCTGTGCCCGGCGCGCCGAGTTTGAAAGCAAGGCGAAAGGCAAGGCCACCATGATAGCGGAAAGAATGAGTGCCGCCGGACCCAGGCCTAGAAATGAAGCGGTTATGAAACCAAAGAGGCCGAAGGCGGCAAATCCGAGGCAGGCACCGGAGCATAGACGCGAAGCGAGCGGCGCGCCTTCATCGTAAAGATAAGTTACCAGCGCGCCGCCCGCGATTGCGATCAGCGAAAGAGCCAGGGCAATGATCATATTTGTGACGGCTGATTACGGATGGCGATTATACGCGAAGTCCGGTTCCACTTTGCAAAGGCAATTGAGCTAGAACTCAAGTTTCAACTGGACACGCGAAGAGCCACAGTGTAAAGAGTTGGTCTCATTTTTCCGAACCGTCATAAAAAGGGGACACATGCTCCGCGCTGGAATCGTCGGTCTTCCCAACGTTGGCAAATCTACGCTCTTTAATGCTCTGACCGCGCAGGCGGCAGCGCTGATCGCGAACTATCCGTTCGCCACTATCGAACCAAACGTCGGCGTCGTCGCTGTGCCGGATGAACGGTTGCAGCCGCTGGCCCGCCTCGTCAAGACGCAGAAGATCGTGACCGCCACAGTCGAGTTTCTCGACATAGCCGGACTGGTGCGCGGCGCTTCAAAAGGCGAGGGCCTGGGCAATCAATTCCTGGCGAACATTCGCGAGACCGATACAGTGGTCCAGGTGGTGCGCTGTTTTGAAGATGACGCGGTGGTGCACGTAGAAGGCTCTGTGAATCCCCTGCGCGACATGGAGACGATTCAGATCGAGCTGGCACTCGCGGACATGGCCACCGCGGAACGCCGTCGCGATAAGGCACAAAAGAGCGCGAAGAGCGGAGACAAGACGGCGCGCGCCGAATTGGATGTTCTCGACAAACTGCAGCCCATACTCGAACAGGGCAAACCGGCGCGCACCGTGTCGCTCACCGCCGAAGAACGTGCGGTCGCTCGCGGCTTCTTTCTGTTGACAATGAAGCCAACCATCTATGCAGCCAATGTTGACGAGGCGACCCTGGCAAATCCCGACGGGAACACGCACGTGCGGAACGTTCAAACTGTAGCGGCAAACGAATCGGCGGAATTCGTGGCGATATGCGCGCAGCTCGAGTCGGAGCTGGTGGCCCTGCCGCTGAATGACCGCTTGGATTATCTGAAGACTCTGAGTGTAAACAGCAGCGGCGTCGATCGCCTGATCAAGAGCGCCTATCACTTGCTCGGGTTGATGTCGTTTCTGACGGCGGGGGAAAAAGAAGTGCGCGCCTGGACCATCCCGCAAGGCACGCGCGCGCAGCAAGCCGCCGGTGTGATTCATACAGACATCGAACGCGGTTTCATTCGCGCCGAGATTGTTGGTTATAACGCGCTCATTGGGGCCGGTTCTTATGCAGCGGCGCGCGAACAGGGCCTGATGCGATTGGAAGGCAAAGACTACATCATGCAGGAAGGCGACATCGTCAATTTCCGGTTCAACGTGTAGCTGACGTAACTGTTCGTTTGCGCGCCTGGTCTACATTCCATTAATGAAGAGTCCAACCGAACCAAAAAAAGAAACAGTACGACTCGGTTTACGGCACGGCGACTGGCGCGTCGTCGGAATGATCGCCGCAATCAAGCTGGTGCTGTTTTTCTACGCCACGCGCAGTTACCAGGTTCTTGAAGGCAAGCCTTTGTCTGGTTTCTTCGGCTGGATGGAGATTTGGAATCGCTGGGACTCTTTGAACTACCTCAAGCTGGCGGAATTCGGCTACAGCGCAACGGGCGAAACGAAAACCCTGCTGGGTTTCTATCCACTCTATCCCTGGCTAATCCGCATAGTGGCCCTGGGAACCGGCAAGTATTTAGTCAGTGCCTTCATCATTTCAACTTTCACTTCGATCGCGGCGGGAATTCTTTTTCGACGTTTGCTGCTTCTCGATTACTCGGAGCAGTTGGCAGAGCGCACGGTCTGCTTCCTTTTCATTTTTCCTACCAGTTACTTCCTGCATATCGGCTATTCGGAAAGCCTTTTCCTGGTGCTTGTGCTTGGTGCTTTCCTGGCGGCACGCTCAGGGCGTTGGTGGCTAGCTGGTGTGCTGGGCGCGCTTTCATGTATGACGCGCGCCATGGGACCCATCTTGATCCCCGCGCTTGCCCTTGAAGCGTTTCAGCAATACCGGAAAACGCGCCGTTGGCAGTGGCAATGGCTTTGGATCGCTATTGTCGGTTTTGGTTTGGCCGGTTATTTATTGCTGAATGTTCACGTGACCGGAGACCCGTTCTCGTTCCTCGCAATTCGGCGTCAATATTTCTTCTCTTCGCCGGCATGGCCGTGGCTGGGTATTGGCGGAAAAATAGAGGCGATGAATCTGAGTACCACCGACGGGGAGATGGTTGCAAATCAGGAAGTCTTTTTTATTCTGCTGGGCCTGGTCTGTGCGATTATTAGCTGGATAAAGTTGCGGCCTTCGTATGCTATGTGGGTTACAGGGAATTGGCTGCTATGCACCAGTCTGGCGTTTGTTCTGGGAGTGCCACGTTACACGTTGCTGATGTTTCCCATCTTCATACTTTTCGCTCAACTGGCTTCGCGTTTTCTCTGGCGGGTCATAATCGCGGTGTGGTCGTTGCTGTTTTTGGGGTTGTTCGCCGCCCAGTTTGTGCGGGGCCGCTGGGCGTTTTAGCTGTAACGCAAACTGTCAGTTTGCGCCCATCATTACCTGAGCACAGCCCGCACACCGACCAGGATTAGATAAATAACGGCAACGACGATTGCCACTTTGATAAGCAGAACTGCCAGGCCAAATAGAAAGCCAAAGATTCCCAGAGCAATTCCCGCCGCGGTCAAAACCAGCGGCACGCCCACAACCAGGACAAAAAGTCCCAGCAGTAACATACCAGCCAGTCGTAAAACGTCTTTAGCTTCCTTCATAACTCCAATGCCTCCTATTATCTTTACAGCTCCGTTTTGCTTATCGCTTTCTTCGGGCTCGCCTGAATATACGATGCCTTCAGGCGGATCGTTCCCTTGAATGTGCCGGCGGCTCAGACTTGTAGAATCAGGAAGTTCCGGCAGGATGCCTGCGCTCCCGGGGCTGTGCTACTCTCCTGAAAACCAATGGCAAACCGAACCAGTGATAGTTTGTTTCCTGAACTCAGGCAGGAAGCTTCATCAAGCGCCGGCTCGCGCGTGCCGGGACCGTTGGCGGATCGTGTGCGGCCGCGCACCCTCGATGAATTCGTCGGCCAGGAACATCTCGTTGGCGAAGGCCGTGTGCTACGACGTTTGATCGAGGGTGGCAGTTCTTTTCCCTCGCTGATCCTTTGGGGACCACCGGGCACCGGCAAAACGACTTTGGGCCGATTGTTGTCGGAAAAGACCGGCGCCCGTTTTATCGCCTTGTCCGCAGTTTTCTCCGGTGTGAAAGATCTGCGCGCGGCGATCGCCGAAGCGCGGCTCGCTCGCCAACGAGGCCTGCGCACCATCCTGTTCATTGACGAAATTCATCGCTTCAATAAAGCACAACAAGATGCGCTGCTGCCCGCCGTGGAAGACGGCACCGTAACCCTGATTGGCGCCACCACCGAGAATCCTTCTTTTGAAGTGATCGGCGCATTGCTTTCGCGTTGTCGCGTGCTCGTGCTCAATCCTCTGGAGGATACGGAAGTAGAAGCAATCCTGCGCCGCGCACTCGCTGATGACGAACGCGGTCTGGCAAGCCTTCAACCCGAGGTCACAGATGAATTGATCGCGAAGCTGGCCCATTCGGCCGGCGGTGACGCGCGGGTGGCACTGGCAGCCCTCGAAGCTGCGGTTGAGTCAACCAGGCCGGACAATCAAGGCAGGCGACACATTACGGACGAAACACTGGTGGAAGCACTCGGTCGCGCGCATTTCGCTTACGACAAAGGCGGAGAGGACCATTACAACCTGGTGTCGGCCCTGATCAAGTCTCTGCGCAACTCAGATGTGAACGCTGCGCTTTACTGGTTGGCGCGTATGATCGAAGGCGGGGCCGATCCGGTATTTATCGCCCGAAGGCTTTGCATCCTGGCGTCAGAAGACATTGGCCTTGCCGATCCTCAGGCGATGGTACAGGCCGCAGCCGCCGCGGAGATAACGCAACTGATTGGTTTGCCGGAAGCGCTATTTCCACTTTCGCAGGCGACCATCTATCTGGCGCGCGCGCCGAAATCGAATGCCGTCAAGAGTGCCTATCACGCTGCTGTCAGCGACGCGATCGAGACAGCCCGCGAACCTGTCCCACTCCATCTGCGCAATGCGGTCACCCCATTGATGAAGGCAGTGGGTTATGGAACTGGCTATCGCTATGTGCACAGCGACCCGGAGGCGAAGGACGAGATGGAGTGTTTGCCGGAGCTGTTGCGTGGCAGGGTCTACTTCGAGGACCAAAAGGATGAATGAGTGCTTCGCATGAGGCATCAAGCTAGTGTCGCGGCTTTGCCGCCGCACAGTTCGGAAAGGCTCCGCCTTTCCGGCGACACTCCGCTATTGATTGAGGCTATGCCTCAAAGCGCGACGAGGCGCAGCCTCGTCGCGGAATCTTGAAGGCAGCACCACGGTCAGGCAAAGCCTGACCGCACTGTGCGGCGGCAGAGTCGCAAATGTTTGCGTACAGCCTCGGGCGATTTGTTGAATGACTAGGAAATCAGAAAAAGAACTGGCCTTCCTCGAAGACCTCTACGTCGCGACTGACTGGGGCGAGCGCTTTGCCGAGCTGGTGGACCAACACGTCAAGCTGCCGAAGAAAGGTAAGGCGCTATACGTCGGCTCTGGCACTGGCGGTCATGCGTTGGCTCTCCAGGCACAGGCCGGCGCCGACCTGAAATTCCTCGGCGTGGACGAGAGCGAAGAATCTTTGGAGCTGGCGCGCGCCAAAGCCGTAGCCCTGAACGAGCAAACGGAGTTCAAGCACGCAAAGTCTGACAGCCTTCCTTTGGCAGATGCTAAATTCGATCTCGTCCTTGGCAATGCCTCTATGCTCGCGCCCGCGCGCCTACCGGGAATGCTGGCGGAGATGGCCCGGGTCGCGAAGACAGGAGCAACCGTTGCGTGCTGGCTCCCAACCCTTTCCAGCTTTGGTGAGTTCTTTTCGATTTACTGGGAAGCACTTATGAATTTAGGTCTCTCGGACTACGCCACTGAGGCTGAGGTCCTACTGACACAGCTGCCCACCGTGTCAGACCTCGAAGCGATGGCAGAATGCAAAGGCCTCGTGAAGGTAACTTCCTGGACCACTATCGAGGAGTTTGATTACGAATCCGCCCAGCAGTTCCTGAACTCGCCGCTGATCACAGATTTTCTTATGCGCGGTTGGCTGCGATCACTTCCTGACGCCACGCAGACTCAAGTCGCGCAGGAGATCGCGCGCATCATCGACGAAGAGCGGCACGAAGCAGAGTTTTCGCTGTCGGTAAAGGCAACTCTGGTGGTGGGACGAAAGGGCGAGCTGCCAGTTGCAGGCTGAGGGCAAAGGATCTACAACCGACCAAAGAGTCTAATCGTTCTTCCCTTCACCGACGCGCAGGCGCGCGCGACGGCGAGCTTCCTCAAATAGTCGCTCGTCATCAACCGCAGAGAGGGATGACGCATCCTTTGCCGGTTTTTCCAGGCGATCGTCCTCGTCGCCTTCGGCAATTCCTTCCTTGAAGGCCTTCTTGCTCTGGCCCAGAGCTTTGGCTAACTGCGGCAATTTGCTGCCGCCGAACAACAGAAAGATGACCGCGACGATGAAGATCCAGATCATCGGGCTCTCCGGCAGCAACAGCATCAATACACTCATAAGAACTCCTTTGCCAACTGGTTGGCTCAGCACTCATCAAGCAGAACGAACTAGCGCGTCATTCATTCACGCACAGATCGCTACCCTTGTCTGACTCATAGAAAAGATACTTGCGCCAGGTCTCATCAGCCCGGCCCAGGTAGCGCATAATCTGGCGGTTCACATGAAGCGAAAAACCGCGCGGCCGGCGCAAGAGATGCATTCCGGATTCTTCCGGAGTGCGATTGCCCTTGCGGTGATTGCAGCGCTTGCAACACGCCACCAGGTTGTCCCAGGTCGAATCACCCCCGCGCGAACGCGGCAGCACGTGGTCCAGAGTTAACTCCGAAGGCGAAAACTGTTTGCCGCAATACTGGCAGCAGGAGTGATCGCGCAGCAGAATGTTCTTGCGCGAAAGCGACCGGCGCTCGAAGGGAATGTGTATATACTCGGTCAGGCGAATAACCGAAGGCGCATGAATAGCCAGCCTGGCGGAATGGAGCATGTGGCCGTTATGCTCTTCCATGCGCGCCACGCCCTTGAAAATCATCACCACCGCGCGCCGCTCAGTGCAGACATTGATCGGCTCGAATGATGTATTCAGCACTAAAACACGTGCGTTCATACCGTCTGGATATTACGCGAGGGCTAAAAATAAGGCAAAAGGCCAAGGGCAGACCCGGCTGAGCCAGGCGTCCTGGCCGCTGTCTTCCCAGAGCATAAAGCCAAAAACGCCCAACTCCTGGAGGGCGCAGTCAGGAAGGGGGCATGCCCCCGCTTACCTGCCCCAGCTTTGGTCACTGCTCTCGAAACTTGTCGGTCGCTTCCACCAGGGCGCTGATGTTTCCCGGCTCGGTCATGGAATGCCCGGCATCAGGCGTAATGTGCAGGTCGGCCTCAGGCCAGGCGCGATGAAGTTCCCATGCACTCATCATCGGACAAACCACGTCGTAGCGCCCCTGCACGATTACACCCGGGATGTGACGGACTTTGCCGACATTCTCGATCAGGTAATTGTCCGTCTCGAAGAAGGCGTTGTTCATGAAGTAATGGCATTCGATGCGCGCGAAGGCCAGGGCGAACTCCGGGTCGGCAAACTTCTCGATGGATTTGTAATCAAAGAAAAGTTTTGAAGTACTGCCCTCCCATATGCTCCAGGCGCGGGCTGCTTCTATTCTTACCTGCTCGTCATCGCTGGTCAGCCGCCGGTAATAGGCGCTGACCATATCGCTGCGTTCCGCTTCCGGAACAACTTTCAGATACTCTTCCCACACGTCTGGAAAAATCGCGTTCGCGCCTTCCTGATAGAACCACTGAATCTCTTTTCGCCGGCAAAGGAAAATCCCGCGCAAGACCAGTTCGCGCACACGGTCCGGGTGCGTCTCGGCGTATGCCAGCGAGAGCGTGCTGCCCCATGAGCCACCGAACACTTGCCAGGTTTCAATTCCCAGGTGCTCGCGCAGCTGCTCGATATCAGAAACCAGGTGCCAGGTGGTGTTGTCTTCGATACTTGCATGGGGCGTGCTCTTACCCGCACCGCGCTGGTCGAAGAGCACTACCCGATAAGCCGCTGGGTCGAAGTACCGGCGATATATCGGCTCTATTCCTCCACCGGGCCCTCCGTGCAAAAACACGACGGGCTTGCCCTTAGGATTGCCGCACTGTTCGTAGTAAAGCTCGTGTATCGGAGAGACCTTCAGCCGGCCAGAGTCGTAAGGCTCGATCGGATCGTAGAGAGTCCTGAGTTCTGTCATAGCGGCAGATTCTATCGTAAGTTAGTCAATAAGTTTAAGGTACGGAGTATTGTAGAATGCCAATTAATAGCAAATCGCTTACCAAGGAGACGAGGTATGTATGCCATGACCCTATTACTAATGCAATCAGTTCAACCCCATTTGTGGTCCGACGTTGCGTATCAAGCAGTTAATAGTCTAGGGCCGGCCGCCATCACTGCAATAGTTTCCTGGCTGGCATTCCGAAGCCAGCGAAGAATCAAGCAAGCCGAAATGGAAGGCCAGACCAAGTTGAGGGCCAGAGAATTGATGTTCAATTCATATCAAGGAATGATGGAGCGCCGCGAAAAGGATGTTACCGATCTCGGAAAGGTACTCGGCCAAGTTGCCGTTGCGCTCCAAATCACCGACGACGAGGAGGAAAGGCGTAAGGCGTGCGTCGCACTAATGGAAGTCATGGGGAGCATTATCACTCCTCTCAAAGGAAGCGTGGTTGATTTAGAGAACGAACTTGCTCAGGCCGGTCTCATGCAAAAGTACCAGTCTCAACTTTCCTATATCAAATCACATGTCGAATTCGACGTGATGGCTATACCCTATAAAGATATCCCAGCGAAGTATCAGGCGGTGATGACAATGCTTGGCTACGTCTCCATAATTCAACAAGCTTTGCTCGCAAAAAAACCGCGAGGAATTGTTTCGCGAATATCTTCCCCCTTCAATGGATATCAGATCCTAGTGCTTACGGCGCCCCTACAGGGCTTGGGTGTTAATGATTGATCCATCCCCGGGGGTGGCACGCCTGCGTCGCTTACGCTGACTATTGTATTTCACACCTTTAGCGCGACCTGGAGCGCCAAAGGTGCGAAATGGTCAGTCCCAAATGTATCGTTCGTCGTAATCAATTCCGTATGCCTTGAGGAATTTGCGATACTCCTGCTGAAATGTAACCCGCCGATGATGTTCTTTCTGCCTGGCTATGGAACGTTTCAGGGCTGGCACTTGTGACTGGCCGATAGAGAATGCGCCATAGCCGTTTTGCCAGTGAAAGTTTCTGAACTCCAGTCCTTTCGTTTTGATCCACTTCGAAGATTCTGTCTTAACCTCTTCAACCAGGTCAGCAACTGCGATAACACGTCCGAGAGAAAACAATATGTGAACATGGTCGTTCGTGCCGCCAATCGTCAGCGATGGCGACTTCAGCGCGCGAAGGATTTTGGCCATGTACGGGTGTAATTCTGTTTTCAATCGCCGGAGTGATGAACGGCTCTCGATGTTTTGTACTGAAGATGAGGTGAATGAGGATGGACGACAAGGATTGAGGCATTGTCCTTCTTCTCGCTTTCTTTTTATTTCGCGCCTTCAGCGCTTTAGTGATTTTAAGGTCATATATCTTCCCTGGGCCGCTGGCCCAGGCTATTACATTTCGCGCCTTTGGCGCTTTAGACCCAAAGCAGTAATGTCAAGAGGTTAGCGGGGATTTAAGACCACAGCCCTTTTCTCAACGAATATCGAATCAACTCATATCACGGGATCTTGTCGCGCGAAGACACGGATACCCGAGAAACCGTTGAAAACGGTTACCAACATCTTTGCTACCTGATCACCTCTGAAGTCAGGTGCTAATGAGATGTGTTCACATTGCGGAGACGACGAACTCAATCAGAGCGTGATGAGTTGTATGCGCTCAGTAAATCTGAGGACGCGCGACGGTCAGGACGAACACTTCCTTCGCGCCGGCGTTCTTGAGTGCCGCGGCGCAGGCTGAAGCGGTTGCGCCGGTGGTGAAGACATCGTCAACCAGCAGCACGCTCTCATTTTCAATAAGACGCGGACGGCTGACCTGGAAAGCGCCGGCCACGCTTTCGCGCCGCGAGCGCGCGTCCATTCCTGTGCGGTGGCGGTCCGTATGAATCGCGCGTGCCAGTGACCACTCGTCACAACGAAGATGCCTCGATTGCGCCAACGCGCGCGCCAACACGGCGGCTTGATTGAAGCCTCGCTCGCGCTCGCGTTCGGGATGAAGTGGCACCGGCACCACCAATGTCGCTTCATTAATGGGGTGGCGCCGTGAGGCGTCGGACATCAGGCGAACCAGCCGCGCCGGCACCTGCGGTTTCCGCTTGAGTTCCAACACACACGCGCGCAGCGCGCCTTCATAGAATCCGCAAGCTCGCGCCGCGGTAAACGCATCTTCATCGCAGCGGCGACAGCGCACTTGCTCCTTTTTATCGTCTGCAAGTTTGCCCTGCGAAATGGCACCACATTTCCAGCAAATAGTCTCGGCTCCGGAGAAAACTTGCGCGTGCTCCCAACATGCAGCGCACGCTATTCCACCATCGCGCGATTCCACGTTAGCAGCGCAGATCGCGCAGGCCTGCGGATAGACCAGCGAAAGAGTTGCGTCGTAGAGGCGGCTGGCTTTGGTGGCAAGGGTCATAAGTCTTATTTTGGAGTGCGGGGGCAAGCGAAGCGCGACAGCGCTTTGGATCAGGCGTGACCATTAGCCTCGTGCCGCCAGAATCATCCAAAGCGCCGTCGCCGCTTCGCTCTGCCGGCGCACTCCAAATTGAAGCGGCCTCCCGGGGGCGTAGCCCGGGAGGCCGTGATTATGTCACGCGAAATATTTCGCTGCTACTCTTCGTCCTGCATCAAAAGACCGCGCTCGTTCAGGTCTTGACAGCGCAGACAGTGGCGCGCCCAGGGCACCGCCTGCAGCCTCTTCTCCAGAATTGGCGATCCGCAGTGGATACACTTTCCATACTTGCCGCGCTGGATTCTTTCCAAAGCTTCGTCAATCAGATCCAGCATGCGGCGGTCATTTGCCGACATCGAAACCAGCAACTCTTTGGTGTAGGCATTTGCCGCCATATCAGCGGGGTCCTGGGTCGCTTCGGAATCACGTTCGCGACTGTAGGCTTCAGCTTCCTGCACTTGTCCGACCAAACCCTCGCGCCGGCTCTGTAATTTGTCGTGGTAGGTTTTTGTTTTCCTCTTGTCCATTGTGTTCTTCAGTGAAATCCTCCGATTCATTTCTGATAAGGCAATCCGTTTACGATCGTATAGGCACGGTAAATCTGTTCGATCGCGATCACCCGCGCCATCTCGTGCGTCAGGGTTAGCCGAGACAAACACCAACGCACTTTTGTTTTGGCGGCCACTTCATTGGAGACACCGTTTGGCCCTCCGATCACGATCTGGACTTCTTTCGTGCCGCTGCGCTCCCAGCGTTGAAGTTCGCCGGCCAGTTCGGTCGAGCTCCATTCCTGACCGCCTACGTCCAGCAAAACCGTCAAAGCGCCTGAATGAAGCCCGTCTGAGATGCGCTTGCCGTCCTTTTCGATGCCAGCCCGATCTTTGCCGGCGCGGCTTTCGCGCAGCTCGGAGACATCGCAGCGAACGAATCGTGCCAGCCTTTTCAAATACTCCTCAATCAGCGCGCGTAACCGCGCATCTTTCGTCTTTCCCGTCCAGATGAAGCGAATCCGCATCGCGAGCAAAGGATGAAGGCTGCGTGGGGGCACAAGACAAACGGGCCGATTTTCCATATATCATTTTTCATTTCTCATTTACCATTATCGTTCGCCACTAGCGTGTTTAGGTTTGGGCGATGAGTTCGATCGTGTATTCAACTTGAAGTGGAACACCCAACTTGAATCCGCTAATGGCAAATGAGAAATGAAAAATGATATATGGAAAATCCGCCTTCATGCTTCACGGTTCATCCTTCATCCTTTCTCCACCTTCATCCTTCCCGATCCGCGCCAGCCGCTCGTACAAATTCTTGCGACTAATGCCGAGTACCCGAGCCGCTTCAGTCTTGTTGCCGCCCGTGGCCACAAGCGTCTCCTTGACGTACTGCTCCTCCAATTCGGCCAGGGTTTGCCGGCGATTGCCTCTCTCCTGCGCTGCGACAGACACGCGTAAAGGCTCCGGCAAGTCCACCTCGTCGATGTATTCGTCGCGTGAAACGATCAGGGCGCGCTCGATCGTGTTTGCCAGCTCGCGGACATTGCCGGGAAAATCGTAGCTCTTCAGAATCGCCAACGCCGCCGGGGTAATCTTTTTCACCTTGCGGCCGTGTTTTTCGGCGAACCCATTCAACAGCACGCTAGCCAGTTCAGGAATATCCTTGCGCCGCTCGCGCAGTGGCGGCACGCTTATACGAACAACGTTCAGCCGATAGAACAGGTCTTCCCGAAAGACGCCGCGCTTGACTGCGTTCTCCAGATCGACATTCGTTAAAGCGATCAGCCGCGCGTCCACTTTGATGGTGCGGCGTCCACCCAGCCGCTCGAATTCCCGGGCCTCAATCAAGCGCAACAGTTTTGCCTGAGCTCCGATCGAGAGGTGGGCGATCTCGTCGAGCACCAGCGTTCCCCGATGCGCCGCTTCCAACCTTCCCGGCTTTCCTTCAATGGCGCCGGTAAACGCACCGGCTTCATAACCGAAAAGCTCGGCTTCGAGCAGGTCGGCCGGCAGGGTGGCGCAATCGATCTTTACGAACGGACGGGCCGCGCGGCTCGATTGCCCATGAATGAAAAGTGCCAGCGCATCTTTTCCCGCGCCCGATTCGCCGGTAACCAGCACGTTGGCATCCGTGGCAGCAACGCGTCCGGCGAGGCGAACTACCTCGCGCATTGCCTCCGAGAGCGCAACAGGTTCGATCACGATTCTTTTCTCAAAGAACTTTCGCTTAATCGGCCCGCGTCGGGCGGCACATCACCGCGCGGCGCATCGCGCCACAACCGCTCAAGATCATAAAAGCGCCGGGCCTTATGTTCGAACACGTGCAGAATGAAGTCGCCATAATCCACCAAAACCCATTCGGCCTTCTGATAACCTTCAACCCGCGCTGCCCGCGTGCCCTGTTGCTTAAGCTGATCGACTACCTCGTCCGCGATTGCCTGAACCTGTCGCACATTCGTGCCACTCGCAATCAGGAAATAGTCAGTGAAACTGGCAATACCGCGCAGGTCGAGCACGGTTACCTCGACGGCCTTTTTCTCTGCCGTCGCATTGAGCGCTGTTAGAATTCTCTCGTCCAACTGGGACAGATCAAACTTCTCAGCAACTGGCGTTTTGCCGGCGCCGGCCGTCGCCGGCCCAGCCCGTAATGCTTCTTCTTTGATCGTGTTGTGTTTCATTCGTCCTTATACAGTCCGTATTTCGTTATGTAATTCGCTACCGGCGGCGGCACAAGTTTCATAAGCTCATCCATACGTCCGGCCCGGGCGCTGGCCCGGATCCTGGTAGCTGAAACATCGGCCATCACGGCGTCAGTTATATAAATCCTCGGCTCTCCAACTCCGTTTAATCGCGCCCCGATCTCCTGCTGGTTCAACTGCCGCAGATCAACAATTCGTTCTTGCACCCCCGGAGCAAACCGCAACGTTTCAACTTCATAACCCGGGCGGGTCACGATGATGTGATTGCTAATAGCCAGTACGCGCTCCCATTCATGCCAGGTGTCAATTTCGGCCCACGAGTCGGCGCCCATAACAAAGAACCACTGGGCCTGCTCTCCAAAGCCATCCTGCATCCGTTGGAGTGTATCGACGGTGTAGGGCTTTTCCGGCGCGTCCAACTCGATGGTCGAAACTCGCAAGCGCTCATCGTCCTGCGTTGCCAGCGCCAACATCGCGTAACGATGCAACGCGGGCGTGACGCTTGTTCGCCGTTTGTGGGGCGCGATGCAGGCTGGAATGAAAAGAACTTCGTCGAGCGCAAACAACTCTAAGAGTCGCCGGGCCACGTCCAGGTGGGCCAGATGGACCGGATCAAAAGTCCCGCCGTAAAGGGCGATGCGCCTTTTCATAATTCAATTCAAAGACGCTCAAGCGCTCCTTCGTATTGCCGAGTCTTCCAGATTCAGATTGTTGGCGGCTGCGGCCTTTATCTCATCCAGCGCCCGAGCCGCTGCGACTACAAGTTCGCGAACGCCTGTTTGGGTCACGGAAGAAATCGCAAAGCACAATCTGCCGTCCTGCGCCGCGCGAGCTTCCAGTTTCTCCAGACGCTCCGGCTCGTCAAGCGCGTCAATCTTGGTAGCCACCACGATCTGCGGCGCCGCGGCCAGGCGGGGGTCATAAGCGGCAAGCTCGCGGTTGATTGTCTCGTAGTCACTGACCGGATCGCGTCCCGTGGCGGAAGAGACATCGACCAGATGAAGCAGGAGTTTGGTTCTCTCGATATGACGCAGAAAACGATCGCCCAATCCCGCTCCCTTGTGCGCGCCTTCGATTAAGCCGGGAATGTCTGCCACGACGAAGGTGCGAAAGTCGCCCAGATCCACAACTCCCAGATGCGGTTCCAGCGTTGTGAATGGATAGTCGGCAATCTTCGGCCGGGCAGCGGAAATCGTCGAGATGAATGTTGACTTGCCCGCATTGGGAAATCCCACCAGGCCGATATCGGCGAGTAACTTTAGTTCGAGCTGCAACTCGAACTCCTCTCCCGGTGAGCCTTCCTGGTGATAACGCGGCGCACGGTTAGTTGACGTAGCAAAATGAGCGTTACCAAAGCCGCCCCGACCGCCGCGAGCGACCAGCCAACGCGCCCCGTGCTCGACAAAGTCATGAAGCAGGACACCCGTCGCGGCATCAAAAATCTGCGTGCCGACCGGCACCCGCACTGTCACGTCGGCGCCCTCGCGCCCGGAGCAATTGGAGCCCTCGCCATGCATGCCGCGTCCGGCGATGTGCAGCGGGTTGTAACGAAGATGCAGCAGCGTGTTCAGAGACTCATCCGCCTGCAGCCACACGTCGCCACCGCGGCCACCTTCGCCCCCCGAAGGACCACCGCGGGGAACAAACTTCTCGCGCCGAAACGCGGTAACTCCGTTGCCACCGTGGCCTCCCTGCACTCGAATTTTTGCGCGATCAATGAACATTGGAAATCGAAAGCGACGCCCACCGCTCTTCAATAACCGGCAGGCGTCGCATTAATTTAAGATTCCTCTTGATTATGCTGCGGCGGCCGGCGCTCCTGCTGGAGCCGCTTCAGGATAGACGCTGATGTACTTGCCTGAACGGCCCTTGTCTTCAAACTTCACTACCCCATCGACGAGCGCAAACAACGTGTCGTCTTTGCCCCGGCCTACATTTTTGCCGGGCTTCCACTTCGTGCCGCGCTGCCGGGCCAGAATATTCCCGCCCACTACTCGCTCGCCGCCAAACTTCTTCAGACCCAATCGCTGCGAATTGGAATCGCGGCCATTGCGCGATGACCCTACTCCCTTTTTGTGTGCCATAAGTCATTTCCGATTTGCGATTGCCGATTTCCGATCGATGTCTCCTTTTCAATCGGCTATTGGCAATTGGCAATCGGCAATCCTCCTAATCGATCGAGTCAACCTTCAATGTCGTGTAACCCTGACGATGACCGCGGGTCCGTTTATAGTGTTTGCGGCGCTTCTTCTTAAATACTGTGATCTTCGCTGCGCGTTCGTGACCGGTGATGCTCGCCATCACTCGTGCTCCGCTAACCGTCGGGCCTCCGACTTTCGTCTCGCTGTCGCCGGCCAGCATCAGCACATCCAGCTCGATCGACTCGCCGACCTTCTTGTTGATAGACGGCACGCGGACAGTGGCGCCCTTTTCGACTCGAAACTGCTTGCCGCCCGTTTTTACGATTGCGTACGACATATGCCCTTGCCCCCTGGACGGGATTACCCGTCATGGAAAAGTCGTTCATTATAGGAGTAGATCATGCGCCCGTCAACGCGCCGGCGGCCGTAGTTTGCGACTGCTTTTTCAGCCCGTTTCGCGCCAGAAAATACTCCATAAAACTGGTCGAAATATCGCCGGCACAAAACTTAGGATCATCCATGATCTTAAGATGCAGCGGGATGGTCGTCTTTATTCCTTCGACCACCATCGCCCCCAGCGCGCGTCGCATGCGCGCGATGGCCAGCTCGCGTGTGCGCGCATGGACGATGACTTTGGCTATCATCGAATCGTAAAACGGCGGCACCTGGTAACCCGGATAGACGTAGGTGTCCACCCGCACGCCAGGTCCGCCGGGTAAATTAAAAGCCGTGATCGTCCCTGGCGAAGGCGCAAACGTTTCCGGACTCTCCGCGTTAATACGGCACTCTATGGCGTGACCGACAATGATCACGTCGTCTTGCGAAAAGCCGAGCGGCTCGCCTTCCGCGATCCGGATCTGATTGCGCACGATGTCGGCCAGCGTAACCATCTCGGTAACTGGATGCTCGACCTGGATGCGCGTATTCATCTCCATGAAATAGAACTTGTTATTCTTATCAAGCAGAAACTCTACCGTGCCGGCGCTGGAATAATCGATACTCTTGCACGCAGTGACCGCGGCCTCGCCCATTTTTTTCCGCAGTTTTGGAGTCAGTATCGATGAAGGCGCTTCTTCCAAAAGCTTCTGGTGCCGGCGTTGAATCGAGCATTCTCTTTCGCCCAGGTAAACACACTCGCCATGTTCATCCGCGAGAACCTGGATTTCGATGTGGCGCGGATTCTCGACGAACCGCTCGATATAGACGTCGCCATTCTTGAACGCGGCCTCAGCCTCGGTGGATGCAGTCTCGAGGGCAGACCCAAGTTCCGACTCGGTGCGAACTATACGCATGCCCCGGCCACCGCCGCCGCCTGATGCTTTGACGATGACCGGAAACCCGATCTCCCGAGCGATGATCAGCGCTTCTTCTTCAGACTCCAGCGCTTCCGGACTGCCGGGCACAATGGGCAAGCCGGCCTTCTTCATCGCCCGACGCGCTTCGACCTTGTCGCCCATCAACTGGATGACACTAGCTCGTGGCCCAATGAACTTGATGTTGCACGCTTCGCATATTTCCGCGAAGTACGCGGACTCCGCCAGAAAGCCATAGCCCGGGTGAATCGCATCGACGTTGAATATTTCGGCGGCGCTGATTATGGCGGGAATATTCAGGTAGCTTTGCGCGGAAGGAGCCGGCCCGATGCAGACAGACTCGTCGGCAAAGCGCACGTGGAGCGAGTCGCGATCGACGTCGCTATGGACGGCGACTGTGCCGATGCCCATCTCTTTACAGGTCCAGATGATGCGGCAGGCAATCTCACCGCGGTTGGCGATCAGAATCTTTCGAAATTGCCGCGTTCCTTTGGTCATAATGAATATGCGATTTTAAACTTGCGATTACGGGCTACTACAAATCGCAAATCTAAAATCGCAAACGAAGATAACTACTGCTTGATTCCAAACAGCGGCTGGCCGTATTCGACCGCCTGCCCGTTTTCAACGTAGATTTTCGCGACCTCGCCGCTCGTTTCAGCTTGAATCTCGTTCATCAGCTTCATCGCTTCGATGATGCACACCACACTCTCCGGCTCGACACGACTTCCGATGCGCACAAACGTTTCCGCCGTCGGCGAAGCGGCGCGATAAAACGTGCCCACAATTGGCGAAGGAATGATAAAGAGGTCCTGATCTTCAGAGGCTGCCGTTTCCGCCTGTGCTCCCGGATGAAGCGCACTGGAGTGCGGCACGCTCTGTGATGCTGACGAATGTCCGGCCGCCTGTTTGTCCGTGGCGGGCGGTCCGCCCGCCGGCGCGGCGAAGCTTTTCGAAAAGTTATCCCGGCTTAAGCGGACTCGAAACCCTTCCCGCTCCAGCTCGAACTCAGTCAACCCATTCTCGGTCATTAACGCGATGAGCTCATGCAGCTCGTCCATGTTAATGGTGGTCTCCGGTTCGCTCTGCGGTTCCGGTGCCGGTTGCGTTCCAGCGGAAGTTCCCGTTTTTTCTTGATCCGTCATTGGTTAGAAGACTGAATGCGGGGGCGTTTGTGAATTCAGCGAAACGGAGAGCAATTGCGATCGAGCATCCCGCTTGGCTGTTCGCCTCGGGGTCTGGCAGCTGGTTAACTATTCATCGTCGCCGGCTGCTTCGGTCTCTGAATCAACGTCTGGCGCAACTTCGCTCGCCGAAGATTTCTCCGCTTTCTTGCCGCCCTTGCTTCCTTCCAAAACTGAAGTTTCGCCGCCCTTTGGGGACTTCTTTTTGCTCGAGCCGGCGGATTTCGCACGCTTGCGAGCGTTCTCTTTCGCTAAGAGCTCGCGAGGATTGTCTACCAGCTCGATGATGGCCAGTTCGGCGTTGTCCCCGTCCCGCCGGCCCAGCTTGAATATTCGAGTGTAACCGCCGGGCCGATCCGCGAAGCGCTCGCCCAACTCGTCAAACAGTCGCTTCAACGCAGCCACACCAGCGGTGCGCGGCGCGCGTATCTGTCCGCGGCGACCATTCAAAGCTGATTGCGCCATGTTCCCCGCGTGGAAAAAAGACGCCGCCTGGCGCCGCAGATGGACCGCGCGCGCCTCAGTGTCGTCCCCTTCGAGGTTATGCGCATGACGGGAAAGCGTGATGGCCCGCTCGACGAATGGTCTGAGTTCCTTGGCCTTCGGCAAGGTGGTGACGATTCGCTCATCACGAGCGTTAACCAGCGAAGTCGCCAGGTTACGCAGCATCGACATACGATGCTCCGAGGTGCGGCCCAATTTTCGATGTGCCTTCAGGTGTCGCATTACGCCTACTCTTCTTCGTCCGGATAGTCGCCCGTATCTCCGTCGCGGCCTCCGGTTCCCGGAATCGGGTTGCCCTGCGCGTCGAATTCCATGCCAAAATCCAACCCCATGCCGTTAAGAATGTCCTTGATTTCATTCAACGACTTCTTACCAAAATTCTTGGTCGCCAGCATTTCGCGCTCAGAACGTTGCACCAGATCGCGAATGGTCTTGATCTCCGCGTTCTTCAAGCAATTATAGGAGCGAACGGAAAGCTCGAGCTCGTCAACCGAACGATCCAATTGATCGTTGCGCGGCAGCGGCGGACGCTCCATTTTCGCGTAAGCATAGTCGTCCGTGTCTTCTTCGAAGTTGATGAAGATAGACATATGATCCTTGATCAACTTGGCCGCCAGTCCGATCGCGTCGTCGGGCTTAACTGATCCGTCGGTCCAAACTTCGATCGTCAACTTGTCGAATTCCGTGTTCTGCCCGAGACGCGCCGCCTCGACGTTGTAATTGACCTTTCGCACCGGCGTATGCACCGAATCCACCGGGATGTAACCGAGCGAGAGGTCCTCATCGAAGTTACGGTCGGCCGAAACATAACCACGCCCGCGTTTCAAACGCATTTCTATCCGCAGCGCACCCCCGGCGCTGAGCGTGGCGATGTGCACTGTCGAATCCAAAACCTCAACATCCGCGTCCGCTTCGATGTCGCCTGCAGTAACTTCGCCAGGCCCTTCTTTCGATATCGTCAGGGTCTTTGATTCGTTGCCGTGAAGCTTGAAAGGCACCTGCTTCAGATTAAGAATCACGTCGGTTGCGTCCTCGACCACTCCGTTAATGGACGAGAACTCGTGCTCGACGCCTTCAATCTTGACTGCTGTAATTGCCGCACCTTCAATCGAAGATAGCAACGCACGTCGCAAAGAGTTGCCGACAGTCGTGCCGAAGCCACGCTCGAAGGGTTGCGCGGAAAACCGCCCAAAGCGTTCTGTCAGCGTATCGGTATCGGCCGCCAGGCGGCGCGGCATTTGAAATCCTGTCCAGAGATTATTTTGGTCCATGGCCATCATTTGGTCTCGTTCTGCAATCCCTCGCCGCCCGACGCATAATTTGCACAGGGCCTCAAGGAATTTGCGTGTCTATTTACTATAAAGTTCTACAATCAATTGTTCGTTGATTGAGCGATCGATGTCGGCTCTCGTTGGCAAACTTGCGACCGACGCGCTCATCTCGGCGCCCCCCGCCGAAATCCACGATGGACGCCCCCGGCCGGCAGCCGTTTGCCAGGCGCCTTCAACGTGCGGGTTCTTTCTGCTTGGTTCCTTCACGGCGATTAGATCGCCCACCTTAACCTGGAAGGACGGAATGTCTACCTTGCGCCCGTTGACCACGATATGGCCATGGTTGACGAGCTGGCGCGCCTGGCGCCGCGAAGTCGAAAACCCGGCGCGATAGACCGTGTTGTCCAAACGCCGTTCGAGCAGAAACAAAAGATTCTCGCCGGTAATGCCTTTTTGACGGGCGGCGCGCTCGAAGTAGTTACGAAACTGCCCTTCGAGAATGAAATATATGCGTTTGACTTTTTGTTTCTCGCGGAGCTGCTGGCCATACCCGACCAGGGCTTTGCCCCGGCGCATGGAATTGCCGTGTTGTCCCGGCGGCTGCGTTCCGCGCTTTTCGATCGGGCAGGAAGGCTTGTAACAGCGGTCGCCCTTGAGGAAAAGTTTTGCACCTTCACGGCGGCACAGACGGCACACCGCATCTCTATACCTAGCCAAGCTTTTTCTGCCTCCAGTCTATTTTGTTAGACGGAAAAGTTTACAGGCCACTTTGAGATCTCAAATTATCTCGAATCTGAAATCTCAAATCTCAGATCTGAAATCTGAGATCAAAGCAGAAGCCCTTCGTCCTTTAGGTTAATTCATTTCCCATTGCCAATTTCCGATTACCGATTTGCGATCTCTTAAACGCCTACTGACGATCGAGTCCGAACCCAAAATCGGCAATCGGCAATGCCCCTACACTCTACGACGCTTTGGCGGCCGGCAACCATTATGCGGGATCGGCGTCGTGTCCCGGATGGTTGTGACGCGAATCCCCGCGTTGTTAATCGCGCGAATCGCCGATTCGCGACCGCCGCCCGGTCCCTTAACGCGAACTTCGCACTGCTGCATACCCGCTTCCTGGGCCTTCCTGGCAGCCTCGTACGCGGCCTGCTGGGCGGCAAACGGAGTTCCCTTGCGTGAACCGCGAAAACCGCGGGCGCCGGAAGACGACTGCGCCACCAGATTCCCTTCGAGATCGGTTATCGAGATCATCGTGTTATTGAACGATGCCGCGATGTAGGCGATGCCCACCGGGATATGCTTCTTTTCTTTCTTGCGAAAGACCTTCTTCTTTGCGCCAGCGGTTTTGGTTGCCATAGATTTTGATTACTTCTTGCCCGGGGCCTTCTTCTTAGCAATCGTCGCCCGGCGTGGTCCTTTGCGGGTACGTGCATTTGTATGAGTGCGTTGTCCCCTAACCGGTAGTCCGCGGCGATGGCGCAGGCCGCGATATGATCCGATGTCCATCAAGCGCTTGATATCCATCTGGACCCGCTTGCGCAGATCGCCTTCAATCTCGCCCTGGGCCTCGAGCACGGCGCGAATGCGGCTCAACTCATCCTCATTCAAATCCTTTATGCGCGTGTCGATGCTAACCTGCGCCTGATTAAGGACCGAGGTCGCACGAGATCTGCCGACGCCGTAGATATATGTCAGGCCGATCTGGGCGCGCTTGTTCGGCGGAAGATCGACACCAGCTACACGAGCCATTCTCTTATCCTTGTCTCTGCTTATGCTTGGGATTCGTGCAGATCACTCTGACCACACCCTTGCGGTGAATAACCTTGCAGTTCTCACACATTTTCTTTACTGATGCCCGGACCTTCATTTCAATTCCTTCCTACTTATACCGATAGGTTATCCGCCCCCGGTTCAAATCGTAGGGCGAAAGCTCTACCAGTACGCGATCCCCCGGCAGGATTCTTATGAAATGCTTTCGCATCTTGCCTGAAATATGGGCAAGTACCTGGTGCTGATTATCTTCAAGCTCGACACGGAACATGGCATTGGGCAACGTCTCGAGGACTTTTGCCATGACTTCAATTGCCTCTTCCTTCGCCATATCCTCAGCGGGGGTTGATTTGTCTGTGCCGACAAACTGCACATAGTAACATGGGGTCCGCGAATTGCAAAACCGTGGCGCGGTACGAGTTACACGCTTACCGGCTCTCGGATTTCCGGGCTTCCCAGGGCCACTCGCGTCAACACTTCGGGTCCGTCCTCGGTGATGGCAATCGTGTGCTCGCTATGCGCGCTGGGCTTACCATCCATCGTTACCACCGTCCAACCGTCCGCCAAAACCTTAGTAAAATGCGACCCCAGGTTAATCATAGGCTCGCAGGCGAAAACGTAACCCGGCTTGATTTTGGGCCCTTTTCCCGGCGTGCCGTAATTCGGGATCTGCGGGTCCTCATGCATCCGCCGGCCCACCCCGTGTCCCACATAATCACGCACCACCGAATAGCCATGCCCTTCGGCGTGCTGCTGCACCACCGACCCGATGTCGCCTACGTGCTTTCCCACCCGGCATTGTTCGATTGCCAGGTCCAGGCATTCTTCAGTTACCCGAATCAGCTTTAGACACTCTTCGCTCACTCTGCCAACCGGTATCGTGGCCGCCGTATCACCCACGAAGCCGTACAGAGTCGCGCCGCAGTCAATGGAAAAGATGTCTCCTTCTTTCAATTCGTATGCAGAAGGAAAGCCGTGCACGACCTGTTCATTCACCGAGGCGCAGATTGAATAAGGGAAACCGTTGTAACCTTTGAAGGTCGGATTCGCGCCCGCATCCCGAATCATCTTCTCTGCTGCTGCATCCACTTCAATCGTGGTTATGCCGGGGTGGATCATCTCTCGCAATGCCTTAAGCACCTGGCCGGCCAGCTGTCCGGCGGCCCGCATCTTCTCGATCTCTTTCCTGGACTTCCCAATTATCATGTCTGAATCACTAATCGTAAATCGTCAAGCGTTCTTCGGTCCACTATTACGATTCACTGTTTACGATCTTCTCGATGTCCCGGTAGATAGCTTCTTTGTCGCGCGTGCCGTCAACGTGGTGCAGTCTGCCCGCTCTCTCATAATAATCGACTAAAGGCTTCGTCTGCTGTTCATAAGTCTCAAGACGGACCCGAATCTTTTCCGACGTATCGTCCGGCCGCTGGATCAGCGTGGCATCAGGATGATGATCACAAACGCTGTCTGCCGCCGGTGGATGGAAATAGATATTGTAGATCTCGCCGCATACCGGACAGATGCGCCGGCCAGTAGCGCGTTTTTCAAGCAACTCAAACGGTACGTCAACGAAAATCGCCACAATCTGGTGTCCCTGGTCGAGCGCCAGCCCTTCAAGCATTTCAGCCTGGACCGTCGTCCGCGGAAAACCGTCGAGTATGTAACCGTTGCGGCAATCGTCGCGAGCGGTGCGCTCTCGTACAACCTTGATCACCAGCTCATCGGATATAAGCTTTCCGGCGGCTTGCACGGTCCGCACTTCCTCGGCCAGCGCGGTCTTTTCGTTGGCCAGCGCGCGAAGAATATCTCCGGTGGAGATCTGCGGAAGATGCAAACGATCCTGAAGTAGTCGCGCCTGTGTCCCCTTGCCCGCGCCAGGCGCGCCCATCAATACGATTATCTTGGACATCAATCAGAATCGCCCGCCTCAGAAACCAGAAGCCAGAGGCCGCGCTAACAGCCTCCAGCCTCTTTTTAGAATTCCAGCTTCTATTTTAGGCCCGCCGACCGCGCAAGCGTCCGCCGCCGCCCAGAAACCCTTCGTAGTTGCGCATCACCAGCTGGGCTTCGATTTGCGCCACGGTGTCCATGGCGACGCCCACCAGAATCAATAGTGAAGTACCGCCAAAATAAAATTGATAGCCCATCCCCGTGGGAATCCAGGAAAGCCCGGGAGTGCCGCTGACAAAAGCGTCGAGCGTGGCGCCAATAAACGGCAGGCGTCCCACCTTGAACCCGCTTAGCATGAACTGAGGAAAGAAAGCCACCATCGCCAGGTAGATTGCGCCCACCGTCGTAAGCCTGGTCAGAATCGTATTCAAGTATTCCGCCGTGGCACGGCCGGGTCGTATTCCCGGCATGAAGCCGCCATGCTTGCGCAGGTTGTCAGCAACTTCTTCAACATTAAAGACGATCGACACGTAAAAGAACGTGAAGAACATGATCAGCGAAAGGAAGATCAGCTCGTAATAAGGATCGCCGGCATGGAACACTTGAAAGAAGCTGAAAATCTTCGCCCAAAGTGTGTTGGGAGTATTCGGGTTCGGTGGAAAAGCTGAAAACAAACTCTGCGGCATCGACAACACTGACGAGGCAAAGATCACGGGAATGACACCGCCCATGTTTACCTTCAAAGGCATGTTGGTTTGCTGGCCGCCTACCATCTGCCGCCCCACATGTCTCTTGGCATAACTAACGGGTACTTTACGGCGCGCTGCTTCGACAAAAACTATAAAGGCGATGATCCCGACCAGTGCCAACACCAAAGCGATCACGCCCAGCGTCTCCATCGGGTCGCCCCCGCGAACGCGCTCGAACACCTGCACCACGCCCCGGGGCAGGCCTATGACGATGCCCGCAAAAATCAGTAATGAAATTCCGTTGCCAACCCCTCGATCCGTGATCTGCTCGCCCAGCCACATCACAAAGATCGTTCCGGTGGTCAGCGTCAGCACAGTGGTAGCCAGAAATCCCCAGGTGGGCGCGCCTACTCCGTTAACTTGCAGCCAGTGCGCCACGAAAGAGGTTTGCACACCGGCCAGCCCAACGGTCAGATAGCGCGTCCACTGATTGATCTTCTGCCGGCCCATCTCGCCCTCTTCCTGAAGTTTCTTCAGTTGCGGCGAGACTACGGTCATCAGCTGCAAGATGATCGATGCGGTGATATAGGGCGTGACGCCGAGTGCGAAGATCGAAATGGTGCGGAAGTTTCCCCCCGAGAAAAGGTCGAGGACGCCCAGCAGAGTACCGCTAACGTCATGCCAGACTTGATCGAGTCGCGCCTTGTTGATTCCGGGCGCGCCCACGTGCGCCCCCAGCCGATAGACCCCCAGCATGCCGAGCGTGAAAAAGATGCGCCGGCGGAGATCCGGCACATTGAACATGTTACGTACGGCTGCTAAGAATTTTTCCATATCGAAGACTTAATACGAGTGCTTTGAACTTTGTGCTTTGTATTTCGAAATTATGCTTTTACCAAGGTCAAAGTACCAAGCTCAAAGTACCCGCGTAACTAATCAATCATGCAATCAACGTGGCAGCCCCGCCTGCTTTCTCAATCTTCTCGCGCGCGCTTTTCGTAAACCTATGGGCTGAAATGCGCAGGGCCTTGGAAATATCACCCGTGCCAAGCACAACAACATCACGGCGCGCTTTCTTGATTAGCCCGCGCTGGTGCAAAAGTTCAGGAGTGATCTCCTCATCCGCCTTGAAATGCTGGTCCAGCGCTTTCAGGCTAACCTCAATCCATTCTTTCTTGAAGATGTTGGTAAAGCCCCGCTTGGGCAACCGGCGGTGCAGAGGCATCTGCCCGCCTTCAAACCCGGTTTTCGAGGAATACCCCGAACGCGATTTCTGTCCCTTTTCACCACGACCGGAGGTTTTGCCAAGGCCTGAACCAGGACCGCGACCAACACGCTTCTTTTTGTGGGTCGATCCTTTCGACGGATGCAAATCATTTAAGCCAAGTGTCATTGTTCGCTCCCAAAAACGATCCTTATTCTACTCGACTATCCTCAACAGATGCGGCAGTTTCGCCACCAACCCGCGCATCGAGCCGTTGTCGGGCCGCTCCACTATCTGATTGAGCTTGGTCAGACCGACACTTCTAACCATTTGCTTATGCGTTTTCGGCGTGGCAATCGTGCTGCGGTAATACTGAATCCGAATCTTGGCCGGCGCCGCTTCCTTGTTTTTAGCTTTTCTGGGCATACGCTTATCACCTGTAACCGGAAACCGGTTTAAAGTTCCTCGACCTGCTTCCCGCGCAGGCGCGCCAGCTCCATCGGGTCCTTCATCTTCAACAAACCATCGAAAGTCGCCCGCACCACGTTATGCGGGTTGGTCGAACCCAGCACCTTTGTGCGCACATCACGCACACCGACCGCCTGCATCACGGCGCGCACCGCGCCACCCGCGATTACGCCGGTGCCCTGCGATGCGGGCTTGATCATCACTCGCCCTGCACCGTAGCGGCCGATCAACTGATGCGGCAAAGTATTATTGATTAGTGGCACGCGAATCAGGTTTTTCTTGGCTGACTCAATTCCCTTTTTTATAGCCAGCGGGACCTCGCGCGCCTTGCCGGTACCAAAGCCGACGTGGCCCGCTTCGTCACCGACAATCACCAGCGCCGCAAACGAAAGGTTCTTGCCGCCTTTAACGACCTTCGTAACGCGGTTAATAGAAATGACCTGATCTTTTAGATCGAGTCCCTGCGCTGAAATCCTCTGCTTTGGTTGTCTCATTTATTCTCTATTCTTGCTCTGTGCTGGCCTCTTTGACCTGGACCGACGCTGCCTCATCAGACTCCGCCGGCGTCGCCTCGCTCCTGGCTCGTATTGTTTCATTCGCGCCAGATTCTATTTCGCTCTCGTCGCGCTTTGCTCCGCCTTTGGCTGGCTTTGCTTCACCCTTCGGCGGCTTTGCTTCGCCCCTGGTTGGTTTTGCTTCACCCTTGGCCGCCTTTGCTTCGCCCTTGGCCGCTTTTGCTTCGCCCTTGGCAGGCTTGCCTTCACCCTTGGCCGGCTTGGCTTCGGCCCCGGCTGGTGTTGCTTCACTCACCCTTGGCTTTTCATCGGGATTAAGCCCGGCTTCGCGTGCCGCATCCGTTAATGCTTTGATCCGGCCGTGATAGAGATACCCGCCTCGATCAAAAACCACCTGATTGATGCCGGCGGCCCGGGCCCGCTCAGCAATTGCGCGGCCGATACGCTTCGCGGCTTCTATGTTTCCCCCCGTAGAACCCCGCAGGTCCTTCTCAGCGGTTGAAGCGGATACCATTGTCTGACCGCGTTCGTCGTCGATGATTTGAGCGTAGATATGGTTCGTACTGCGATAGATCGCCAGCCGCGGTCGCGCGGTTGACCCGCGCACCTTGCGCCGAATCCGTCTGTGAATCGCGTTGCGAACTATTGCTCTGCTTCTATTCGCCATTTTCGTCTCATGTCCAATTGCCGATCGCCGTTTCGGACTCCAACCTCGCTTCGATATCTTTCAATCCGAAATTCGAAAAAAATCACTTCCCTGTCTTGCCGGGCTTCAACTTGATGGGCACGTCTGCGTAGCGCACTCCCTTGCCTTTATACGCGTCAGGCTTGCGCAGCTTGTGCAGCTCGGCAGCCACCTGCCCCAGTTTCTGCTTATCGATGCTCGAAAGCGTCAGAGTGGTCTGGTACTGCTGGATGCTTCCCTTGGTTGTCAGGCGTTCCGCCTTTGCTTGAACGCCCTCGGGCAAGGGAAACTCAATCGGGTGCGAATAACCCAGGGCCAGCACGATTTTCTTAGCCTGCGCGTCGGCCTTAAAACCAACTCCGACGACGTCCATCTGTTTCGAGAACCCCTCGGTCACGCCGACGATGGCGTTATTCGCCAGAGCACGCGCCAGACCATGCTGCGCAGCCAGCTCATCGGAGGTGCGTTCAGCCTGCAACTGATCGCCTTCGATCTTAAAGCTGATGCCCTCCGGTATCGGAGTCTTCAAAACGCCCTTGGCGCCCTTCACTTCCAACTCGCGATCGTGAATCGTAACGGTGACGCCCTTGGGAATCGTAATAGCTTTCTTTCCAATACGAGACATATTTACATTTCCAATTGCCGATTTTCGATTGCCGATTTCCTATTGCCCATTGCCAATTTCAAAAATACTTTCCCACCGCCAATCGCGAATCGCTCTTCCAATCGGCAATTGGCAATTGGCATTCGGCAATGTTAGTAGATCTGTGCCAGCACTTCGCCGCCGATATTTTCGCGCTTCGCCGTTTTTCCGCTCATCAGCCCGCGCGAAGTAGACACAATGTTGACTCCATAGCCGCCCAGCACTTTGGGAATCTGTTGCGAGCCCACATACACGCGGCGGCCGGGACGCGACACTCGCTCAAGATGCGTGATCGACGAGGTCCCGCGCGCATCGTATCTAAGGAAGATGCGGACGCTGCGCTTCACTCCTTCGCCTTTGATGACGAAGTTATTGATGTAGCCCTCTTCTTTGAGAATGCGCGCAATCTCCAGCTTCAACTTTGACGCTGGGACATCCACCCGCGAGTGCTTCGCCGCGATGGCGTTGCGAATTCGCGTCAACATGTCAGCTATCGGATCAGTCATTCCTTAACTCCAAATCAGGTGCCTGCTCTCTACCAACTCGATTTAACTACGCCGGGAATCTGTCCCTGCAATGCCAGCTGCCGAAAGCAGATGCGGCACAGATGAAATTTGCGCAGATAGCCCCGCGGCCGGCCGCATCGTTTGCAACGCGTATAGGCGCGCGAAGAGAACTTCGGCTTGCGGTTAGCTTTCGCGATTAATGATTTCTTAGCCATAACAATTCAGAGGTCAGAGATCAGAGGTCAGTTATCACAGTTAGTCATTTAGCTACTCGGCCCAGGCTGGTCTCTGATATCTGACCTCTGATATCTGACCTCTGACCTCTGCCTTATTGCCTGAACGGCATACCCATCGCCTTCAACAGCGCCCGCGCCTGTTCATCATTGCGGGCGGTGGTCACGATTGAGATGTTCATGCCGCGTGCCTTATCAACCTTATTGAAATCGATTTCCGGAAAAATCAGTTGCTCGCGCACTCCAATGGTGTAATTGCCCCGGCCGTCGAAGGCCTTGGGCGAAACACCGCGAAAGTCCCGAACGCGCGGCAATGCGATCGACACCAGCCGATCGAGAAACTCATACATGCGCTCGCCCCGCAGGGTGACCGCCACGCCGATGGGCATCGCCTGCCGCAGTTTGAAACTGGCAATCGATTTCTTTGCCTTGGTGATTACCGGTTTCTGGCCGGTAATCGCGCGCAGCTCTTCCACGGCCGTATCCAGAATCTTGGCGTTGGCCACTGCCTCGCCCATGCCCATGTTGAGCACAATTTTCTGCAAACGCGGCACGGCCATCGGGTTCTTGATCCCGAACTCTTTGGCAATCGCCGGCGCGATCTCTTTTTGGTAACGCTCTTTTAACCTGGCTGCCATTTTTTTCCCATAAATGGTAAATCGTGAATGGTAAATAGTAATTTTTCTATTTACTATTCACGATTTACCTAACTCTTCTCCACCGAGTGGCCGCTGCCCGCCGCGACGCGTATCTTTGTGTCGCCTTCCACCTGGTACTGCACCCGCGCCGGCTTACCTGACTGCGGATCGATAATCTGCACATTAGAAATATCGATCCAGGCCTCTTTGTCGATGATGCCGCCGCCGCGATTGCTCTGTGGGTTCGCCTTCTGGTGGCGTTTGATCATGCCGGCGCCTTCAACTTTCACTTTGGCCCTGGCCGGTGCGACATCCAGAACCCGGCCGCGCTTACCCTTGTCGCGACCGGCGATCACCGCCACCTGATCGTTCTTCTTGATTCTGACTCGCTTATTTCCCCTGGCTTTAATCACTTAAATGACCTCCGGCGCGAGTGAAACAATCTTCATGAAGTTCCGATCCCTCAACTCGCGTGCAACCGGACCAAAAACGCGGGTTCCGATCGGTGTCCCGTCTTCCTTAATCAGCACCGCTGCGTTCTGATCGAAACGGATGTAGGTGCCGTCTTTGCGCCGTACTTCTTTGCGCGTGCGCACGATGACGGCGTCCTGCACCGTGCCTTTCTTGATGGTGCCGTCGGGCGAAGCCTCTTTGACGGTGACCTTAATACGATCTCCGAGGGCAGCAATCTTGCCCGTCGATCCGCCAATCGGCATGATCATCTCGACGCGGCGCGCTCCTGAATTGTCGGCAACCTCCAGGGAGGTTTGCATTTGAATCATTGTTACACCTCGTAAATGGTAAATGGTAAATCGAGCCTTGCAGCGCCCTACGTCTTCACCATTTACTATTCACCATTCACCATTTACCCGCTTACTTTGCCGCCTTCTGCACAATCTCAATTACACGCCAGCGCTTCCTGGTGGACAGCGGTCGCGTTTCCACGATGCGCACCTTATCGCCCACGGTTGCGCCCTTGTCATCGTGCGCCATGAACTTCGACGTGCGCCAAACGTAGCGGCGATACTTCTGGTGTCTCACCAGGCGATCGACACGCACGACCACAGTCTTCTGCATCTTGTCTGAGCTCACAATGCCGACTTTTTGCGAGCGGCGGCCGCGCTTACCAGTCTCGGCCGCCGTGGCCGTGGCGGCCGCGTTCCCTGCCGGCGCATCGGCGCTGCGGGCAACTTCATCAGCTAACTTCCCGCCGGTTGTCGTCGCGGCGCTAACGTCCGTGTCCGGTGAACCCGGCGCCAGATCTGTTTCTTTCTTTCTTGCCATTATTAGTCACAAACGGCCCTGGGCCGCGTTCGAACCAGAAAACTACTTCGTTGCTTGTCTTAGCCGTTCGCCGACGATGGTTTGGATGCGGGCCAGCGATTTCTTTTCTTCACGAATGCGCTTGACCGCATCAACCTCGCCCAGCGCCAATTTGAAAGTCAAACGGAAGAGCGACTCTTTCAGGCGCCCTGCTTCAGCGCGCAAATCATCCTCAGTCATATCGTGCAGCTTATCGATTTCCTCGCGCCTCTTCATGATTAGATCGCGCCTCCCTCTTGATCCGCGCGCGTCACGAACTTCGTCTTAACCGGAAGCTTGTTTGCCGCCAGGCGCATCGCATCACGCGCTGTCTTTTCATCCACCCCTTCGATTTCATAAAGAATACGGCCGGGCTTGACGACGGCCACCCAGTACTCAGGAGCCCCTTTGCCCTTGCCCATACGTGTCTCAGCCGGCTTCTTGGTTACCGGCTTGTCGGGAAACATGCGTATCCAGATCTTGCCGCCGCGTTTAATGTGGCGCGTCATGGCAATGCGGGCTGCTTCGATCTGCCGGTCGGTGATCCAGGCCGGCTCCAGGCACTTCAGCCCATATTCGCCGAAGCTGATCTGGCTTCCCCGATGGGCCGCGCCGGACATGCGTCCCCGCATTTGTTTCCGGTGCTTAACTTTTTTCGGCATCAACATGACGTTAACTCATTTCCGATTTCCAATTGCCAAATGCCAATTTCAAAACCACTTGCCAGCTTGTTCTTCCAATCGGCAATTGGAAATCGGCAATCGGCAATGCTATCGGTCCCCTCGTGGACGGCGGCCATCGCCGCGCTCGCGACCTTCGCCACCTTCGCGCTCGCGGCGCGTACGCGGGCGGCGCTCGCGCTGTTCGGCACGCGGATCGTTAATCGGATCGGAGCCGGTGCCACGCGCCATCGCTGCTTTCGCATCCAGAATGGCGCCACGATAAATCCAACATTTGACTCCGATAATCCCGAACGTCGTATGCGCTTCCGCCAAACCGTAGTCCACATCGGCGCGCAGCGTGTGCAGCGGCAACTGGCCCTGCAAGTGCCACTCACTGCGGGCAATTTCCGCTCCGTTCAGACGGCCGCTAACCTTGACCTTAATTCCCTGCGCTCCAAATCTCAGCGACTCTTCCACGGCCTTGCGCATGGCGCGGCGAAAAGCAATGCGCTTCTCGAGCTGGGCCGCGATCTTTTCCGCCTGAAGCTGGGCATTGAGTTCAGGCTTGTGAATCTCCTGTATCGAGACCAGCACTTCGCGCCCGGTCTTCTCAGAAAGGTCACTCTTCAGCTTGTCAATTTCCGCGCCCTTGCGTCCGATGATGATGCCCGGCCGCGAGGTGTAAATAATAATCTTCAGGCGATTGGCCGCGCGTTCGACGTCAACATGCGAAACTCCCGCGCCTGTGAAGCGCGCCTTCAAGTTTGCTTTCAACTTCAAGTCTTCAATTAGAAACTCGCCATACTGTTTCTTGGCAAACCAATGCGAGTGCCAATCCTTGTTGTAGCCGAGGCGAAATCCGTAAGGGTGAACTTTCTGTCCCACAATATTCTCCGTTCAAATAAGAGGCGCTACTCGCTCGATTTCTTTTTCGTGGCGCCTTTGGCCGGTGATCCAGACTTCTTAGCCGGCTTCTTCTCGCCGGCAGTTTCGGCAGCACGGGTCTCCCCGGCTTTGGCTGCTTTCTTGCCGCCTGGCGCCGAATCTTTTTTGTCGGCTGCCTTCGTCGCGGATTTGGCTTCCTCTTTGCTGCCGGGTGCGACGCGTTTAGCGCGTGGCGCCGAAGCCGCCCCGCCCCGCTTGCGCCCTTTGCTTTCGGTCAGCTTAGCCGGTTTCGTTTCGGCCTCGTCTTTGCCGCCTTTTGTTTTCCTGCTCTCGATCCTGTCGTCGCTTGATAGCAAAATCGTCACGTGACAAAAGTGCCGCCGCTCGCGAAAAGCACGGCCTTGCGGCGCCGGACGCATGCGGCTGCGATTCTTGGTGGGCCCCCGATCGACGAAAGCCGTCTTCACCCAAAGATCGTCGGGATCGATGGAGATGTTGGCTTTCTCGGCTGCTTCATTCGCGTTGGCAATCGCCGACCGGACGCACTTCTCGATTCCTTTGCCGGCACGCTTGTTGGAGTACTTCAGAATCGCCAGTGCCTGGCCCACATTTTTCCCGCGAATCATATCTATGACGAGTCGCGCCTTTTGGGACGACCCGCGAAGATACTTTGCGCTTGCTCTCGCTTCCATCTCTTTCCTCGTAAATCGTTATTCGTGAATAGTGACAACGACGAATCCATCCACTATTTACGATTCACTATTTACCAACTAAGGCTTAGGCGCCACCTTCGCCGTCTTCTCCGCCTTCGTGCCTGAGTGGGCCTTGAAGGTGCGGGTCGGGGCAAACTCGCCCAGCTTATGGCCCACCATGTTCTCCGTGACATATATCGGCAAGTGGCGTTTGCCGTTATGCACGCCGAAGGTTAATCCCACCATGTCCGGCGTAATCGTCGAACGCCGCGACCACGTCTTGATCGCCGGCGGCCGAGCGGCCCCGGCGCGAATGCGGTCCACGGTCTTCTGCAGGCTCTTATCGACGAATGCGCCTTTTTTAACTGAACGCGCCATAGCTACTCCATTTTCAATTGCCGATTGCCAATTGCCAATTTCGAAAACATTTCCTTTGGCGTTCGGAAACTCAGTTAACTCAACAGCCGCAAAGCACCAATTGGCAATCGGAAATTGGAAATCGGCAATGCTCTACTTCACTCTGCGATCGCGCACGATCATCTTTTGCGTGCGCTTGTTGCTGCGCGTCTTATAACCACGCGTCGGCTGTCCCCAGGGGGTAACAGGATTTCGGCCCCCAGAGGTCTTACCTTCTCCGCCGCCGTGCGGATGGTCCACCGGGTTCATAGCCACGCCGCGAACATGCGGCCTGATTCCCTTCCAGCGGGAACGCCCGGCCTTACCGTACGAAACGTTTTCGTGTTCGACGTTGCCGACCTGCCCGATCGTGGCCATGCAAACCACCGGCACTTTGCGCACTTCGCCGGACGGCATGCGCAACTGCGCGTAGTCGCCTTCCTTGGCTACCAGTTGAGCGAAAGCTCCGGCCGAGCGCGCCATCTGTCCGCCCTTTCCCGGGCGCAGCTCAATGTTATGAATCTGCGTTCCCAGGGGAATATTGCGTATCGGCAGCGCATTGCCCGGCAGGATGTCTGCCTCAACGCCACTCATTACTGTCTTTCCCACTTCAAGCCCGATGGGCGCGATGATGTAGCGCTTCTCGCCGTCAATATAGGTTACCAGCGCGATATGCGCCGAGCGGTTCGGATCGTATTCGATCTGCGTCACCCGGCCCGGCACACCGGCTTTGTCACGCTTGAAATCAATGATGCGATAGAA
>DASXRU010000006.1:0-26979 GCA_036506395.1 Pyrinomonadaceae bacterium | reverse complement strand
CCGAGGAGTGATCTTGCTGCTCAATTCCCCTCAAGCAACTCGCAGCGCGTTTGCCGCGTCCGAGAATGTCATTAACCGGCGCGAAAGGCTTCTTCGGTTGCCAATCAGGCGTAACGAATTGCATACTCAACTGCTGAAAGAATCCGAAAACATTCATGGCTTTCCATCGATTCCCTTCAACATCCAGTAGGCTGGCCGAAACTTTGAGCGCTCGATTAGAGCGAGGGCTTGCCCTCGGGTTTCTCCCGGTGCTTGCCGCGGTCTGGTTTGCTTTCCTGGCGGCAGCGCCTCTGTCCGCGCAGGTGCCGGAAGATGTTGTGCGCACGGAGACATCGCTGGTCCAGTTGAACGTTGGCGTCGTGGATAAGCAGGGTCGCGCCATCACTTCGCTTTCGCCCAATGACTTTGTCGTTTACGAAGACGGTGTGCGGCGCCCGATTGTTCATTTCGAACCAACCAACACGCCCTTTAGTTTGGTGTTGCTGCTGGATATGTCAGGCTCGACCACCAGCTTTCGCCAACAGCTCCAACAAGCTGCTTTTCGCTTTCTGGACGCGCTGGGTCCCGGCGACAGAGTTTCGGTGGTGCAGTTCAATGGCAAAGGCGTCAAGTCTCTGATCGGCTTTAGCGACAATCTAAGAAACGTCGCGTATGCCATTTCGATCGCTGAGGGTAAAGGAGAGACTCCTTTCTATGACGCTCTTGGCTATGCGCTGAAACAGTTGAACAAGGAAGGCAAGCGGCGCAAAGCAATCGTGGTAATGACGGACGGCCTGGACACGAAACTGCGCAACATCGATCGAGCTGCTGCTGCGGGGGCTCAAACAAACGAGCAGGCCATCGGATCCATCAAGCCCGATACCAGTCCCCTGCTCAATGCGGTCCTGAATAACGCGGATCGTGAAGGGGTGACGATTTTCCCGCTGGCGCTTCCTTCGGGAGATCCCAATCGTCTGCCGTTGCCTGACCCAGTTATCACGGGCATCTACACTGCGGCGCGAACGCGGCTGCAAACACTTGCCAATCGCACCGGCGGCCGCCTGAACGAGATCAAACGACTGGATGAGTTGGCACGGCTGTATTCCGAAGTTGCCGCTGACATGAGGTCGCTATACAGCATCGCTTATCAGCCATCCACCGAGCATTTGCACGATGGCCGCTGGCGCGAAATACGCATCGACGTTAGCCGCCCCGAGCTGATCGCGCGCACCAAACCTGGTTACTATTCGCGCTAATCTTTCGACCTCCGTCTCGAATTTCAAATTTTAGATTTCAGATTTTGGGGATTGAAGTCGGCTTGAGACTGGCGAGTTGAGCCCTCAACTTGAAACTTGAAACTTGAAACCTTAAACTTCCCCCTCGCTAACCCACCATGCACCCGTAGCTCAGCTGGATAGAGTACCTGACTACGAATCAGGGGGTCGCACGTTCGAGTCGTGCCGGGTGCACCATCTACATTCACCATAAACGCAAATCATCTCTCTATGGTAAGTACCGCCAGACCCGCGGCGCGAAGCTCCTGATTCAGCGAGGTGAGGTCCTGACTCTTGATCGTCTGCCAGCTTTCCTGAAGAGCGCGCGAATCCTTAAGTACCTCAACAACGCCGGCCGCGGCCTGCGGAGTTGGCGCGACATCCACACCTTCTATGAGTCCAAAAAGGGTTCGCAGTCTTCCCGTCGTACTGGCGACGCTTATGCGCGGGACACTTCCGGCCGCAGCGGGTGCGCCCGGTCCGCCACCACCCGTGCCCATGAAAGTCTGAAGTTTTTCAACCAAGGCATCGAAGCGTGTTTTGAGATCTCCCGCCGGCACTCGCGGCTGCAATTCCGCAATCTGGGCACGAATGAGTCTGACGCTTTCAGAAATGGAGTTCAGCGCCAGCCATTCGTCATAGACCTGCTTCGATAGTCTGAATTGCTCTGCCAGGCCGGCATGCGAGGTCTTAACTCGCGGATCCATCACTAACGTGAGTGGTTGCTGATAGCTCTTGCCACCAATCGTCAGGACCACGGTGTACTTGCCCGGCATTGCCCAGGGCGAAGTAGGCGCCGGCGGCGTGTTGCGATAGACGGCGGCGATGGGATACTGCGGCTGTACGCCGGGAACAGGCGCGTAGTGCATGTCCCAGAGAAAGCGATGCATGCCGGGCTCGCTCGCGAGCTTCTGCGGCGGCCTCACCCAGTACGGCGGAACTGAAAGAGCCGGGTCGGGCGTGGGCAGCGGATCGGCACTCGAATAACGACGCACAAGTTCGCCGGCTTCGTCTTTGATTTCCAGAGTCACCGGAGCTGACGTGGGCGATCCAATGTAGTAATCGATCATGGCGCTATCGGGAGGATTTTCGCCGGCCGCCTCGTCCGGCGGCAGCGGCGTATCGCTGTTCATGTTCCAGCGAACCCGCAAAGCGGTTTGTGGACGGAAGAGCAATGCCGGCGATGTTTTTATCGATGCCTGCAACTGACGCAGCGGTGTGATGTTGTCGAGAATCAAGAAGCCCCGCCCGTGAGTCGCAATGCAAAGATCGTCGTCCTTGATGATTAGATCGCGAACCGAACTGGCGCCCATATTGAGCCGCAGAGACTGCCATTGATCGCCATCATCAAAAGATACATAGACCGAGCGCTCGGTGCCCGCGAACAGCAAGCCCTTTCTTTGCGGATCCTCGCGCACGACATCGGTGTTTTCATTATCCGGAATGCCGTTCGTAACTTCGGTCCAGGTTGCGCCCGCATCGCGCGTTCGATAAAGGTGCGGACGAAGGTCGTCAAGTCTCAGCGTGTTGACGGCTGCATAGGCGGTGTTCTTATCGAAGTGGCTGGCGTCGAGGATCGAAATCTTTTGCCAGGGCTTCAGTTGTTTTGGCGTGACGTCGGTCCAATGCGCGCCCCCGTCGGTTGTACGATGAATTAAACCGTCGTCTGTACCGACCCAAATCAAGTTGATATCCAGCGGCGACGGCGCTACCGCGTAGATTACACCCCGTTGGGTCGGCTGTGCGGTTGGTTGCGAGCGGTACTTGCCAATGGTTTCGGGAAGGTCAAACGTCTTGCGAGTCAGATCCGGACTTATTTGATCCCAGTTTCGCCCACCATCTTTCGTTTTCCACAGCGTGTTGGTCGAAAAGTAGAGCACGTGCGGATCGACCGGCGAGAAAATCACGGGCTGAGTACGCACCACGCGAAAATCAGCCGAGCGAAAGGGTTTCGGCATAATGTTCTGCGCTTGCGCCGTACGGCGATCGTAACGCGTAAGCTTGCCACCGTAAACAATATCGGGGTCGAGTGGATCTGGCGCCACATACCCATAGTCTTCGGCGCTGACGGGATGCCATTCACGGAAAGTAATCTCGCCGTCGTTGCCGCGACTGGCGACGCAGGCGGAGCCGCTCTCCTGCTGGCCACCACACAATCGATAAGGAAACGAATTGTCGGCGCTGACGTGATACATCTGCGCCGTGGGTTGGTTGTACCAACTGCTCCATGACTTGCCGCCGTTAACGGTAATTACCGCGCCCTGATCGCTGCCCAGAAGAATCACGTCGGGGTTGTTCGGATTAATCCAAGCGTTTTGATAATCGTCGCCACCCGGAGCGCCGCGAAATGCGTTCCATGTCTTGCCGCCATCGATAGACTTCCAGCTTACGGTGCTCGCGACAATCACAACGTCAGGATCTTTAGGACTGAATCTGGGAACTGAGAGGTCGCCACCGCCGATGCGCCCGGCTGGTCGAGGATCTTTCGTAATAACGGCCCAGCTTGCGCCGGCGTCATCAGAGCGAAAGAGGTTAACCGCACCCGGGGACGCTACGGAGGCGATAAGGCGATTCGGCGTGCTTGGCGCAATCGCCAGATTCGCCTGGATGATTCCTTCCGGAAGGCCGGTTTTCAACTGCTGCCAGGTCTTTCCCCCATCCGTAGATTTGAATATCCCACCGCCCGTTCCATTCCACGCAGCGTTTTCCCATGGGCCCTGGCGCGCTTCCCAAAGCGCTGCGTAGGCGACGTCGGGGTTCGAAGAATCTATTAACACATCGGCCCCACCCGTGTTCTCGTCTTTGTAGAGAACCTTCTCGAACGTCTTGCCCCCATCGACAGAGCGAAAAATGCCGCGCTCTTCGTTTGGCCCATACGGGTGACCAGCCACGGCGACCAGGATGCGATCCGGATCACGCGGGTCGACAGCGATCTGGGGAATCTGCTGACCGTCGCGCAAACCCAGATGTGTCCAGGTCCTTCCCGCGTCGATTGATTTGTAAATGCCATCGCCGATCGAAAGATCCGGCCGCTGCAAACCTTCGCCGCTACCGACATAGACAATGTTCGGATCAGACGGCGCCACCGCGATGCATCCGACCGAGCCGGTCGGCTGGTCGTCGAAGATTGGCGTCCACGTGCGGCCGTAGTCGTCCGTCTTCCAAACGCCGCCGTTTACCTGGGCGATATAGAAAACGTTTGGTAGTGACGGCACGCCGGCGACCGCGCGCGTCCGGCCTCCGCGAAAGGGTCCAATGGCGCGCCAGTGTAGCGGCTTGAAAAGATCGGGGGTGAACTGCTGCGCTATTGCTGTCGTGCCGCCAGCGATCATAAAAGCGAGCAGGAACAGAGGCGCGAGACGTCGCGTGAAATGGAAATATTTTTTCATGATCAGAAAAGTCTTTGCGAATTTTGAAAAGAGTCCGGGACAGAACAGATGCATTATCGCCAGAAACCCTTGAATGTCTAACCAGGCACGGTTCTCCGGGTAGCCTGGTTTGCCAATTTTTCCTGTTTCCTTCTGTGCGACACATGGTGGTCGCGTGATCAAAACGCGTATACTCCGCTCCATGCGAAACAAGATTCTTCTCTTCAGTGCTGCTTACCTCGTTTGTGGTGTGGCTATCGTCATTAACGGAAGCAGCAAATCGGTTACAGTAACCGGTTGGGTCAGTGACGAGGCGTGCGGAGCAGAGCATACAAAACCCGGGGGGACAGATTGCGTCTTAAAATGCCTGCGCGGGGGCGCCCATGTTGGCCACTCCGAATGGAAACCGCAGCGAATGGTGTTGGTAACAGACAAGAGCAAGAAAATCTGGATCGTCGAAAATCCCGAAGCACTCAAAGGCTTTGAAGGGCTTCACGTCAAAATCTCCGGCAGATTGAACGCGGCCAGAAAAACGGTTCGGATTGACACCGCGTCTGAATTGAACCCCTGACAAGAGCATGCGCCGTCGAGCGATGCTCCCTTCCCTGGTTTCCTTCAACGTTGAAAATCGCGCAAAAGAATACCTGGCCGTCAGTTGCGATCGTGGCGGTGCTTGCGGCGACGGTTTTTGAACTGCGCCGCCAGGGCCGGTTGTGGTGGTGCGCCAGCGGCGATTTGTCTCCCTGGGCCGGCGATATCGGCAACCGGCATACTTCTCAACATCTGTTCGATCCCTACACGTTCACTCATGTACTCCACGGGTTCATAATCTGCGGTTTGCTCGCATTGGTCTTGCCCAGGCTGGCTGTTCGCTGGCGCCTGGTTCTGGCTGTGATAATCGAAGCGGCATGGGAAGTTTTCGAGAATACGAATTACGTAATCAACCGCTATCGTGATGCAACCGCGGCAATTGGTTATGAAGGCGACTCGGTGTTTAATTCCCTGGGTGACATTCTGGCGTGCGCAGTTGGATTTGCCCTGGCCTTGAAACTCGGATTCCGCCGCACGCTGGCAGCGTTTCTGTTCACAGAACTGGTGTTGCTCCTTTGGATTAGAGACAGTCTGCTGCTAAATATCATTCTGCTAATCCACCCGATAGAGGCAATCAAGACCTGGCAAATGGGTCGTTGAGGGAAGTAAAAAGTATTCAGGACGGGTTGGTGTTTTTTGACCGCTTGCCCTGAGTTCAATGAGTTCGCATATTTTCGAAATGTCTCACTTCTCCCTCTGGGAGAAGGGATGGGGAAGAGGGCTTGTGCGGTTGATGCGGAAACCTTTTGATTCTTGATTCCCCTCCTCCCTTTGGGAGAGGGGCTAGGGCTGAGGGGGGTTGGGACTTTTTCACGCTAGGCCCTCTCCCAAAGGGAGAGGGAAAAGATCGCAAGAAAAGGTAAGGAAATTCGGTTCGGCAAACTGTATATCCGCATGCTTGACAGTTCTTGAGGGCAGCGCCTATATTCTGATCGAAAATTACCAGGACGAAATGAACTCCATGCACTCCTATCGATATTATTGGCCCGCCTGCACCTGTAAATGGGCTTCTCCTGCGGGAGGAGCGGTCGGGCGAAACTTGTGCGTGCGTGAGGATCAAGGGATGTAAAATACACCGCATAAAGTTTTTCAAAAGCCGGTCGCGACTTCCTGAGATGTGGAAATTGCGACCGGCTTTATTTACTCAACCGATGCAAAAATTCCTGGAACAAACTGTTAAGCACCGCCATCCTGACAACCTTGCGTCACAGATTGGCAACACGCCACTAATTCGTTTGCGGCGCGTCGTCCACGACATTCCGGCCAGGGTTCAGGTCCTGGTCAAAGCGGAACATTTAAATCCAGGCGGTTCAGTCAAGGACCGCGCCGCACTCGCGATGATTCTCGAGGGTGAGCGAAGTGGGTATTTATACCCAGGCAAGACAATTCTGGAGGCAACGAGCGGAAACACCGGGGTGGCTTATGCGATGCTCGGAGCTGCTCGAGGTTATCCGGTCACGCTTTGCCTGCCGAAGAATGCGAGCTCTGAGCGCAGACGCCTCCTCCGAATTTACGGAGCTGAAATCATCGACACTGATCCGATACAAGGAACTGATGGGGCGCAACTGCTGGCGCGCCAGATGGCTGCAGGCCAGCCGCAGAAGTTCTTTTATCCAGACCAGTACAACAACGATGCGAACTGGCGCGCCCACTACGAAGGTACTGGCGTTGAAATCTGGCGTCAGACTGAGGGAACGATCACGCACTTCATCGCGGGCCTGGGAACATCCGGCACCTTCATCGGCACTGCGCGGCGGCTGAAGGAATACAACCCTGCGGTTCGGGTCATCTCGATGCAACCTGATTCTCCTCTGCACGGTTTGGAAGGCATGAAGCACATGGCTACTGCGATTGTGCCGGGCATTTACGACCCTGAGGTTGCCGATGAAAACGTCGAAGTGGCAACTGAGGACGCGCAGGAAATGACCCGCCGCCTGGCGCGCGAAGAAGGGCTCTTCATTGGAGTCAGCTCAGGCGCGAATGTCTTTGCGGCACTGCGCCTGGCCCGAACGCTGCCGCCCGAATCGGTAGTCGTCACTATTCTATGCGACACCGGAGCTAATTATCTGAGCAATAAGTTCTGGGAACTCTGAAATGACGACCCGGGAAATCAACGAAAGCTCTGTACCAACGATGATTGAAATTAACGACCAGCAGATCGACACCATCAACCAACATGGCGAGCGCGATTACCCGCACGAATGCTGCGGATTGTTGATTGGCCGCTTTGTCGAAGGTGGCCGCAAGATCGTTATTGAAACATATCCGATCTCCAACGCCAGAGAAGAAGCAGCCAAACGCAATCGTTTCCTAATCACTCCGGAAGAGTTGCTGCGCGGCGAGCGTCACGCCCGCGAGCGCGAACTGGACATTGTCGGCTTCTATCACTCGCATCCGGATCACCCGGCGTCGCCATCGCAGTATGACGCCGACCACGCGTGGCCCGTGTATTCGTACATCATTGTTTCGGTGAAGGAGGGCCACGCCGCTGATTTGCATTCGTGGGAACTGGAAACGGATCGTTCACGGTTTAATCGGGAAGAGATAACGCAGTCTAAAGAAGAAGTGAATTAGAAGGGAGTTACTTATGTCAGTCACAATCGCTATTCCCACCGCGCTGCGCCAACTCGCAGGGGGAAAATCAGAGGTTCAAGTCGAAGCAAAGACCGCGGGCGAGGCACTCGAGCATCTTACCGCCGCGCATACGGAGCTGCGCAGACATCTCTTCAACGAGCAGAATGCCTTGCGCAACTTCGTTAACGTTTATGTCAACGACGAAGATATTCGCCACACCAGTGGTCCAGCTACACCCGTGAAAGACGGCGACACAATCATGATCGTGCCGGCGATTGCCGGCGGAGCTACCACCGAAAGAGAAGTGATTGAGGATTTGCCGATGCTCTCCAACGAAGAGATTGCGCGCTACAGCCGTCATTTGATTATGCCGGAAGTCGGTATGGAAGGTCAGCGCCGTATCAAAGCGGCGAGTGTTCTGATGATCGGGACCGGAGGACTGGGGGCGCCCCTGGGAATGTACCTGACCGCGGCGGGGGTTGGACGTCTGGGCATCGTTGATTTCGACGTCGTAGAGGAGTCGAACCTGCAACGCCAGATCATTCACGGCACGCGCGACGTCGGCCGGCCCAAGATCGCTTCCGCGCGCGATCGCTTGCAGGACATCAACCCGCATGTCGAGATCGAAACTCACGAGACGCGCCTGAACAGTAAAAACGCGCTCCAGCTCTTCGCCAACTACGATGTCATTGTTGACGGCACGGACAACTTCCCGACGCGTTACTTAGTGAACGATGCCTGCGTCTTAACCGGCAAGCCAAATGTTTACGGTTCGATTTTTCGCTTCGAAGGGCAGGCCAGCGTGTTCTGGGCGGATGCCCATGACGGCCGCGGCTCCTGCTATCGATGCCTGTATCCTGAGCCACCACCGCCCGGCCTGATTCCTTCTTGCGCCGAAGGAGGTGTGCTCGGTGTGTTGCCCGGCATCATAGGCGCCATTCAGGCAAATGAGACGCTCAAGATCATCCTCGGGGCCGAAGATACTCTGGTGAACCGTTTGCTGTTGTTCGATGCCTGGCACATGCGGTTTCGCGAGTTGAAGCTGCGCAAGGACCCGCAGTGCCCAATCTGCGGCGCCAATCCGACAGTCAGAGAGTTGATCGACTATGAAGAGTTTTGTGGATTGCGGGCCCAACCACAAGCGGCGCCATCGCAGCAGGAAAGGTTGGAAGAGATCACCGCCAGTGAATTGAAGCAACGTCTCGATCGTGGCGACCACATTCAGATCATAGATGTGCGCGAGCCGAATGAGTACGAGATTGCCCGCATGGCCGATTCACGCCTGATCCCACTGGGCCAGGTTGTGGCCCGCATGAACGAGATCGACGCTGCCCGGGAGACAGTGGTTCATTGCAAGCTGGGCGGTCGCAGCGCCAGGGCAATCGAAGCCTTGAAGGGCGCCGGCTTTTCCGGGCGGTTGATTAACTTGAAAGGCGGGATCACGGCCTGGTCGAACGATGTCGATCCGAGCGTGCCGAAATACTAAGTTGGTCTATTGATATTCGGCACTCGCCGGTGCGGACTGAATCCTGCCGCGCGACCGGTGCCAGAGGCTGAAGGTTTCCCTGGTCAGATTGAATATCGAGCCGCCATTTTGGGCGATCAACTTAATCCAGGCCCAGTGGCTCATCTGCGGGAAATAAATTCCGCGGAAGAATAGACGGGCTACTAACATCCCGATCCGATATTGGACCGGTGCATCGTGGATCGCCTTGAGCGCCTGCCTGTTTCTTTTTGCGCTGTAGGACGACGACCATGCCTTCTGCACCTCTTCGCGCGCTTCACTAATCGTCATCTTCAAGGGAGTGTGCGCCATAACGAACGGCGCAAAATCCATCCAGTGCTTGGGACGCGCCAGCCTTCCGGCCTTTTGCAATCGGTCATAGAGAGGTGTGGCGGGAAATGGAGTTAGTTGGCCGAAGACAGGAAGACCCGGAGGCCACGATTCAATCTCCGCCACCGTTCGCGCGGCCACTCCCGGCGTATCGTTGTCCATGCCGAAGATAAAGGATGTGATCGCGTAGATGTTGCGCGACGCTAATCGTTCCAGCACTGCTCCGTATTCGCTCGGCTTACTGAAGTTCTTATTCACGTCTGCCATATTCGCCGGATCGATTGACTCCATGCCGATGAAAATCCACCGGCCGCCGGATTCGGCGATTAGATCGATGAGCTCCTCATCACGCAGGAGGTTCGCGCTGATTTGCGCAACCCAGGGTACCTGTGCACCTGCTGTGATGATGGCGCGCAGCAGAGACTTCGTGCGCTTAATGTTAATGGCCAGATTGTCATCAATGAAGAATACGCCGATCTGTCCCCCATCCTGGCGGGCTCGCGCTTTCAATCGCAGCAGTTCGTCAACCACACTATCATTCGTGCGAAAGCGGATTGAATCGCCGAAGAACCCGGTAACCGTACAAAACTCGCAGCCGTAGGGACAGCCGCGACCAGTCTCGATTGGAATTATATGAAGCGAATTCCAGCCGCTGCGGGCGCGGCCCAGCAACGGGCGGGCGACTTTGGGTACGATATTGAATTGGTCGAGCTCGAGCGTCTCCCAGGGAATTGATGGATAAGGTTGCAAACTCGGTTTGCGCGCAATCCCTTTCTCATCGTTTTCCGGTATGTAAATATCCTTCAGCTCACCGCGCGCGGCATCGGCGACGATCACGGGCCAGGTCTCGTCGGCTTCACCGAGAGCGATAGCATCGGCATGGCGCGGGCCTCCATCGCGTCCCAGCGCTTCATCAGGTACTTCGGTCACGTGGGGCCCACCCATTACTACCATCACTCCAGCGGCCCGCAGCGCGTCGGCCATGCGATAGGCCTTTGCCACCATGCGAGTCATCGCTCCGATTCCCACCAGAGTGATTCCCTGTTCCTTTACATAACGCACTAACTCATCTTCGTTCATGGCCTGCGCGTTGCCGTCAACGAGCAAAACTTCATGTCCGGGAGGGGTGATTGATTGCAGAAGGAACATCCACAGATGAGGCATGAAGTTGCGGGTCACGCCGTTGTCCGGGTTGTACAGGAGGATCTTCATAGCTAATGTCCTCAGCTCGATGGTTCAAAACTCATATAACCCTTCGGCTATATTGGAAAGAGCGGGCAACGACGAAGAAGTTGGAGACTCAGTCCGGTTTCGGGAGGCAAATTGTCGGACGGAGTATACCAATTATGTGCGATAGTGCACATGAAAAGACACACCTAAAGACCGCCTTATTACCTCTTCACAGATCTTTGCAGTTTTCACTCCGAAAGGAGCTAAGGCTCAATCTTCGCCAGAAGATTTCGCTGACCACCCTTTGAGCTCTACAGCCTGTCACAGTACGTATCAAACATCAAGCCGCAATGGCAGACGTGTTAAGACTGATGGTGTGTTTGTTAAGATCCAATTAGTTTGTTTCGCCGAACAGGTCATCGAAATTCGCGCGCGCTCCACCCGGGTTTTGCGGTTCCTGCTTTTCGTCGATCCAGCCAGTAACGGTCATAACCGCGTCACGCTCTTTCTCTTGCTCGATTTCAATATCAGACGCGGGTTTCTCCGCAACCAGCTCTTCTGCTTGCCGCTCGCGCTCGGCGCGCTTAACAACCCGAATGTTGGGCTTCTTCTTCATTAATGTCGCCTCTCGGCCTGCTCGCTCTCCAGGGCTCTCTCTGCTTCCTTCGCAGTTATCAACGAGAGTGGCTGATGGGTACCCCAACAGACACCTGCCGCAATTACCGCACCGATTATCGGCGCGACAATGAATAACCATAGCTGACTGAGGGCCCACCCGCCCACGAAAACAGCCGGTCCAATGCTGCGCGCCGGGTTGACGGACGTATTGGTTACGGGAATGCCTACGAGATGAATCAGCGTTAGAACTAACCCGATCGGGATGCCGGCAAAGCCAACCGGGGCTCTAAGATCCGTCACACCAAGGACCGTGTATACCAGAAGGAAGGTCAGAACGATCTCCACCACGAAGGCCGATAATAAGTTGTAATGTCCGGGAGAGTGTTCGCCGTAACCATTCGCTGCAAAACCTGCGACTGCAGGATCGTAGCCGCCAGGTGCTCCTTTAACGATAAGTAAGAGCACCGCAGAGGCGAGAACGGCGCCTGCTATCTGTGCCAATATATAGCCGGGCGCATCCTTGCCCTTCATCTTCCCGCTGATTAGCAATCCGATGGTGACGGCGGGATTGATATGGCAACCAGAGATCGGGCCGATGGCGTAAACCATAGCCAGCAGCGAAAAGCCAAAGGCCAGCGAAATACCGAGAAACCCGATCTTGTCCCCGGCGAGAACCGCCGCCCCGCAACTGGCAAATACCAGCACAAAGGTACCGATTAGTTCGGCCAAATATTTGTTCATGCTTTCCTCCCCCAGGAATGTCCCACCGTTTTCCAGGAGATGATAGAAGGGCGCCTAAAGTTCCTGAGGCTAAGCCTGGTGTTGAAGGTGATTTCTACAGGGCAGTCGCCCTTCTTCAATACCAAACCAGAGAGGTAATGTCTGTGCGGTAAGACACATTAGCTCTTCCGAGTGACGCGAACCACGCTCGGCATTTGTGGTCAGTCTCGCGAGCTTCTACCGGAAAACAGCCTGTAGACTGCCAGCACAATAATCGCGCCGACAACCGCAAGCACCAGGCTCATCAGGAAGCCAGGTTTGCTGATATCTCCCATAGAGTCGGTGGCCCGTCCATAGCCCAGCCATGTCCGACCGATGAAGCCGCCGATGACTGCGCCGACGATCCCCAGAAGCGTCGTTATGATGCAACCACCAGGATCCTTCCCTGGCATCAATGCTTTCGCAATCAGGCCGGCGATGAAACCAAAAACGATCCAAGCCAGAATTCCAAACATTTTCTTATGCTCCCGTTACCGAATATAGTATGCGCAAGTCGAGACCTTTTGTGCGTACCCTAACACAGATATCTCGTGCGCCCCTACGAACACAGACTGGTCTGTGTCTTACCGCACATAAGGTGTATAATCCTTCCCGTACGAACCGCCTGGCTATCGCCCTGGACCTTCATAGTCCGCCTCGCAGTTACTCTTTAGAAGCCCCGAGAGAAAGGAGGTTTCGATGTCTGTATCACCAACGCCTACTGAACCGCTGGGTAACTGGTTGCTCGACGCTCTTCCTTCTGAAGAGTATGGGCGTCTAAAGCCCGATCTTGAGTCAGTGTCCTTTGCACTCGGCGATGTGATTTACGAGTCCAGCGCGCACATGGACTATGTTTATTTCCCGACGAGTTCGCACATTTCTCTGCTCTACACTATGTTGAACGGGTCAACCGCGGAGATGGGTTTGGTAGGAAACGAAGGCGTGGTCGGCATCGCGCTATTCATGGGCGGCGAAACCACACCCAACCGGGCAATGGTGCAAGGCTCCGGTGAGGCGTTCAGGATGAAGTCCAGACCCATGCTGGATGAGTTCAAACGAGGCGGCGAGTTTCAACACTTGCTGCTGCGTTATACCCAGGCTCTGATCACGCAAATCTCCCAAACAGCGGTCTGCAATCGCCTGCACTCAGTGGAACAGAGACTCTGCCGCTGGCTGTTGATGACACATGACCGCACCCACGCAGATGAGTTGCAAATGACGCAGGAATTCATCTCCAACATGTTAGGGGTGCGCCGGGAAGGGGTCACGCACGCTGCTCATAACCTTCAAGATCAAGGTTTGATCAGTTACGTGCGCGGACGTATCAAGATTCTCGACCGGAAGGGGCTGGAAGCGCACGTTTGCGAGTGTTATGGCGTCGTTAAGGCGGAACACGGTCGCCTGCTCGGCTGGGCGAACAGATACAAACACTAGCCTATAAACGCTTGCCCTTCTTCTGACCTTCCGGCTTTCTTCCGCAACTCACCAACAAGACATCCCGCATCTACCTGCTTCTTAGTTTTACGGCCGTTCGCGTTCTAGCCTTAGCTCGATGGACCGGGCAAACCGTATTCGCTCTCCTGGCCAGGACGATGGTGGTGGTGACGGCGATGACGTTGATTATTTGGACGCAGATAAAAAGAAGGTCTCCGAGAATGATGGCGTAACTGAGCAGTAATGAACCGGAGACCAACCAGAGCAGCCAGGTCATCCAATCAGGGAAGATTAGTAACGGCGACGATGGCGTCGTTTACGGATCTTGTAGGTGTACAGTGCGCTGCCTCCTCCACCGGCCAGAGCGCCGATACCCGCGCCCTTCTTGCCGCCAATAATGCCGCCTAGCCCCGCGCCCGCAGCTGTCCCTCCGGCTACCGTTAGTTTATCGCGGTGTTTCTGCCAGAACGTCCGCCCATGACGATGACGTCTGTGCCGTACCTGTGACGATGCGATTGGGGCGGTGAAGGCGAAACTCACCAGGAGTAAAAGAACAACGAGACACTTTCTCATACGCGCGTCCTCCAATAGTTTCTAATTAAGAAGTTCCAGGTCATTTATAGCTGAGCCGAGCACAAAGGTATACCAGAAAGAAAGAGTTTCCGTCAGTGCGTAAACACACAAACCTGCCCAGAAAGTAACAATGAAATGCTTGTTTCTATTTGCTGACCTCCTTATAAGTGTCCTGCCGCACAGACAGCTTTTTCTCATCCTGTTACTAATACCTGGTATCTGTACCGAAAGGCAGCAGCGAAGAGCATAGTGTTGCTGGTCAACCGGGAGGACTAAGAATGCTTTGGACAGTATTAGTGATATTGGTGATCCTCTGGTTAGTAGGATTCTTTGGTCACATCGGCGGCAACTTGATTCATATCCTGCTGGTGCTGGCTGTGATTGTCTTGATACTTAACTTCGTTTCCGGACGGCGAGGGTAAAACACGTTCGCAAGACGTTGCCGGAACAAGGAGTTCCTCGATGTTAACAACAACAGCCCTGCGAGGCCCCCCTGCTAACCGGTTGCTTGCAGCGCTGCCGAAGAAGGAATATCAACGCCTGCTGCCGAAGTTGGAACTAGTCAATCTGTCTTTCGGCGATATCCTCTTCGAACCGGAGGACGTCATCACGCACGTTCATTTTCCTAACGACTCGATCATTTCCCTGCTTTCCGCCGTGGCAGAGCGCTCAACGCTCGAAGTGGGCATGGTGGGTAACGAAGGGATGGCCGGCATCTCCGTCTTCATGGGGGTAGACGTCTCGCGCAATCAGTTTCTCGTGCAAGGCTCAGGCACAGCCGTGCGCATGAAAGCGGAGGCACTGGGAAACGAATCCAACCACCTCGGTTCGCTACACCGATTGCTGCACCGTTATTCGCACTCCCTGATGACGCAAATTTCTCAATCTGCTGCCTGCAACCGCTTTCATACCGTGGACGCGCGACTGGCGAGATGGATGTTGATGACGCACGACCGTGTGGGAGCAGATGAGTTCCAGTTGACTCAGGAGTTCATGTCCAACATGCTGGGCGTGCGGCGCGAGGGAGTAAGCAAAGCCGCCGGCGAGCTGCAAAGGAAAAAGCTGATTCAATACAGCCGCGGCCTTATCACCGTTCTCAATCGAAAGGGCCTGGAAAAGGCTGCATGCAACTGTTACCGGATCATTAAAGATGAAGGCGACAGCTTTCTGGGATTATCAACAGGTCGCTGAACCGGGCTTGCATTCGTTCATACTAAGGGCCACTCAAGTAATTTTTATTACCCTGACTATTTCTTCGCCGTTCGGTAGCATTCACAGGCTGCGCCCTCCAGACCTTTACGATTGAGAATCGTAACCACCCCGCGCCGGTAATCGATAAGTCTTTCTTTTCGCAACCCACTTGCCGCGACGCTAACTCCGGCCCGGCGCACGCCCAGCATTCTTGAGATAAACTCCTGCGTCAGAGTGAATTCATCTCCCTGGGTTCGATCATGCATCAACAACAGCCAGCGGGCCAGTCTCTCTTCCACCTTGTGTACGCGGTTGCAGGCAGCAGTCTGCGCCACCTGAATGAACAGCTTGTTCGTATATTGCAGAATTAGGTCGTGCAGCATGCCGCCGCGCTTAAACTCAACTTTCAATTCATTTGCCGGCATTTTCATCGCTGTTCCCGCGCCCTGTACCAGAGCCTGATGAGGTGTTGAATTGGCGCCGAGAACCACCGGGAATCCCACTATCCCTTCCGACCCGATTACTCCGGCTTCGACAGTGGCGCCTGCCTCCAAAGAAGCAAGCAGCGATACCACACCCTCTGTCACGAAATAGACGTGCTCGATCTCCTGCTCGGGAAGGTAAACCGTCTTTCCATATTTGAGGGCAACCGGATGGAGCTTAGAGTCGATACGGTCGAACTCGGCTTGCGGCACCGCGCGGAGAATTTTGTTTGCCTTGCTATCGCCGGCAAGCGAACGATTGTTTGAGTTTTTATTAGGGGAATGAGATTCCAGCATTGGTGACCTCCGTGCTGTCCGAGCGTGTGTGAAAACACAACTGCCGGCACAAGGAGGAAGCTTCCTGGGAAGGGTTGCTGGAACCCGATGTCGAGAGATGTAATTCTGAAAGAGCTCTTTGGCTAAGTCGCGAAAGGAGTGTAACACATTTTTTCTGTCATCTGTACGGAAGCGGACAGACAAACCTATTTTCAAGCATTAGCTTGCGAATATTCCGATGAGCAAGGGGGCGAGGGGTGAGGTTTTGCCCCGGAAGGTTGGCACCTCACCCTTCGTAAACGCCGTGGTCTTGCGTTCTAACAATTTCGACAATTCAAGACCAACCTCTGTAACGCCAGAGGTCCCGGAGGTGTCTTTCCCCTTAGAACTACCATCACGAGGTGCCAGGCCAATGATCCAACAAATCCCCCAGGATCGCCCAGCCAAGACTGTACTCATTGTCGAAGACAATGACGACGGGCTCTTCATGTTAAGGACGTTGCTGCAACTGAAAGGCTATCGCGTGACTGAAGCCCGTGATGGACTGGACGCGATCGAAATCGCAATCAACGATCGGCCTGACTTGATCCTTACGGATTTACAATTACCCAGGCTTGACGGCATCTCCATTACGCGACATCTGAGGCATCATCCCAGGACGCACAATATTCCTATTGTTATTGCCTCAGGATATCCTCCGGCAGGACATCGGGCCGTCGCAATCGCCGCGGGTTGTGATGAATACCTCTTCAAGCCATTCGACTTCGATCTGCTGGATAGGATTCTGGACAGGTATCTCTTCACTGTAACAACCACGCCCGGCGCCACCCAGGCAGCCGGATCCTGAGCCCTAACCAGTGTTGAGCGTTGGCAATGCTACCTCGCTGTGTTTGCCCGTGAATCCAAGCGGTAATTCGGCGACTGAATAGCCATAGGAATGGCAACAAAGTAGCCGACTCAATTGCGTATCTCATCGCGTAGATGCGAAACCTCAGACACTACCCGATCTCCTTCCTGTGACGCATGGTCTTCAGAGCACGCGGTTTCTAACCGGGAAGAGATGGTGCCCAACTAGATTATTCAGCAGCCGCACTTATGCTCTGTGGTAGGATATCTTGCTAGAGCCAGCTGAATAGGGAAGATGGATTGCCCGCCCCCCCTCCAACTTCCTCACCGTGCCTGTTATTGACGGAGGTGCCGTTATGACGAAGTCCCCACCCCAGGTTCTAATAGTGAACGATGTACCCGACCAGTTGCGTTTGATGAGCGTGATTATGCAGCAGGCAGGGTACACAGTATGGGAAGCAACCAATGGCATCGAGGCATTTGAGGTGGCGCGGCGATTAAAACCGATGGTGATTATCAGCGATGTCTGCATGCCTCGTGCGAGTGGCATTGAACTAACGCGGCGGCTCAGAGCCAGCGAGGAACTCGGTGATATACCAGTGCTGCTGGTAAGTGCCATTCGGCGGGAGGAGGAAGATGCTATTGAAGGTTTACTGGCGGGGGCTGACGACTATATCGAAACTCCCTGTGATCCGATGCGACTGGTTGCAAAAGTTGCCAGGCTCGTCGAGCGCGGTCGCACGGAAGAAGCTCTGAAGTCGTCCGAACAAGAAAAGGCAAAAGCCCTTGATGCACTACGCCAAAGTGAGGAGCAGCTTTTGCAGTCCCAGAGACTCGAAGCGGTTGGCCAACTCGCCGGAGGCATAGCGCACGACTTCAACAATCTGCTAACCGTGATCACTGGTTACAGCGGCATGGAACTCAAAGCAATGGCTGCTGACGATCCCAGCCGTCCGAGGATTCAGGAGATCAGTAACGCGGCGGATCGCGCCGCTTCCCTGACTCGCCAGCTTCTGGCATTCAGCCGCAAGCAGGTGTTGCAGCCCAAAGTTTTCGATCTCAATTCGGTAGTGCCGGAAATGGAAAAGATGCTCAAGCGAATGATCGGAGAAAACATCAAGCTGAGTACCACTCTGGAGCCGAATCTGGGAAACGTGAAGGCCGATCCGGGCCAAATGGAACAGGTAATCATGAACCTCGTCGTCAACTCGCGGGACGCAATGCCCTCTGGCGGCCAATTGACTATCGAGACCGCAAATGTCCATTTGGACGAGGCTTTCGCGCGGAATCACGTGGCCGTCGTGCCCGGCGATTACGTTCTATTAGCGGTGAGCGACACCGGAACGGGAATGGATGAAGAGACGCAGCGGCACGTCTTCGAGCCATTCTTTACAACAAAGGCAGTGGATAAAGGAACCGGGCTGGGCATGTCGACTGTTTACGGAATTGTGAAGCAATCGGGAGGCAGCATTTGGGTGTACAGCAAAATCGGCGAAGGGACGACCGTCAAAATCTACTTGCCGCGCGTGAGTGAAAGGGCCGAAGAGTTAAAGCCTGCGTTGACGGCGGAGGATATACCCCAGGGGACTGAAACCATTCTATTGGTTGAAGACGCCAGGATGGTCCGCAATCTGGCGATAGAGATCTTAATGGGTAACGGCTATCAGGTGCTCGAGGCCACTAACGGAAGAGAAGCGCTGCGTGTCAGCGAACAGAGCCAAGGGCCGATTCATCTCTTGCTTACTGACGTGGTTATGCCGGGGATGAGCGGGCGTGAGCTAGCGAATCGGCTGGTGGCGCTGCATCCTGAGATGCGCGTGCTTTACATGTCGGGCTACACGGAAGATACCATTGTCCATCACGGTGTGCTGGAAGAAGGAATCAATTTCATACCGAAGCCATTCAGCCCTGATGCGTTGGCGCTCAAAGTGCGGGAAGTAATCGACGCGGATTTGTCTGGATAAGTAAGTGGATATACATAAGGAAGCGTTCGCTCCCCCTCACTCCTTATTAAATAGCGATGAGTTGGTTACATAAACACTAAGATAGATTCATGCAAGCGCTGGTAATAGACGACGAACCTCAAGTACGCGCTTTTGTGTGCGCTCTCTTGCAGGAAGAGGGCTGGAACACGGCCGAGGCAGACTCGGCCGAGCGCGCCTTTGACATGTTGCACGACCGCGACTGGGCAGTCGTGTTTTGCGACGTGCACCTGGGCGGCGAAAACGGATTTAGTGTGTTGCGTCGTTTTAAGGAAGAACTTCCGGACACAAGAGTAGTTTTGATGACGGGCCGCGCCAGCGCTCTGGGCGCGCTGGATGCCACCGCTTTCGGCGCCTACGACTATCTGTTGAAGCCGTTCGGCGTCGAAGAGTTGCAATCCATTTCTCAAGCTATGCGGGACCGGCTGGCCCATCTCCCACGGCGGCGACTTGTTTCACACGAGTCCGCCCCTGGGGCATACGACTCAGACCTGGAACTTGTGGGACGCAGCGCAGCGTTCATTGAAGTGATGAAACAAGTTGGGCGCGTGGCGATGACAAACTTGCCAGTGCTCTTAACCGGTGAAACGGGTACTGGCAAAGAGCTCGTCGCTGCTGCATTGCATCGCCGTAGCGAACGCGCGAAAAAACCATTCGTGGCCGTAAACTGCGGCGCAATTCCCACAGAACTAATCGAATCGGAGTTGTTCGGCCACACGAAGGGAGCGTTTACCGGCGCCGACAGGGATCGCCGTGGATTATGGGAAGAGGCTGACGGCGGATCGATATTTCTCGATGAGATCACGGAAACGACATCCGCGTTTCAGGTAAAACTACTGCGCGCGCTGGAGGCTGGCGAAATTCGCCGGGTGGGAACGAACCAGGTACTGCATGTCAACGTTAGAGTTATTGCCTCCAGTAATCTCGATGTGGAACAGGAAGTCAAAGCCGGGCGCTTTCGTGAGGACCTGTTTTATAGACTGAATGCCGTGTCAATCGTGCTTCCGCCTTTGCGCGAGCGTCGCGAAGACATTTTTCCGCTGGCGAAGAGCTTTGTCGAGAGGGCGTTTTCGCTTAGCCCCGCCGTAACATTCTCCAAGGAGGCTTTGGATTTGCTGGAGCGATATCCCTGGCCGGGTAACATCCGTGAGTTGGAGAATGCCGTCGTGCGCGCTGCCGCGTTGTGCGATTCAATGATTCGTCCACAGGATTTACCGGATAGGGTGCTGACTTATCAAGAGGACTCGGCGCCCGAGACTTCACCGGCGGTGCCTGAAGGGCCCAGTTTAACTAATGGGCCCTGGGTTCCTTTGGCAGAGGTTGAACGCCACTACGTTGCGCGCGTGTTGGCACATACCGGCGGTAACAAGCAGGCAGCGGCCCGACTCCTTGGGGTGGATCGCAAAACTCTGCAACGAATGATCGTGAGGCACGGTCTTACAGTGTGAAGCCCGGCTCTTTTGGTTCGAGAGGCCCGAAGATAGCTAACGGTTCGCGCGAACTGCTTGCATGCGAATCCCGCAAGTTCGGCGGCGGTGTTCGCAAGTCCCAGACTATTCCTAACCATGACAGCGCCCGCAGGGTGTAATGAGATACATCAACCTCCCACCAGTAGAAGCCCTGGCGCTCCGATGAAGGGTAGAAGTGATGATTGTTGTGCCACCCCTCCCCGAGCGTGATCAATGCCACGAAGAGGTTATTGCGGCTGTTGTCTTCCGTAGCGAAACGGCGCTTGCCAAAAATGTGCGCCAGCGAATTCACTGTGAAGGTGCCGTGATAGAGCACCACCGTGCTGATGAAGAAGCCCCAAATCAGCATCTGCCATCCCGACGTGCCTAAACCGGGAGCGTATCGCTGAAGTATTGCGCCAAGCAGAAACGTCGCACCTGCCAGGATAGTCGGAGGCAATGAATAATATCGATCCAAAAACCGCAGGTCGGGATACTTACTCAGATTCGTGATCAACTTCCATTCAGTCACCTGGCTGTCGCGGGAGAGGAACCACCCAACGTGCGACCGCCACAATGTCCGGGTTAACGGCGAGTGTAGATCCTCCTCCGTGTCGGCGAGGAGGTGATGCCGGCGGTGGTGAGCGGACCACCAGAGTGGCCCTTTCTGATAAGCAGCCGTTCCCATGAACGCCATCAGGAAGCGGAAAATTCTGCCGGTTCCATAGGTGCGGTGCGCGAAGAGGCGATGAAAGCCGGCGGTAATCGCGAACATGCGCACTATGTACAGGGCCAGACAGACTGCAACCGCCACTGCGCTCACGCCCGTCCAGATCACCAGCAGACAGGCCAGATGCATGAAGAGAAACTGGACGCAGATCGAGAAATCCAGTCTTTCCGAGCGCAGCGGTCGAAGGTTCGTGAGTGAGGATTCAGACATGAAACACAGTTGCTCTCTAAAAGCTATGATCCACTATAAAGTGTATTTGCCTGAAAGCCCACTCTGGCCCATCGCCGGAAATTTGGAGTGCGCCGTCAGAGCGAAGCGGCGACGGCGCTTTGGTTGCGTCAACGCTACTCTGATCCAAAGCGGTGTCGCGCTGCGCTTGCCACCGCACTCCAAAAAGTTGCCAGGCTGGGGAAGGGAGGAAGACAGACAGGAATGTCTGTCCTACCTGGCCATGAGCGCTTCGATTTCCTTTGCGTCTTTCGGCACTTTGTGGGAAAGCACGCGCGGGCCATTCTCAGTTACCAAAACATCGTCTTCGATGCGCACGCCAATGCCGAGATACTTTTCGGGAATGTCTTTCGTGTTGGGCGAGACATAAATTCCCGGCTCGACCGTCATCACCATGCCCGGCTCCAGCGGGCGAGACTCGCCGCCGGCATAATAACGGCCCACATCGTGTACATCGATGCCCAGAAAATGGCCCAGCCCGTGCATGTAGAATTGCTTGTACTTTTCTTCCTTGATCAACTCTTCCGGCTTGCCCTGCAATAAGCCCAAACGCACCATGCCTTCGGTCAACATCTCGATCGAATGGTTCTTTATATCTTCATGGCGCACGCCGGGCCGTACCATCTCGACGCAGGACATTTGCGTGTCCAGCACCAGGTCGTAGATGTCGCGTTGTGCATCGGTGAAGCGGCCGTTGATGGGGAAGGTGCGCGTGATGTCGGAAGCATAACCCTTGTATTCCGCCCCGGCATCCAGCAGGAGAAGCTCGCCGTCATTCAAAGTTCCGTCATTGGTAATGTAGTGGAGCACGGTAGCGTTTGCGCCGGCGCCGACGATTGAAGTGTACGAAGGCCCGGCCGCCCCCGCTTTACGAAAGATTTGTTCGACCAGAGCTTCGATTTCATACTCCTTCATTCCGGGCCGGGCAGCTTTCATGGCTGCGACGTGCGCTTCGGCGGCGATGTCGGCGGCGCGCTGCATGATTGCGATCTCCTCTTCACTCTTGACGACGCGCAGCTCGTGAATAATCGAGGCTGAGTCGATGATAGTCTGCGGCACGCTGATGGGTTTGCGATTCAAAGTTCGAACACTGGCGAGCTGACGAATGATCGTTTCATCAAGACCGGGGTTCCCATCGCCAAGCCGGTAATAGAGTTTTTCAGGACCGTTGAGAATATCGGGAAGCTTCTCTTCAAACTCAGCAATGGGAAACGCCTCATCGGCGCCATACTCCTGCTTCGCGCCATCGACGCCCGCGCGACGGCCGTCCCAAATCTCGCGTTCCGGATCGCGCGGCCGCACAAACAAGGTGTATTTCTGTTCGTTCCCTGGAGCGATCACGGCGATGGCCTCGGGCTCCTCAAAGCCGGTCAAATAGAAGAAGTCGGAGCTCTGGCGATAGCGATAGTTCGTGTCATTCGAGCGGGTCGCTTCGCGCGCGGCGGGAATGATAGCGATGGAATTCTGGTCCATGCGTCGCATGAATTCAGCAAGCTGCGGTCTTGTCATTGGAGCTTCTCCTCGATTACATCAGTCAAGAATTGGGGGGTTATTGTACCTGAGGGATCAGGCAGCCCGGAAATGCGCAGCGGCGGGGGTGCCGATGTGATTTGCCCGGCTGAATTTTGCGATAGGTGCGGTCCCACCAGGTCAGTACCACCACGCGGTGGTTGCCATAGCAGACACTCATCACGTGGTCCCATGAGTCAGTACCACCATGCGGTAGCAGGTGGGTCTCTTCATTGCCCATTGTCGATTTCCGATTGCCAATTGGCTTTTGACGACACAGGCAATCGGCATTCGGCATTTGGCAATCGGCAATGTCACGACCCACCCGCTACCGCGTGGTGGTACTGACCTCATCGGGACCGCACGTTGTACTAGGGCAAGCGCCTCAATCAGCATCACTACTGATGCGAGCCGTCATCTTCCGCTGCCGGTACTTTTAGGCGATAATCAGTCCTGATGGCCCAAACTATCCCCTTCAAATCCGAGGCCGCTGAGATCATTTCCTACGATCCCGCTACCGGCGAAGAAGTCGGGCGCGCGCCGTTGACCTCAAGTGCAGCAGTGACATCCGCCGTGGCTCGCGCGCGGGAGGCGCAGCGCGACTGGGGCAAAATAACTTTTCGCGAGCGTGGCCGAGTGGTGATGCGCGCCCGAACCATCGTGCTGGAGGAAATGGAAGCGATCGCCACGTTGATCTCAAGAGAAACCGGCAAGCCTGTTTCCGAAGCCATTGCGATGGAGATCGTGCCCACGCTGGATCTAATGCAGTACTTTGCGCGGCAAACGAAAAAGCTCCTGCGCCCGCAAAAAATCGACATCGGCCAGTATGGTTTGATGGGGCGCTCATCGCGGATTGTTTACAAGCCTCTCGGTGTGGTCGGAATCATCTCGCCCTGGAATTTCCCCTGGGCTACGCCGCTGGACGAGGTGGTAATGGCCCTGATGGCCGGCAACGCCGTGGTGCTGAAGCCCAGCGAATTAACCCCGCTAACGGGTCTAGAGATCAAGGACGTCTTCGATCGCGCTGGACTCGCCCCCGGACTACTGCAAATCATGACGGGAGACGGCTCGACCGGCGCGGCGTTGGTTACGGCGGGCGCCGACAAACTCATGTTCACGGGAAGTGTGGCGACCGGCAAAAGAGTTGCGGAAGCGGCCGCGAAAACTCTCACCCCGGTGGTGCTTGAACTTGGCGGCAAGGACCCGATGATCGTGCTCGAAGATGCCGACATTAAGACTGCCGCGCGCGCCGCTGTATGGGGAGCGTTTGCTAATGCCGGCCAGGCCTGCGCCTCGGTGGAAAGATGTTACGTGCAGGAGCAGATTGCCCCGCAGTTTATTGAAAGCGTCATGGCCGAGACCCGAAAGCTAAAGCAGGACGTCGGAACGAAGAGCGACACAGACGTGGGATCGATGTCCAGCGAACGGCAGCTCACTATTGTTGCTGAGCACGTCGATGAAGCGATAGCCCAGGGCGCAAAAGTGCTAAGCGGCGGCCGCCGAGCCAGGGATTTTTCGGGGTCGTTTTATGAACCGACTGTACTGACGCACGTCGATCACACGATGGAAGTGATGCGCGAAGAAACGTTCGGTCCGGTGCTGCCGGTGATGACTTTTAAGACGGAAGAAGAAGCCGTGCGGCTGGCAAATGATAGCGTCTATGCTTTGACGGCCAGCGTCTGGACCAAAGACATCAGCCGTGGCAAAAGGCTTGCCGGGCAGATCGATGCCGGCACCGTGATGGTCAACGAAGTCATGTACACGCACGGCATTGCGCAGGCGCCCTGGGGCGGCATGAAGCAGAGTGGTCTGGGCAGAACACACGGGCGGATGGGATTGCTGGAGCTGGTGGCGGCGCAGCACCTTCACGTCAACCGCGTAACTTTCGTTCCCGACCTCTGGTGGTTTAACTACACGCCCGGGGCCGGCAAACTCTTTCGCGGCCTGGCCAGGCGTTTCGCGACCGGCAAAGTGCTGCAAACCGCTTTATTAATGCCTCAGATGATCCGCCGGCTGTTGAAGAATCGGCGCTGATTTCGCAAGTTGAAAAACAATCAATTCCAACTTGCTTCGGAAAGCAAGGCCAGTTATAATCCGCCCCACTCTCAGTGAGTAGTTTCTTGGAACTTTATCGCAACGTGGGAACGTCATCGGTCTTGTCCTTTACTGGATGCTCCCCGCAAGGGTGGCGAGTCCTCACTCAATAACGTCTTAACGACTTTGGAGGAACTATGAAAAAGGTCTTCGGTTTACTCGTCTTAGTTACGTTGGGCATTTCCACCGCCCTTCCGGCGTTGGTGCATAGCCAGAATCCGGATCCAGGGCCTCCGCAATTTCTCACTCGGCCGATCCTCCTGCACGTTTCCGATCGAGCCTTAGACAACGGACACGCAGTTTTCGTCGAGGGTCCTGGCGAATCAGCCGTCCCTGGTCCCTTAGCGCCAAACCTTGGAAGCGCAGCCTATAGCCCCGCCGGCGGCGGAACGCTGCTCATAAGCTCCGGCCTGGATCAGGATGTATCAGACGCTTCAGACTCGTATGAAGGTGAAACAGGGGCGACTGGAACTGCCACCATTTTAGTTGGCGCATCGAACCATATCTATCCTGGCAACTGTATTGCTTCTGCGCCTACTGGAACATTTGGCGATTGCGCCGTCAAGGCCTACGCATCGAGTGATGGCGGCCTGACTTTTACCGGAACCGCAATCTCGCGCACCTGGAGCGGCAACACCTTCGGTATCACTTTCGACCCGGCAGTGGACTTTGACAAGAACGGTAATTTCTACTTCTCATTTGGCGGTGCGCCTTTGAGCAGTAACTACCCAAATTCTATTGCCGTTAGTAAGTCCACCAACGGTACGACGTGGGGAACGCCAGTCGCAGTGACCTTTAACCGCAACCGGTTTTTCGACGACAAATACTATCTGGCGGTTGACCGTAGTAGCACGGCTTTCGCCAATCGCATTTACGTCTCGTGGGATCGGAATTCCGGCAACAACCAGTTGCTTTATATCTCTTATTCTTCAAATGGCGGCACGTCATGGAGCGCGCCGATTAAGGTCGACGACGGCACCAGCAAGTTCGAGCGCGTCATCGGCGCCTATCCGGCGGTCGATCAAACCACGGGTGTGGTTTACGACTCATGGCATAATTATGCCCAGAACAAAATCTTCGTCGACAAGAGCACAAACGGCGGAGTTTCATGGGGAACCGATGTTGCGGCAGCGACAACTCACGCGGGTTTTGGCACTGACATCGGTTGCGTAGGCGGTCGTTCGCAAGGTCCTGCCCACGCTTTGAAAGTGGGGCCGAGCGGAACACTCTATCTCGTTTATGCGGACTCGGTACAGGGCCGTGGATTTGATATTCTCTTAACCAAATCCACTAACGGCGGCTCGACGTGGTCAACACCCGTAACCCTTAACGACGACACTGGCTCACAGGATCAGTTCCATCCAACGCTATCGGTAGAACCGAACGGCACTGGTGGGGACAAGATTACGGTCAGCTTCTATGACCGCCGCGACGATCCGGCTGATTGTCTCGCCTACGTCTATGCGACTCAAAGCACCGACAATGGAGCGACCTGGTCTGCAAACATTCGCGTAAATTCGGCGCAGTCTAATTTTGACGGCAATCCGAACGGCCCTGGCGACTATTCGTCATCTACTCCCTTCAGCTTGGCGGTATGGCCGTTCTTTTCCGACCATCGCCTAAGCAATCCGGAAACTTCGAGCGGTGGTAGATATAACGTTTACACGGTGAGGATCCAATAGTCTCCCGTAAACGGGCTGGCGAGTTCGTCATAACCAAAAAAAAGGGGCCGCTCGAATGGGCGGCCCTTTTGCAATTTATTTAACTCGTGCAACTCATGTAGAATTCGTTCGCCTTTAGTATCACCGGTCATTCAGGACTTAATGTCGAGAGGTAACAGCTAACTGTGCTTTCACGTTATATGCACCGGCGCGAGGTTTGGTACTCGCGGCGCGACGACAACCGCATCGTGCGGCCCTTTGAATGGGGCACGTCTTTCATCGCCGACCATGTGAACGGCGATGATCCGCGAAAGGTTTTCAGCGAACACGCCGCGCGCGTGCTCCAGAGCAGCGAAGA
>DASXRU010000005.1:0-7671 GCA_036506395.1 Pyrinomonadaceae bacterium | reverse complement strand
AGTGGGCATGGGCAATAATAATCAACGGAACGCAGTTGGCCAGGCCATGAACGCACTGCAGCAGGGCAATGCGGACAGTCTGATGGCCGCCGCGCCTAGCGCTCCGGCCCAACTGCAACCAAGAATCTACCAGCAAGCTGCATTCAAAGCGCTTGAGGAAGGCAACGCGGATCGAGCGCGTCAGATTGCCACCGATCATCTTGACTCAACCGCACAGGCCGCGGTGCTTCAGATGATTGATTTCCGCCAGATGGCCGACAAGGTTGAGGCCAGCCGGATCGAGGATGTTAGGCAAACACTCGCCGGGCTGAGTTCTGACAGCCAGCGCATCGATTTACTGCTGCAATTGTCAGCCGCAGCAGAAAAGAAGAATGTGAAGCTGGCGCGGCAACTACTGGATGAAGCTCAGCGATTGGCTAATCGTCCGGCCACCAACTATCAGCAGATGGATGCACAAATCCGGGTTGCTCATGCGTTCGCAACCTTGGATCCGGCCCGCAGCTTTCAAATCCTCGAGCCCGGAATCATGCAGCTAAACGAATTGCTTTCCGCCGCTGCCGTGCTTAGCGGATTCGAAGTGAATGTCTTTAAGGACGGCGAGTTGCCCCTGCAGGGTGGCAGCGGCCTGGGTAGCATGGTTAACCGGTACGCACAGGAACTCGCAGTGCTGGCGAAGAGCGATTTCGAGCGGGCCCAAACGCTGGTCAGCAGATTTGAACTTGCTGAGCCGCGAATCCAGGCGCGTCTGGCAATCGCCCAAGGGCTGCTGCGCCCGCAGCCGCCCCAGCCTGCCGATAACAATTTCAACTACCGCAATTTCGGTAATGGTGGCGGGAACGTGTTCACCATTCGCCAGCTGCAGTAAGTCCAGAATCGCCACCAAAAGATAGCAAGCAAAAAAGTAATGCCGCGACCTTTAACAGTCGCGGCTTTTCCAATTGAGCTAGCTGGTTGGTGAGGCGCTTACCAGGGGAAACGAATACCGTTATTCCTGTTGCGCCCGCGGTTGTAGCCGCCATAGCGCTGGTAACCTTCCTGATAACCACGCAAGAACCCGTCACGATACGCCTGCTTGTACTGCCCTCTGTTGCCGTACGAAGAGTCATAGCCGTAGGTCGCGTTTCTATAGTAATGGGACCGTTGCGGATCATAGCTCTGTCCGCGCTGCGCGTCGCTGGCGCCGGTGTTCAATCCCGCCTGGTAACCCTGATTCCGCGCCGCCTGGTAAATGTTGTAACCGCCATAACCCCCGTTGCGGCCATACTGACCATTGCCGCGGTTACCGCGGTTCCAATCGCGATCCCGGTTCCAATCACGATTCCGGTTCCAATCACGGTCCCTATCGCGGTCCCGATCCCGGTCCCGGTCGCCGTGCCGATCGCGGTCCCGATCCCGATTACGATCGCGCCCGAAATCCCCATTTCGGTCTCGGCGCTGTTGCCGCTCGCGCTCCCACGAACCCTGGTCCTGGGCGCTCGCGTTCGAAACCAGCCCCACGCCGACCAATACAAATAATGCCAGGACGAACGCGCCAAGCCTGGACTTTGAAAAAATTGATTTCATTTCTGACCTCCTGGTGGCTGCCGTTAGCAAACGTTAGGCCGCATGATTGTCGGCAAACACCTCCCCCAATTTGCTGATTGAATCGCGTTTTCATTTTCAACGGAGTAACACTATTTCGTGCAGAGAGGATGCGGAATGGGAAGGGCGGTTTTCGACAAATGATGGAGGTAACGGGCATCCGAGGATACAATCAATTCGCACTTGCCCGGACGACGGATCGTAAAAGCGAGGAATAAGACTGATGATCGTGCTCTTGCCGGCGCCCGTCGGTCCCACCAGCGCTGCGAGTTGACCGGGCCCGATCTGCATGCTGAGGTTCCTCAACACCAAACGATTCTCGTCATAGCCAAAAGTGACATGGTCGAACTCGATGCGGCCTTTGAAGCGCGGAGCAACCCGCGCGTTAGGCAGGTCGCGAACCTGCATTTCAGTTTCCAACACTTCCCTTACGCGTTCGAAACCTATGGCAGCTTTCGACAACGTATCCGTCATCTTCGAAAGCTCGCGCATAGGCTTATACATTTTGCCGAGATAAAGCAGAAACACCAGCAGCTCGCCCGAAGTAAGCTCACCCGCCAGAACCAGCCGCGCCCCATACCAGAGCACCAGACAGGTGCCGGCCGCGACGATGACTTCAACCAGCGGCGCCAGCTTTGCCTTGATACCGCGCGCGCGCAACGCCATCTCGACGCTTTCCAGACTCTGCTGCTCAAAACGCTGCTGCTCATAGTCTTCCCGGGCAAATGCTTTGACTACTCGAATTGCGGACAAGACTTCTTCGAGAACAGAAACGACCTCGCCCTCCTTGCGGCGCACGGCGCGCGTAGCCTGTTTGATGCGGCGCGTAAAACTATAGACCACGACAAAGAGCGCCGGCGCCACCAGCAGGGCAATCAGAGTAAATCGCCAGCTCAGATAGAACATGACGGCGATCATGCCAACCAGCGTCAGAACATTCACCACCAGACCCAGCAGCGTCGTCGAGATCAAACTTTGAATTGCGTCTATGTCGCTCGTCACCCTGCTGATCAGATCGCCGGTCCTTTTCTGATCGTGATAAGCGAGCGACAGCCGCTGCACGTGGTGGTAAAGCGTCCGCCTCAGGTCATGCATGACCCACTGGCCGACACTGGTGGTGAGATACTTTTCTGTGTACGAGCTGATTGCGCCAACCAGGGCAATTCCCAGCACTGCCACCGCCGCGAAAGTCAGTATCGCCAGCCTGTCTTTTCCGAACACTACGTTTATTGTATCGCCCAGCCAGACCGGCATGTGCCTCGTCTTCCCGGATATCAATGTCGGCATCCCGGGTAAGGCGGAAGGTGTGCGCCTGACCCGGTTTCATCCCCGGGAACAAGGCGGCTATGTTCGTCTTAATCAGATTTTCCAGTAACACAAACCTGGTTTCCGCGCCGTCGATTGGTACCAGCCGGGGAACGATTGGCGGAACCTTTATGCGAACGAATCGGGGCTCGGACCTCAGGGGCGAGCTGATATCCAGATCGGTATCCTCCGCCTCTTCAACAATCAATCCGAGATTGAGACTCTGATTTGATATATAGGGAAACGGGTGGGTGGGATCCACTGCCTGCGGTGTCAGAACCGGAAATACATTCTTCGCGAAGTAATCGTCGAGCGTCTGCTGCTCATTGGCGTTTAGGGACTCGTAAGCCGCGATAACTATCCCGTTCGACTCCAACTGCGGGATTATAACTTCGCGCAGACAACGGCCCTGCTCAGCGACCAGCGGCAGCAGGCGTTCCCGGATCTTGTGCAACTGCTCCTCAGGTGTTAGACCGTCCGGTGACAAGTCCGCGACTTCCTCCTCCAGCGCCTCTTTCAGAGACGAGACGCGAATCATGAAAAACTCGTCCAGGTTGCTGGAGAAGATCGAAAGAAACTTCACCCGCTCGAGCAACGGCTGGGCGTCGTCGATCGCTTCCTCGAGCACGCGGCGGAAAAACTCGACCTGGCTGAGCTCGCGATTGAACAGATAGTCCTCAACTCGGACGGGCCTGGTTCGGAGGGACGGTCCCGGCATGCGACGCAGATTGTCTGTGTCGAATTTGTTTGTGACTGTTGCCATATTATTCTTCACCGACTGGTCCTCGGCGTTCAGATTCTCCGATCGTCATGCGATCGTGTTGCTTGCTTCCTGGGCTAGCGTCGTCTTTGTGATGCAGCGTGCAATCTAAAGGGCACCGTTATGGTTCTACAGTCGCGTTGCATTTTTGCAACGAACCTGTGCTCTTCATCGGAAACCAGCGGATTGCCGGGGAGACGAAGCCCCACCTTACCTCCCAGGGTAATTCCCGAAGCTAATCAATATTCGTTCCGCACAGCCGCTGAAGTGTTGCGGAAACTAAAAACCTCTGTTTACAAAGTTTATGGCGGGTTTTTCTCTGGCAGAAACGGGGGCGGTGTATGAATTCAGGGCTTTCCTGAGCGAGTTCGAGACGAGTTCAACCAGGCAGAAGCCCGCGCGTTAGTAAGGGCTCGGAGCGACTTCGAGGAGCCCTGCCGACGGTCGGGCTCCTGCCCCGCCCGCCTACTTCAGTGGTCGTTTAGGGTGATGGTGAATGCGCCGGGCCGCGACACTAACCAATTCGCCCGTCTCGATAATGTAGGCGGTCAGCCGGTTCCCATAGACACAACCGGTATCCAGACCGATGGCGTGCGGCGCGCGTCGCGGCTCCTTTGCGGGCCAGTGACCGAACAACACCGTCAGGTCATCGTCATATACTTCGTACCAGGGTGTCCCTTTCCGGCTGGTACGTTTGCGTCCCAGAGTCCTCAGCTCGGTAAGGTCATACGGATTCTGCAATTCAAGCGGGACTCCCGGACGCACTCCGGCGTGGACCACGAGATGCGAATCCAGTTCGATTGAGTAAGGAAGCGACGACAAATACGCCGCATATCGATCCTGGTCTGACTTAAGTTCACGACGCGTCTTTTTTTGAGCGCCGTTCAGCGAGTCCGATTCACCACGCCAGTAACGCAGCAGGGCCAGATCGTGATTACCTATGACGGAGGAAAATCGCGCGTCCGTGCTGAAGAGGTCCAGCACTGCGCGGCTCTGCTCGCCTTTGACTATCAGATCGCCCACGGCAACGAGGCGGTCATGTTCGCCGAAATTCGTCAGGTTGAGCAAATCGATCAATTCGTCGTAGCACCCATGAATATCACCCACGACGATTGTTCGAGGGACCATCTTTCTTCCTACCCGATCTACTTCAGATCTCATTCACACCGCGGCTTTGTGTCCTGTCTCGACACCCACCCTCGTGCTGCGGTCCGATGAGGTCAGTACCACCATGCGGGTAGCAGGTGGGTCTCGCTAGGAGGCACTCATGCCACGACCCACCATCTATCTCATTGAACCGCAGCATGAGTATCTGCTATGCGTACCCACCTGCTACCGCATGGTGGTACTGACCTCATTGGACCGCACCTATCGCAATTCAGCAGGGCAATCTGCATCACTGCTACTACGCGCCCATCCGTTTGCGGCTCCCCTGCTCTGGCGCTAAACTAAAATCCAGCCTTATTCAAGTCTCGCGCATCTTAGCATGGGGCTAAGTAGCCAATCCCGAAAGGGCGGAAAGACGAGTGGAGGTATTCAGCGATGGCTGCCAATAACAAACGAGCGCTGATCGTAGTGGATGTTCAGAACGATTTCTGTCCCGGTGGCTCGCTGGCCGTCGCGCATGGTGATGAGGTAGTCGCTCCCTTGAACAAACTGATCAGAGAATTCCTGGAGCGAGGCGAGCCCGTTTTTAAGAGTCGTGATTGGCATCCCGCCCAAACGAAGCATTTCGCCGCTTACGGCGGCACGTGGCCAGTGCATTGTGTTCAGGACACAAAGGGAGCGGAGTTTCATCCAGACTTGCTCGACGACATGCACATTCGGACCGTCTCAAAAGGTCTGGGAGACACGGACTGCTATTCCGCGTTCGATGAAACCGATCTCGATTTGCAACTTCGCAGACTTGGCGTAGAAGAGGTCTGGGTCGGTGGTTTGGCCACGGACTACTGCGTCAAGAACACAGTGCTGGACGCTTTGCGTAAAGGTTACAGAGTTAAAGCCCTGGAGGATGCGATGCGCGCCGTGGACGTGAATCCAGGCGATGGCGATCGCGCCATTGAAGAGATGCGACAGGCTGGAGCGGAGATCTGCGTCAGCACAGAAAAAGCGGTAGGTGGGTGATTGGACCACCGTCGCCGCCTCGTTAATCACGCTCGCTACTTAACGGCAACGGTGCTTGCAATCGTCTTTGGCCCGCTTCGCACTTTTTTCGCAGCTTTTCCGTTCGTGCTTTAACGGTATTGCTCTGCACACGTCCCTCCGCAAACGGTAAGCGTCATTGCACCGGTCTTTGCACCTGTTGCCTGCTGCCGACGCCATGCTCGGAACGACAAACGCTCCCAGGCAAACCATTAATGCCAATACTAGGCGTGGAACAACTCTCGTCTGTTTCATTACCCGGCCCCTTTCAAGTATGAAGGTTCGTCAGCATGCATCTATGGCGGCTGACGACTCACTAAGAAGTTTCGTGGGGGACGCCTGAGGATACTCCGTCTGGAACGCGATCAAAAGGAACGAACGGTCCCGCAGCACTAGTGTGGCTGTCGAGACAGAACCCACCCGCTACCGCGTGGTGGCACTGACCTCATCGGACCGCATCTATCGCAATTTCGCTGGGCAACATACTGCGGTCAAGGAACTTATCCCATGATATTATTTCCCTAGATGGGCACACTCAACATCGACCGCTATCACGCCGCGATGGGCGACGCGTCCTACAAAGACGTCACCCGCCTTCACGACCGCAGCCTTAGTGACGCGCAAGCTACTTTTTACGTCACCCAGCGCAAGCTGCCCTTTGCTCCCTGCCTGGGACACGAACGGCTGGTCAGGCTCTTGATCGACAGCCAGATCGATCGGCCCCGGCTCAGGTTTCTCGAACAGGACCGCGGTGGCCTGCAACGCTTCGCCAAAGCAATCGAAGACATTCAGTTTGCCGGCGCCGTGCGTGCTGTACGGCCGGGAACGATCATGTTTCCCAACCAGCCGTTCGCCGACATCAGCGGCAAGTTCGGCCTAACCCAGGCGCAGGAGATCAAGTTCGAGCACGCTTTCGATCTACCCATGACCACAGCGAGCACTGCGATGCAGTTTCGTATGGCCGCCGGGAGTCGCTGGCTATCGGACTTTTCATTGCGCCGCAACGGAGACATTGAGCGCGCCGTCGATATCGCTGTTTACGCTTTCATCGGCGGCTTCAATGACACGTCGAACATGGAAGCGGCGCACCGGTTGGACATCCCTGCGGTCGGTACCGAAGCGCACTACTGGCAGCAAGCCTATCTCGAGTACATGTACCAGCCGGAGATCGAGCCGCGCACGGGCCAGCCGAAGCATTTCGAGCAAGTTGCATTCGAGCGCTGGCTCGATGCCAATCCAAACGGCACCACGCTGCTGCTCGATACCATCGACGTTTACATGGGCGCGGTGCACGCAGCGATGGCGGCAACCTCCACCGAAGCCCGCCGTAAAGCTTTCAAGGGATTTCGAGTGGACTCAGGTGATCTGGCCGACCTGGGAAGGTGGTGTCTGCATTTCTTCGAAGCCAACGGGCTGCATGGCCTGCGACCCAATCTGACGGGCGATCTTGACGTCGACAAAGTGCAGTACATCGTCAGGGAGTTTCCTGAAGTTGCGGGCTTTGGCGTCGGCACCAAGCTTTCGAGCGAAGTAAAAAATGTCGCCGGCGTAATCTTCAAACAGTGCCTGATCGATGGCCGTCCCACTTTGAAAGCTTCCAACTCGTCTGACAAGACAACTCTGCCCGGCTACTTGCAGGTCTTTCGCGGCCTCGACGCGAAAGGAAACTACGTCGCAGACGTGACCGGCCTGGATGATGAAGAGATTGAAATACCCGGGGCCGCGCGGGTCGAACGGCTGCTGCTTCCCTTCTGGGAAAACGGACAGCACTCCGCGATTCCTTCCATTGAAAAGCAGAAAGCTTTCGTTAAGGAACAGATGGCGCAATTCACTGATCTTAACAATTATCCGCACACCTTGAGCGATAACCTGCACAAACTACG
>DASXRU010000004.1:0-14016 GCA_036506395.1 Pyrinomonadaceae bacterium | reverse complement strand
GCTAGCGGCTCCGGGCATTGCGAACTGATGAGAACGAACGGTTCTGGACCAGGATTGTCCACCGTCAGGATCGCGCCGGGTCGTATATAGACGCCAGTCTCTGGCTGAACCGGGTAAGGCCAACCGTCTATCAAGATGGTGGCAGTTCCTTGCAGGACGTAAATGACCTCGTCACATTCCTGATTGCGGAAACCGGGCGACAGGCCCGTCGCAAACTCCATCGTGCGTAGAGAGATCGCCGATGCGTCGTTGGCCCGCCCGATCTGAGGCCAAACGCTTAATGTTCCATTGATCGTTGGCTCGCCGTCTCTAATTCCTGTTACCCGGCAGCCGCCTTCCAATACCACAGTCATTCTCAACTCCCCTTTCCGGAGAGTACTACTCACTACCGCTCAGTGAATCCGATCGCTGTGTGATCGTCGTTAGGACGGGTTTTGACATCGGGTCGCGGCGCACGCGCGATCGCGTTATCGGCAAGGTCTTGCTGGATTGATACGTCCATCCCCACTAACGCGTAAGAGCCTACGCGACGCCCCTCGCGAATGCTGGAATTGATTCCAACCCACGCTTCCTCATCAATGAATGCGTGACCGGCTATCACCACACCGGCGGTCAAGCTCGCGCCTTTGGCAACCCGAACATTGTGGCCCACGTGAACGTGATCGTCGATCTTGGCGTGATCCTCGATCACGGTCGGCAAGATCGTTCCACCCGGTACGGAAACCATTGCCCCAATTTCGACATTTGAACCAATCACTACGCCACCAAGATGCGGGATGCGGGTCTTGTTGCCAACTTCGTCGCGCACGAAGCCGTACCCTTGATGTCCAATTACGGTGTTCGACCCGACGACTACATGCTCCCCCATAACCACCCGTGGATATACGCGAACGCCAGACCGGAGGATTGATTCGCGACCAATCTTCACGTCGGGTCCCACCATGCAAAATGGCTCAATCACGACTCCTTCAGCGACTTCCACCCCGCCATCGACAACTGCCAGGGGTGAGATAGTGGCGCCCGGCGCGATGCTGCGCTTAGCTACGAAAGGCAAGACACGGTGCTCATCACGAATGAAACCCAGCACTTTGGCGAGTGCAGCCCGCGGATCGTCGACTTCCAAAACAAGACAGTCTCCCAAGCCGCCCGTCAGGGATGAGCCTGGTAAAGCGACAACGATGCAGCCTTCGCTGGCAACGAAAGATTCGCGAACTTCGGTTGCCAGCTTCTGGTTGATGAAGTAAAGGCTTCGATCTTTGACGCCGCCGATTGCCGATACACCATCGACCACACGCTCACCTTTTCCCTGCACGCCGATAATGCGACGTATCTCTTGTTCATGTAAACTCGCACGCAACATCTTCAAACTCCTTCAGTCAGGCGTCGCGTGTAATAGCCGGAAAGGGCGTCGACAAACGCGTCGTAACGGTCACTCAAACTCTGCACTTCCTGAGCTTCGAGTTCCCTGATCATAGCCACATAATCGTTCTGAGGATGAAGCCAGGAATGTGGGTGCGCTAATAAACAAAGATTCCGGTCTTCATCCAATGCAGTCTCGAACGTATGCTGCCTCCACATCATTGCGCTGTCACTAACGTACAGAAGGTTGTGATTTCTGATGACCTCGCTGACGTCTACGCACGGGTGATGTCCGGAGGGCAGGGTGACCCCAACAAAGCCTGCGTTAACCGGATCATGCTGTGAGAAAGATTGCACGGCGTCACCGGCGATAGCGCTTAGTACATCCAAACGAAAGGCCACTTCTTTGCCGATATCGCTTTCAACGGCATTACTCACTGCGAAATGCAATCCGATCTCGTGACCGAGCGAGCGGATTTGGCGAATTTGACGGATGCTCCCGGTATCAAGGGGATCGTAGAACTGCCCATCAACCAATACGAAGAAGGTGGAAGCCACTCCCGCCGTATGCTCCAATTCCGCCATTTCCAGAGAGTAGCGGGGCGCGAAGTCTATATCGTGACGCAACGCAATAAAACGTTTTGGTAACGGTGGGCTGCCGGGAACAAAATCGCGGAAGCGAACAAACGAAAATCCGCGCTCCTTTGCCTTAGTAAGAAAGTCCAGGTATAGCTCGCGCGACAACCGGCTAAGTACAAACTGCGATGGAGTATTCATTAAACGGCTTCGCTTCAAGATTCCTGCCCCTCTCTTTGATCGCTTATTGGCACGCCCATTAGCGCGCAGCCATGTGCGTCAACTTGATCCTCTGTGCCGCTTCAATCGCTTTCTCGGTCAGGCCGTGCGGGAGCCCTCGCACCACTTGAATATTCTTTACCTCGCCAGTTTCGCGGAATAGTCATGAAAGCCAGGGCTCATCAGAAATGATCTTTCTTCATCCTGCATCCCTGGAATTAACGCGTTTGAGAGTTGACTCTTCGCCTCATTTTGACGGTAGTAAGGTTTGTAGTAAACACCTGCATGCACTGAAGAGCAAGGAAGGACATCAAGAAAACCAAAAGATTGATTGTATACCTACAGCCTTCTATGACCTTCTATAACTTATGTCTGATAATTTCTGCAAAACCTTTATTCATCGGTTCGATTCCGATCGCCGCCTCCATACATCTCAACGGATCTTGAGACCACCTGGACTTTCTGTTGGCTGGCGATTGGTGAGTCGCCTAACGCAAAGGCAGAGCCCGCATCTCAGGCGACAGCGCCGCGAGACTCTCATTGAAGTTCCGACGTCAGCACCGCTCCTCCCAAACTCGGCAACGTGGCAACGATCTTCACCACCTTATGCGAGTCCTTCGCGATCCAGATGGTTTGCCTGTCCGCCTCGTCGTTGGCGTCTACGACCTCGATCTTAAAAGCATCAAAGGTGCCGGCAGAAACTGTGACGCTTTCCAGTCCCAGTACCTTCAGGTTCTTGATCTGTACTTTCTGCTTTTGAAGATCAAAGTTGCGAAAGGTCGTGCTGTAATTTGCCGCCAGAGGCAGCCTGGCCAGGACGTCGAATGCTCCGCCACCGTCAGCGAATACAATGCCGCCCAGATCCACGTCAATTGGCTTTGCCTGACCACTTGAGGTCATCGTTCCCGTAAGCCTGTTGCCTTTGAAATCAAGTTCGATCACAACCGGATCCTGAGTGACCGACCGATGTTTTAGAATCAGGGTGCCCTTCTCCATGGTGGCGACGTCAGTGATCTTGCCAAACGGAGTATCGGCGATTTCGGTGGCTACCCATGAACCGCCGTCCTCCTTGATTTCAGTGGTGGTGGTCAGCGGGATGGTCTGTGGTCCAGCGACGATTGTGGCTTTATAACTGAATTTTCCGGCGCTGAGATCGACGGCAGGTTTTGGAGCGCCCGCCGTCGCCTCAACTTTCTTTGGCATTGTCACCGTCTTTACGTCAACGGAAATCTCTTTGAGGCGCTGCGCCACTTCTGGTGTCGCGCCCTCCTGATAACGACCACCCAGATATTTCGCAAGGAACTTTTCGGCCTGAGAGAACATGGCCATGTTATTGACCGGTCGCTGAAAGCCGTGTCCTTCATCAGGAGCCACGATGTACTCGACGGGAAATCCACGGTCGCGCAAAGCGATTACTATTTGGTCGGCTTCGCGTTTGTTGACGCGCGGATCGTTTGCTCCCTGCACGACGAGCAGCGGCGTCTTGATCTTAGTCGCCGAGTTCAGGGGCGACTGGCGACTTAATTGCGCCTTGCCGTCGGGTGTCGTGGGATCACCCATGCGTTGATAGAAAAGCTGCCGGGCGGCTTCCCAATATGGTGGAATCGTTTCCAGCAGCGTGATCAAGTTTGACGGGCCAACGTAATCAACTGCTGCCGCGTACAGATCGGGAGTGAACGTAACGCCCGCGAGCGTCGCGTACCCTCCGTACGAGCCACCCATGATGCCGACGCGTTTTGCATCGGCAATGCCTTGAGCCACCAGGTATTTGACGCCCCAGGTGATGTCGTCCTGCATCTTGTCGCCCCACTGTTTGTTGCCGGCGTCGATAAATCTTTTGCCATAGCCGGTAGAGCCGCGGAAGTTCGGCTGCAAAACCGCATAGCCACGATTGGCCCAGAATTGGGCGAAGCTGTCATAGCCCCACGAATCGCGCGCCCATGGTCCGCCGTGAGGAAACACAACCACCGGAAGATTATTTGGCGCGACGCCTTTCGGCAACGTGAGATAAGCCGGGATTTCCATTCCGTCGGACGACTTATAACGAATGGCCTTCATCGCCGCCAGATAATCGCGGTTGAGTCTCTCGCGACTGCGGTACTGCAGAGTTAGCTTCTTGCTTTGACGATCGAACAGGTATCGTTCACCGGGTTCGGTATCGCTGTGGGCGGTGACCAACCACAAGCGCTCATCCCTGGTGTTAGAACCAAAATCAATCTCTTTGCCGGGAAGCTGCTTTTGCACCAGGCGGTAATCGGCTTCGAAAGACTTGTCCTTAAAATAAATTCGAATGCGTTCATCCTCGTAAGTCGTGGCGATTAACTCGTCAGTTAGTTCTGAAAACGAAGCGTCACCCAGATCGACGCGATTGAGAGGATCCGCTTCGACTAATTCTTCTTTTCCGGTGGCCGGATTGAAAAGCTCAAGCTTTACTAAATCGGCATCGGCGCCTTTGTTTGTCACAAAGTAAACGCGCTGGCCATCTTTGTGATAACGCACCGGCCCGCAGCTTTCGAATACATTGCACGAATAAACTTTTGTAAAGCCTTTGTCATCGACGCGCAGAACTTCCGTGTCGCCATTGTCTGCGACGCGCGTTGCCATGCGCAATTGATCTTTTAGATCGAAGACCCAACTTGTAATGTGATCGTTATTCTGGCGCATCAGAGTGCGTTCGCCTGTCGAGATTCTGACTTTGTACAGATCGTGCCAGGCTTTGTCGCGGTCGTTGATGGCCACGTAGAGCAAGTCCGGTTCACTGCGCGGGACGCTGACAATCTCTGCCCGGACGCCTTTTAGATCCGTCAAATTGCGCCCTGGGGGAACTTCCGAACCGGCAGCCGGCGCATCGGCAGGATTCACCGCGTAGACGAGATAATTTTCATCGCCGGCTTTGTCCTGCACAAAGAGGATGTACTTGCCGTCGCGGCTCCAAAAGTACGCCGGGATCGGCCGCGTCGTGTCGGCAGTGATTGGTTTTGCGGAATCAAAGGGCGCTTCGGTACGCTTGACCCAGACGTTGCGCGTGCCCTTGAGCGGCTTGATGAAAGCGATGAACTTGCCGTCAGGCGAGATCTGCGAGCCGGAAATCTCCGGATCGCCGAAAAACAGTTCGCGGTCGATTATCGGCGGCTGGGTGCTTTTCTGAGCAGAGGCCCGCGTTGGAGACATAACCAGCGCCAGGGCAGTGCACAGACTGACGACGATGAGCACAAAGAAGCGGGAACGAAGTGGCGGAAAAGCTGTAGATCTCATAAAACCCTCTTTCGTTGTTGAATGGAGTTCTGTCCGGCCAGCTAAGTCCGATAATACGAGCGCAAGAGATAACTAGTTTCGTAATCGGAGCTACTTAACTTAACTGGTCGAGGAGATCAGGAAAAATGATGTACTGATGCAATTTGGCATTTGTCCGAGCGAGAGTTCGCTTGAGCAAAGCTGAGGGCCAAAGGCCCGAAATGAAAAAGCCTGGGGGCAACGCCCCAGGAAAGATAGACATTTCCTAAAACTATAGAGCGCTGAAGGCGCGAAATAATAAGAACGACGAATATCCCTATTTCGCGCCTTCAGCGCTTGGGAATCCTTAACGAACTATACCTGGGCCGTTGGCCCAGGCTTTTACATTTCGCGCCTTTGGCGCTTTTAGTTGCGGTCGGGCGATTTATTCACATGCAAACTGCATCAGCACCGGAAATTGAGGTTTGTTTGTTTGCGTGGATTGGTGTAAAAAACAATGGCCCCTCAAATTTGCATAACGATCCGAAATTAGGCGAGCCCCTCCAGGCCTCATCTTTTTGCGATGATGAACCGAGACGTGCGGCATCTTTTGGTGTTTGTCGTTGTGGGCGCAGCGTTCGGTGTCGGCGGCTGGGCTCTTCTTCGCTTCACGGCCCTCGGAGGCCGCGTGTACCAGGCCGCCGACCCTTCCGATGCTGCCAGCCTGCGCAACTCTGATCCTGACCTGTGGACGAGGAGCCTCGAAAAAGTAAAAGAAGATCGAGGCGGGACCGGAAATGTCGCGCTTGAAATTCCCACCCAGCTTCGCCATTACGAGGACCGGCATTGGTTCCTGGCTACTCAGGTCGCCGAGGTCAAGAAATTCAGTGTGCAATCCGTGCGGGACTTTGTCGATCTTGCGGCAATGATTCAGCGCGGCGAAATGGTTTCTGTGCCGGCGGTCACGGATACGTATATCCTTTACGGCGTCGGCGCCAAAGCGGACCACCGCGCGTTCACCCGTTGGCTGGAAGATCACAACATCGAACTTTACGACGACGCCGAACTGCGCGATGCCTACGCCCGGCTCGAATCTGCGCGCACGAATCTTCAAAAGGAGATATCAGGTTTGCAGAAGCAGTCGGCCACGTTGAAGAAAGGCTATCGCGCGAAACAAAACGAGCTGCAAAAGGAAATCAATACCCGGCAGCAGGAGCTGAAAGCGAACGATGAAGACAAGACGCTGTTGGATCAATCTTATGGCTCGGCTGAAAACAGGCGGAGACTTTTGGACGATTACGAGTCGCTGCAAGCACTGGCCAGGAATTTCCACGGACGCTCGTTCAATCTCGACGACTCAAATGATCGACAGGCGTTCAAGATAAATATGCTTAGCTCGCTAAGGCCGCAGGCGCTGAAGATTCTCGAAGAAGTAGCGAAGGCCTATCACGACAAGTTCGATCGTCCGTTGCCGGTGAGCTCGCTGGTGAGGCCGGCGCAGTACCAGCACGTTCTGCGCCGGGTGAACCGGAATGCCGTGCTGATTGAAACACCGCCGCACTCGACCGGCCTGGCATTCGACATTGATTATCGCTACATGAGTGGCGCCGAACAGAATTTTCTGATGAGCGAGCTGGCGCGCATGAAGGACGAAGGCCGCATCGAAGTCATTCGCGAGCGCAGCGCCAACTTCCACCTCTTTGTTTTTCTCGACGGCACCCGTCCCAGCGACGATCTAATCACCGCATCTTTAACGGAAGCCGGCGCGCCGGAGGATGAAACAAATCCCGCCGAGAACGAGCCGGTGAGGAAGACCAAGGCAAAGGCCGAGACCAAATCAAGAGCCATCCACAGATTACGCAGATTACACAGAACAGAGGTCGGAGGTCAGAGATCAGAGGTCAGGGATTAACGCGAACGATTTTCCATATAACATTTCTCATTTCCCATAATTTCCCATTTGTCATTCGTGGCCGAGTTAACCAATTCGCGATTGGCCATTTCGGTTATCCAGTTAAGCATGAAAGACCCGCGCCCCTCCCGAACGCAATGACAAATGAGAAATAATGAGAAATGGCAAATGTTATGTGAAAAATCGTTCCCTCTGACTTCTGACCTCCGACCTCTGACGTCTGTTCTGCGTAATCTGCGTAATCTGCGGATTCGATCTGTAGAGCAGAACCTTGGAGCGGAAACACATCAGGCCTGGGCGTTTGGGGTGACCTCAATTATTACTTTTCCCCGGGCGTGCCCCGCTTCCAGATACCGAAGAGCCTCGGAAGCCTCACTCAGACTGTAGCTTCTATCGATGACTGGCTTTAGTTTGCCGGTCGCGATGAGTTCTCCCAACAGGGTCAGATCGTCTTGACTTGCTTTCGCAATGAACATCACGGCCTTCTGACTAGCCAGGGCTGACAACACAACCGTTTTGATCATCGAAGCCAGAAGACCGATCAATGACAGATCGTGCGGCGCTCCGATCATGACGCATCTTCCATCACTATTCAGGACGCGCTTGCACTCTGAAAACGAATGGTTGCCAACACAGTCGAGAATCAAATCGTAGCGCTGGTTGCTGCTTGTGAAATCGTGTTGCGTGTAATCAATTACTTCGTCCGCGCCTATTGATCGCACCATGTCGATATTTCTGGTGCTGCAAACGCCGGTCACGTGCGCGCCGAACGTCTTAGCGATCTGCACGGCGAATGTACCCACGCCTCCCGCCGCGCCATTAACCAGGACCTTGTTGCCCGGTTGAATCTTTCCCTTGTCGCGCACTCCCTGCAATGCGGTCAATCCAGCGACATTTACGGAAGCGGCTTGCTCGAAGGTGACGTTGTCCGGTTTGATCGCGATTCCTGATTCGCGTGTGCATGCATACTCCGCAATCGCCGCAGGGCATGCGCCAAACACTGCGTCGCCGGGTTTGAACTGCTTGACGTTCTTGCCAACCGCTTCAACCTCGCCGGCCACATCAACGCCGGGTCGTCCGATCGGCATTTTGAGCAAGCGCGGCATTATGCGTAGCAGGCGAGGCTTGCCTTTCATGAGGCGCCAATCAAGTGGATTAACGGAAGCCGCGCGCACTTTGATTAAGACCTCATTGTCCCTGGGAACTGGCTTCTCGATCTCTTCACACTTGAGCACATCGGCTGAGCCATATTCATGATAGACGATTGCTTTCATCAATCGCATTGTACGAATATCCACAAGCTAATGTTTCGACTGGGATGGCTTTGGGGTTGGCCGTAGCGCGACCAAAGAACCATCCACAGATTACGCAGATTACACAGAATCAAAAAGCGTTAAGGCGAGCAGTTGATCCGTAAACTCCGAGAGCCAGCAACCGCTTTCACATCTATGGAATGTCTTGTTGAATCTGTGTAATCTGCGTAATCTGTGGATTCGATCCGTTTCCGAATCGCGTACGGAAGAAGTCGACCGCGGCGCTACAAAAGTGTAGGAGATGAAATGACGCGAATCTATATCTTGATATTTGTTCTGCTGGTAACGGGATTTGTGCGCGGTGACGCGGGTGTTACACGTGCGCAAGATCCCCTGGTCGTAAACTCAAAGAGCATCACCTTGAAACTCGAGAACTCTCGCGTACGTGTTCTCGAGGCGACTCTTGAACCTGGCGTTAAGGAAAAGATGCACTCGCATCCCGCCTATGTCATCTATGTGATCGCGGGCGGAAAGGTTCGCAACCACAATGCTGACGGTACGGTCACTGAAACAGACTTTCGAGCCGGCGACGTTATCTATCGTGATCCGATAAGGCACTGGGCCGAGAACATTGGCAAAACAACAATCCGTCTTGAGCTGGTGGAACTTAAGTAGCGGGTGGATTAATCCGCGGAGCGGACGCCAGCATAAAGCCTGGGGCGGAGCGCAGCGAAACCCCAGGATCAAAGTCGTCAAAAACAATTGAGCCCGCGGAGCGGCCGATAGCGGTTCGATTACAAAACGGCAAGCGTAATGATTCGTCTGTCGGCCGCTCCGCGGGCTTCGGATATTTTTCAACGGGCGGGTTCCTGGGGTTCCGCTGCGCTTCACCCCAGGCTTTATGCTGACACCCGCTCCGCGGGTTCGGCACTCTTTCCAACCTGTTTGTTTTCGCTTCTTATCCGCGAATATCCGCGTTAATCTGCGGCTTATTATTGCGCCGCGGTATCGTTCTTCCACGATGATTATAAGTTTTCAAGTTTCAAGCGCCGAGATATCTCGCTCGAAATCAAGGAGCTGGTTAGGCCCGCACCGCATCACGCGGCGAAGCCAAAGCGGTTCACCGAACATCTGCTCGAGCCCGCGCACGATTGCATATCTGGGTTCATCAGCGATACGGGTCGACAGCCGGGTTTGGTCCCTTACATAACTATCCAACCCGCTGAGCAGGGCCCCGCCACCCGTCAAAATGATTCCGCGATCATATATGTCTGCGGCTACTTCGGCAGGAAGCTCGGCGAGGGTTGTAGATATGATGTCGACTATCTTGCGAACGACTTCGTGAGCGATGGGATAGACTTCCCCGGCTGTGATTTCGAGTGCCCCCGGACTGCTGGTCAAGACATGGCGACCCTTGAGCGTGATCTGTTGGGCCAGGTCGTCCGGCAAAGTCGCTGAAGCCAGTTCAAGTTTAAGCCGCTCCGCCGTTTGCTCGCCAATGACGAGTCCGCCGTGGCGGCGCACATGATCGATAAGTGCGGCGTTGATGTCCCTGCTTCCGATTCGCTCGGTCCGCGCATGAACCATGGCGCCGTTCGCGACAACGGCTACACTGGTAGTCGACTCACCGAGGTCGACGACCGCCGAGGCGCGAGCGTCCTCTATTTTGACACCGCTACCCAGGGCCGCGGCCAGGCCATTTTCTATCATGCAAACGCGGCCAATACCCGCTTGTTCAGCGGCGTTGAATAGTGCTCTCTGCTCAACCTGGGTGATGCCGGACAGGACACTCATGATCGCGCGCCGGCTGAAATGGGAAATACCGCTGCGCGCCTTACGAACAAAATGCGCCAACATCACCCTGGTTCTTTCAAAGTCGGCGACTACGCCGTCCAGCAAAGGCGCAATCACCGTAACATCGCGGGCCTCTCTGCCGTACATCTGTTGTGCTTCCAGCCCGATGGCGATTACTTCACCAGTGGTTGTACTGACGGCAACCAGTGATGGCTCGTCTACCACCACGCCACGCCCGCGCACATCAATAATGGTTGCCGCGGACCCCATATCGATAGCCATCGAATCAGAGACCAGATTGCGCAAAGCGCCCAGCCCGGTGAACGCTGCTGTTTTGTTCATTAATGACATATGACTTAATAAGGCGTCTCCAGTTTATATGATGCAGCTAAGAGTGTGAACTTTGTGTTACCGGAATTCCCAAATTATCAATCCGCAGAACGGAGGCCGGCATAAAGCCCGGGCCGTAAGCCCCAGGGAGCAATGGTGCGACGAGATGAGGTCAGTACCACCTGCTCTCCTCTCCCTTTGGGAGAGGTCGGGTGAGGGTGCGAAGCTTAGCGGGTGGGCTAGTCCGCGAAGCGGACGTCAGCATAAAGCCTGGGGTGAAGCGCAGCGGAACCCCAGGACCAAGAACAAAAAAGAAAACATTGAGCCCGCGGAGCGGCCGATAGCATATGGAGTGCGGTGGCAAGCGTAGCGCGACACCGCTTTGGATTCGTTGTTTCATCAGATCGGGGTATCCAAAGCGCCGTCGACGCTTCGCTCTGCCGGCGCACTCCACATGGGGTAATGATTCGTCTGCCGGCCGCTTCGCGGGCTTTGATTATTTTCCACTGGCGGGTTCCTGGGGTTCCGCTTCGCTCCACCCCAGGCTTTATGCTTTCGGCCGCTCCGCGGGCTGTGCGATTTGTTAGTTCTTATCTTTCACTCTCCCCGCAAACTCCAACTTCGCCGTACCTGTCTTTTCGCTCAGCTTAACCAGCACGTCCCTCTCGCTGAATTTCATCTCGAATTGGTAGTGGTTGATGTTGGCAATTTCATCATAGTCCAGCACAAAAGTTTCGTTGTCTCTCCAGAACCCTTTCAGTCCGACCGGCAGATTGAATCGACCGTGCGGCGACAGCCGCGGAATATCATCAAGGCCAATGGTGAAACGCCTGGTGTTAAAGACACTCCTCATCGTTGCTTCAGCGCCAGGCTTGCCTCCGGCCTTGAATGCAAGATTGAGTTGCTTCAAGCCCAACAGATTCTGATCAAACTCAAAAGTCTTTCCGGATATCCTCATTGCTAACGATGGCAGCGGCGCCACTGGCTTAGCCGCTGGTGCTAATGTTGCCCGTTTCACAGCTTCGTTTAGGCGCGCAACTGCCGCCGGGTTTGCTGCTAATGGCTGGTCCGACTTCACCGCTGCTAACAGAAACTTGCCCACGTCTCCAGGCTCAAATCCTCCCCCGCTCATTACGACCACGATGTTCTTTGATGGAACGACACTTATACGCTGTCCGCCTCGCCCCACGGCTTCGTAGATGCCGGCATCGGACCGAATCCAAATTCCGTAACCATATTCACTGCTTGCCGGAGAGGGTCGCGTAGATCGATCTATCCAGTCGGCGGAAACGACGCGCCTGCCGTTCCAGACGCCACGGTTAAGCCAGAGGTATCCAATCTTTGCCATGTCGCGAGGATGAAGATGAAGGTCGCCCCAGCCATCGCTGACCCCTTGCGGATCGGCCGGCCAGAGCGCAGTGCGAATTCCCAGCGGCTTGAAGAGCGAACGGCGTGCAAACGCGTCCGCGCTTTGTCCCTGAACCTGCGAAATAATTCCCGAAAGCAAATGCATGCCGCCGCTGCAGTAGACAAATTTCTGTCCCGGCTCTTCAGCCATGGGCAAGTCGATCATAAACTTGACCCAGTTTTTGCTCTCCTTCATTTCCAGAAGCGTCAATTCATTCTTTCGCGGTTCACATTGAAGCCCGGAACTCATCGTGAGCAGATGTTCGACCGTCATCCGTTGCTTGCGATCATTGTTATTGCCTACAGATCCTTCGGGAAAGAATGAGATCGCGGGTTGTTGCACCGACTTGATCTTGCCTTCGTCAATTGCGATGCCAACCAGCGTGGAAGTAATGCTCTTCGTCACCGAAGCGACGTCGTGAGGATCCCTTTGATTGTAGGGAAAGAAATAGGCATCGAGGACGACATAACCGTTTCTGACAATCAGCAGACTATGGATGCTGACAGAATGCTGCCGAATATAATCCAACGCCTCACGCAGCTTCTCAGAATCCAGGCCTTGCTCTTCCGGCGTTGACGTACGCCATTCCTTCGCCGGCCAGTACGTCTGGGCCCAGGAAGGCACAGCCAGAATCAACATCGCGGAGCAATTGAGAAAGACTCTTCTCCAGGTCATTTCAAGTTAGTGTCATTGGTTTCAGCAGACTTTGGCAAGCCGGGGTTGAGCCCGCGAAGCGGACAGCAGCATTAACCCTGGGGTGAAGCGCAGCGAAATCCCAGGACCAAGAACAAAAAGAAAACATTGAGCCCGCGGAGCGGCCGACAGTCGAAGCATCACAATTGACGTCTTGTAATCGAACCTCTATCGGCCGCTCCGCGGGCTCAATTGTTTTTGACGACTTTGTTCCTGGGGTTGCGCTGCGCTCCAACCCAGGCTTTATGCTTTCAGCCGCTACGCGGGTTGATTCCCATGAAATAATTTTCCTGTTTGACCGAAGGCATGCTAAGCCGTGAACCCGTTTATCGACTTATTGTCAAAAGGTCATTCACAGATTACACAGACTCAAAAAGCAGTTCAGGATCTCAGTTGAGCCGTCCTGTCCTTTTTGCGTCTGACTCTTATCTCTGTGTCTGTGTAATCTATGTAATCTGCGTAATCTGCGGATTCAATCCGTTGCCTGCTCCGTGTGGCCGGCATTCAACTTTGCATTCCATTTCGCAACGTCAACCCCTTTGACCAGCAACCATCCGGTCAGTGCCAGTCCACCAGGAAACATCAACATAAGGAACACGTCTGACGCGTAAGCGGGCGCGAGGATCAACGCGAAGTTTCTCACGACAAACCCTATCCCCCCGATTGCCATAAGAACGCCGAGAAACTTCGGAAGATAACCTGAATTCCAGATTAGGTAGGCCCGAACAATCCAGCTCATGCCGTAGTATGCAGTGAATATCATGCCGGCATATCCGTAAAACTTCATCGACAACAACACGAGAGCATTGAGTTGATCGGGCGCAAAGGTCTTTAAGTAGTCGGCGCCTCCCATGATGAGCAGCGGCGCAAAATAGAATAGCTCGGCAAAGGCGAAAAGCGCGGTGCCAACAAGACCAAAGAACGCGGCCAGCAAAGATAGCTGTTTGTTGACGGGCTTGAGCAACGCGTACAAGATCAGCACCAGCGTGATATCGCACAGCGACTCTATCAGGAAACTCGCAAAGCCCAGACGGTACAGAAAGTCGAAATTCTTGATGTTTGCCGCCGTGGCCGCGGCATCAGCGCCGGCGATTAGCTTAGACGGAACGTAAGCTTCACCAAACCCGCCAGCCACCAGCGAGATCAGAAACAGAACTCCGGCAATCCTTGCGTACCTCTGTACATTCATATTGAATCCTCCACCCGCAGCAATAACTCAACTCCCGGGCCCGATAAGGTCAGTACCCCGACACGTCGGG
>DASXRU010000003.1:0-8708 GCA_036506395.1 Pyrinomonadaceae bacterium | reverse complement strand
AAAATCTAAATCAAGAGACTACGTCCCACCTCATCCAACTGCTATTTCCGCTAACTAGGGAATTTCGGTGGGTGCTTCGGAGGCGGTGTTAGCTTCTGTCTCGTCCAGCGTCTTATCTTCTTCCTGCGGCGGCAACTCAATCGTAATCTTTTCGCTGGTCGCTTTCTGCAAATCCTCGCCGGTGAATCTGGCGAGAATAACTGTAATGTTGTCCTCGCCGCCGCGATCGTTCGCTGCCTGAACGAGGGATTCACAGGCGGCGGAGAGGTCGTCACCGGTCCGGGCTATAATCTTCTGAATCTCGTCGGCGCGAAGTTTTCCCGATAGACCGTCGCTGCAAAGCAGGAGCATGTCGCCCTGGCGAATCTTGATTCGGGCAGTCGCCGGCGTCAGATCGGTCTGCGCTCCCAGCGCCTGCAGGATGACGTTGCGGAACATGTGGGTCTCCGCTTCTTCCTCGCTGATTTGACCAACATCGACCAGCTGCTGGACCAACGATTGATCCTTCGTGGCCAGTCGAATTTGATCGCCACGCATGACATACGCGCGACTGTCACCCACCTGGACCAAATCGAGAGTGTCGCCCTTTATTGCCGCGCCGGTGAAGGTCGCGCCCATGCCGCTGCAGCGGCTGTCCTGCAGGCTCTTCTTATGGATTTCAATGTTGGCATAGAGCGTGGCCTCGCGCAGGCAATCGACGAGATCCAGATTAGGATCGCAACCGTTCGAGTTGTCTGAGCCATCGCCTACCAGAATCTCGCGCACCGAGTCAACCGCCATCCGGCTGGCGACGTCACCGGCCAGCGCGCCGCCCATCCCATCGGAAACAACCAGCACCAGGCCCGCGTTTCCCGGATCTACCTGATGAAGTTCTGCGGGCGACTCATCGCCGCCGGAGCCGGTCCAGGTTGTGGCGGTCGACAAATCCAGCACGAGGAAGTTGTCCTCATTTCCACGCCGGACGCGGCCGATGTCTGATTTTGCGCGAAGCTCTACGATCATGAATTGGTGAATAGTAAATGGAGTAGGGCTAAATCTGTCAAGACCAAACTCTAAAATCCGGTGATCTAAGACGAGCCAAAACTGTGGGATTGTTTACCATTTGATCGAGACGGTTATGAAAGCTTTGCCAACGCCTCATCAAGGTCCGCAATAATGTCGTCCGTGTCTTCGATTCCTACCGAGATGCGCACCAGGCCATCAGTAATTCCCAGTCGCGCGCGAACCTCCGGCGCCACGGAGGCGTGCGTCATCGTTGCCGGATGACAGATCAAAGTTTCGACACCGCCCAGGCTTTCAGCCAGCGTGCACAGCTTAACAGATTCGAGAACCGTGCGCGCAGCCTCAAAAGATCCGACATCAAACGAAACCATGCTGCCGAAACCCTTCTGCTGGCGTTTCGCTAGCTCGTGCTGTTTGTGCGTGAGCGAGCCCGGATAATAAATCTTCTGCACCTTCGGATGCTCTTCGAGAAAGGCCGCCACGGCGCGCCCCGAACGATCGTGCTGTTCCATGCGTAAGGCCAGCGTCTTCGTACCTCGCAACACGAGCCACGAGTCAAAGGGCGAAAGGATCGCGCCGGCACTGTTCTGCACAAATGCAATCCAGGCCGCATCCTCTTCGTGGTTGAGAACCACAGCGCCCCCTACGCCATCCGAATGCCCATTGAGAAATTTCGTGGTGGAGTGCACTACGATGTCCACTCCAAAATCCAAAGGACGCTGCAGGTATGGCGACATGAACGTATTATCGCAAACCACGCGAGCGCCAAACTTGTGCGCGACGTCGGAAACAGCTTTCAGGTCTGTGACCATCATCACCGGGTTCGTCGGCGTCTCGACAAACACCATGCGCGTGTTTTCCTTCATCGCAGCCTCGACATTTGCTACCTCGGAAGTATCCACGAAATCGAATTCAACTCCGTAGTTCGCCAGTATCCGGCTAAATAAACGAAAGGTGCCGCCGTAGGTGTTGTCGGAAACTATTACGTGGTCGCCGGATTTCACCAGGCGCAGGGTGGCGTCAATTGCCGCCATGCCGGAGGCGAAAGCGTAGCCGAAGCGCGCCCCTTCGAGGGCGGCGAGGTTCCGTTCCAACGCCAGGCGCGTGGGGTTCGAGGTGCGCGCGTACTCGAAGCCCTTGTTTTTTCCCAGGCCTTCCTGCGCGTAAGTAGAAGTCTGATAGATAGGAACCGTTACCGCGCCAGTGGCGGAGTCAGGCTCCTGGCCGGCGTGAATTGCGATGGTGGCAAAACCCATAGGAGTAAGTAGTGAGTCCAGGCAGCCGGCGCTGATCAGTAGTGAATAAGATTAAGGCAATGAAATGCCAAACAGCCTTATTTAAGAATCGAGCACTTAGTTCAGGGGCAAAAAAATTGAAAGCCAGGGTAGCGAATGGTAGCCCGCGCAAACATTACTGTCAAACCGCTACCTTGCTCGGCACGGAAGCAGTTTATTGCGGAGTGAACTGTCGCGGCGCATCTGAGCGCTGGGCCGTTGGCCCAGGCTTTTGTATAGCCTATCGGGTCTTTTCACCATTCCGCGCCTTCAGCGCTAAAACTTTTGCCGTTCGTACCTTTCCTGGGGCGTTGGCCCAGGCTCTTTCATTTCGGACCTTCGGCCCTCAGCGACCGCATGCTGAGGAAATTGCGAAGTTAATCGGCATGCCTTGCCCCGGCGTACGGTAACTGAACGTGGCTATAAGAATGGCGTACGCTTTTCTGTAGCGCCAACTGCTTCGGCGGCAACAGAGCGCGGTTTTTCATGGCAAGTAGTGGCACATTGGTTGCGCATATGCTTCCCGTTTGATATCAAGTTAGAATCAACTCAGATCAGAATCCACTTTGGGGGGACAAATAAAAGTGAAGTATAAACTTCTGGCCGGGATATGTTTGCTGGCGCTGCTCGTGCTCTTGCCGGGATGCAATAACACTGAGAACGCAAACACGAACGCAAATTTGGCTGCCACATCGGCGCCTACAACCACTACCCGCATGGGTCCGGACAATTCCGAAATAACGACCACGACGGACGCCAATGGCGTTACCACAGAAACGCGGGTCTTCAAGAACAATTCGCGAGTTTCGAAGGTAGTGGTTACGACGCGCAATGGCCAACGCACCACTCGGGTTTATTCCGCCAGCGGACAGGAAAGCGACGTGAAGAGCGATGTGGTAAACGGACTTGAAGCCACTGGTAACGCGATCGCTGACGCTGCCGGCTGGGTGGGAGCCAAGACAGTCCAGGGAGCCAAGGCAACCGGAGAAGGAGCCAAGACCGTAGGTGAAAAGACGGTCGAAGGTGCGAAGACAGTTGGTTCCAAGACTGCTGAGGGCGCGAAAACGGTGGGCTCGAAGACGGTAAGCGGAGCGAAGAAAGTCGGCGGCGCGATCAAGAAGGTGGTAACGCCTTAACTTGCTCCGGTTGTGCCGTTTGAAATGCGTTGATGCTTTCTGTGCTCCAGCCGTCTTCAGACGGCTTTCCCGAAGGGTCCATAGACCAGCGTTTTAGCGCTGGGGTGGGCTTCGCGGGCTGATTATCAGCGCGCTTCCAGCGTGCTTTGAATCAGCAGCCTTGGCATTACGGCTAAAGCCCTTATCATAAGCCCGTTGAAACGGGCTTTGGGATTCTGGTGCGGCAAAACCCGGGCGTAAAACGCCCGGTCTAGTAACCCTTTAGGGTGAGCCGCGTGAACGCGACTGAAGAATGTTCGACTCCGCCGCCGTAGGTCTCCTGTCCGCGACTATTGCAAATTACATTCTCGCCGGTTCGTGCCTGCTTCAAGCTGAAGCGGCGCTTGATGTTATACTCCTGCCCTCGCAGCGAACACTTCAGCCCCATAACACGTGGGCGTTGCGAGAAGGAGAATTGGCTTATGGCAGAAGCAACGCGCTTTACGATCATTTGCCCGGACTGTCAGGCGACCCTGACAGTAGATTCCCAGACAGGCGCGCTCATTTCCCACGAAGAGAGATCCAAGCCGATGGCTTCTTTCGAAGACATGGTCAAGGGTCTGGACAAACAGAAGCAGGTGCGCGAACAGATATTTTCCCAGGAGCTCAGCTCGATGAAAGATCGCGAAAGGCTGCTGGAAGAAAAATTTCAGGAAGCGATGAAGCGCGCCGAAAAGGACAAGGGCAAACCTTACAGAAATCCTTTGGACATGGATTAAGTCTGATCGTTCATCATCTATGCCTTCGATGATCTATTCTCGCCATTTTCGTCCCTAAGCGATCGCCCTTCGCTGATGCATCCTAATCTCCGCACCTTCCTTGAGTTGCTTCGCCGCGAAAACGACCTCGTTACCATTGACGCTGAAGTTGATCCATACCTCGAAGTCGCGGAGGTTCATCGCCGTGTAATCGAGCAGTCAGGGCCGGCTCTACTCTTCACGAAAGTGAAGGGAAGCAAGTACCCGGTGGTAACCAATCTCTTTGGCACGCCGGGCAGGATCGAACGCGCCTTTGGTCCAAAGCCCGCAGCGTTGGTTAAGGAACTGGCCCAGCTCGCTGAGTCTCTGCTGCCGCTTGAGGCCCGGGAGCTCTGGCAGCATCGCTCGCTGGCGCGCGAGATTCTAAGACTTGGTACCCGGAATGTGGGGCGTGCTCCAGTCAAAGACGTGCTGGAACAGCCCGCGCATCTCGACCAGCTGCCGGTATTAACGACCTGGCAGGAAGACGGTGGTCCATTCATTACGCTGCCTCTGGTTTACACGGAACATCCGGTTACGGGCAAACACAATCTTGGCATCTACCGGATGCAGGTTTACGACGGGCAGTCCACAGGTCTTCACTGGCAGATTCAAAAGGGCGGCGGCTTTCATTACCACGCCGCTGAAGCGCTGGGGCAATCGTTACCTGTCACCGCATTTCTTGGCGGCCCACCGGCACTGATCATCGCGGCGATTGCGCCGCTGCCTGAGGATGTGCCGGAGTTGATGCTGACGTCGCTTCTGGCCGGCGAAAAGTTGAGGATGACAAAGAACCCTCTTGACGGCCATCGCCTGGTAGCCGCAGCCGAGTTCGCCCTGGTGGGAAAAGCGCTGCCGCACGAACGAAAGCCTGAGGGCCCATTCGGCGATCACTACGGCTATTACTCGCTACAACATGATTATCCGGTTTTTCATGTGGACGCTGTTTTCCACCGTCGGGACGCGATCTATCCGGCCACGGTGGTGGGCAAACCTCGACAGGAGGATTTCTTCATCGGCGATTATCTGCAGGAGCTGCTGTCGCCGCTGTTCCCGCTGGTGATGCCAGGGGTGCGAAGTCTGTGGACATTTGGCGAGACAGGATTTCATTCGCTGTGCGCCGCGGTTGTGCGCGAGCGTTACGCGCGGGAAGCGCTGGTCTCGGGCTTTCGGATTCTGGGCGAAGGCCAGCTTTCGTTGACAAAGTTTCTGATACTGACCGATACGCCGCTGGATCTCCGTGACTTTCCGCAACTGCTGGAGCACGTGCTCGCGCGCTTCGCGCCGGAAACGGATCTCTTCATCTTTGCAAACACCTCAATGGATACCCTGGATTACACCAGCGGCAAAGTGAATCAGGGTAGCAAAGCGATCATGCTGGGATTGGGGGAGCCGCGGCGCGAGTTACCGCGCGAATTTCGCGGCCAGCTGCCGAATGGTGTGTTACGGGCGGAGGTTTTTTGCGCCGGCTGTCTGGTAGTCGAAGGCGCCGCTTATTTCGCAGATCCGCAGCAGGCGGCGCGGTTGGCGCGCGAGTCAGCTTTTGTCGAATGGCCTTTGATAATTCTTCATGACAACGCCGGCGTGGCGCGCTCGACTACAGATTTCTTGTGGGCAACCTGGACGCGGTTTGAACCAGCGGCGGACATCCACGCCGCAGAAACGGAAGTCGTGCGCCATCACCTAACGTATAAGGGACCCATAGTGATAGATGCTCGTTTGAAGCCCGGCTTTCCGGACGAATTGGTTGTTCGAGATGATATCGCGAAGTTGGTTGATCGGCGCTGGGGTGAATACGGCCTGTAGGACAGACATTCTTGTCTGTAGTTGATAGTCCGGCACGCAAGAATGACAGGCAGGAATGCCTGTCCTACTTTGAAGCCAGGTGTGAATGAGATTTGGCATGCCAACTGACCTATAACAGTTCTAACCAGTATCTCCATGACCGTTGCCTTCGTAGCTGTCGTTGCCGTCCTTATCGCGCTGTTCCTTTTTGTGTTTCAGCTTTCGCGATCGGCCGATCTAACCTGGAAAAAGAGAATACGAATCACGATGGCGATCGTCGTTTTGTTCATTCTCGGCCTTAGTGTCTGGGCATTTATCATCGAACCCAACCGCCTGATCCTTCACCAGGAAACTATCGCACTTAATAACGGGCCAAAAGAACTGGACGGATTGCGCATCGCGCTGATCTCGGACATACATACGGGCGGCCCGTTCATCAACGATCGGAAACTGCGACAGATCGTCGAACTAACAAATCAACAATCGCCGGATCTGATCGTCTTGCTGGGCGACTACATGTCGCCAAACAGTTGGCATAGTCATCGGGTTGAGCCAGAGGTCACGGCGGCCGCCTTGAAATATCTCCATGCGCCTCTGGGAGTTTATACAGTGCTCGGCAATCATGATTGGTGGTACAACGGTCAGCGCGTGTGGCGCGCTTTTGAGAGCCAGGGCATTCGCGTACTGGAAAACGACGTCGCCGAGGTTCAATGGCAGGGCGGCTCGTTCTGGCTGGTGGGCCTGAGCGACTTGTGGACGCGACCGCAGAGGATCAAGGAAACGCTAGCGAAAGTTCCCGCGGACAAGGCGATCATTGTGTTGACGCATAATCCGGACGTTTTCCCGAAAATTCCGTCCAGCGTTCCGCTGGTTTTAGCCGGGCACACCCACGGTGGTCAGGTGAACTTTCCCCTCATTGGGCGGGTGGTCCTGCCTTCGGGCTACGGCCAAAGATACGCCGCCGGTTACGTGCAGGAAGACGGACACGATCTGTTCGTCACCACTGGGATCGGGACCAGTATCTTTCCGGTGCGCTTTCGCGTGCCGCCAGAGATCGTGATCCTGACGCTCAAAAGTTGATGAATTAAGGTCGTGAAGGAAGCGCGACGAGACGGGGAAACCGGGCCGCCGCTCTGCCAGGGAGCAACGGCCTGTTTCGAAAGTCAGTTGTCGATCAAATTAGGGTGTGGCCGGCGTTCCAATCGAATAAGAGAAGCCGCCGCCCATTACGCTGAGAATGATCGAGACTATGATCAACAACGTCCAGACCATCATTATCGTTTTGATGTTGAGCCTGGTTGCGTTAATCCAACCCCAGATGAAGGTGTAGAGTCCGCAAATCAATCCGAGGATTCCTTTGAGCGCACCTTCGTTCTGGAAGAGCTTGATCAGCACAATAATGAAGCAGATCAAACAGCCGATACTCATCAGAGCATTGAGCAGTTGTAAAGGACCCATTTTCGTTATCCTCCGCTTAGTTGGTTGTTAGACGAGCTAATTTCCTAACCTCGGATCAACTGGAAAAACGTTGCCGGAAAAAACAACAGACGTACCAGCCAGTAAAGAACCAATGCCACCACCACCAGCGTTGTGATCCCGGTTTTTTGTTCGATTGTTTGTATCCTGCCGATGAAGACCTGCCGGCGACCACTGGGTAACAATGCTCCCAGCCCAATCATCGCCAGACCAATCACGAACATCGGGGCAAAAGCGTGCATCGTCAGAGATGCGCGCCATTCGCCACGGAAAAGTAAAGCAATGGCCCGCGTCAGACCGCAGCCGGGACAGGGAACTCCAAACGTGTGGAGCATAGGACACTGCCAGGTGGGAAGGTGCAGCACGAAAAGCGCGACGTTTAGCGCGCCGAAACCAAAAACCGCCAGGGCTAACCTGCGATCACGCAGGATTGCGGTGGCAATTGCTGGTGACAGTGTCTGGCTTATCATCCAATGGGTCATCCGATGGGCATCCGGCGGCGCGCATTCTATATCAGGAGAGCCATTCTGCCTACAAAATTTCCATCCCTGTTTAATCGCCGGGCCACACTTGGGTTGGTGAGTTTTCGTGTGATTTCGTGGATCGTCTTCCCGTGGGCGCACAGACTCGATCCACGAAATCACACCAAGCTCTGCCTCAAAAGTCATGAACCCATGAGAACGCGGCTTCGCCGCCGGATGCGAGGCGGCGGCTTTGCCCCGCCGTAACCGTACTCCCAACCTCATGGGCTATGCGCTTGGTGCGGCCCCCGGCCTGTGAATTTCAAGGGGCAAGCCCGCACCACGGGCAGAGCCCGGAACAATCAGGCCCAATGTGGGCCGGGCAGAGCCACCGCCCCCACATCCGGGGGCAAAGCCCAACGCCCGGTAGCGCGTGACTTTTAAAGCAATACCATCACACCAAGCAGACCAAAAAAGCCTGTAACTTCAATTCTGAGACCTACGCTAGTTAGAAGTTAATTCCGCGGTCTTTTCCGTAATGTCCTTCTGTGCCCACTCGTTGTCGCGGCTGGCTTCTCCGGCTTTATGTCGTTTCGCTTCTTTCATTCGCTGCACCAGGTCCATATGGGTGGAAAAGTACGGCAGGCTTTTGCCAACTACATCCTGTAATGTGGCGAAGCCTTTGTCAGTCATGAATTTTTCCAGACCTTCCTTCAATTCGTCGACCATCTTCACGCCGTGCAGCATAACGCCGGTGCAAATCTGTACAGTGGATGAGCCGAGCAGGAAGAATTCAAT
>DASXRU010000002.1:0-26540 GCA_036506395.1 Pyrinomonadaceae bacterium | reverse complement strand
AATACCTCGTAGTGACCAAACCTCAAGCCGTAGAAAAAGTGCATGCAGGTTTTCTTGAGGCAGGCTGCGACGTGATTGAGACGGATTCATTTGGCTCTACTTCAATCGTCCTCGCGGAATACGACATTGCCGATAAAGCCTACGAGCTGAACTTCAAAGCGGCGCAAATTGCAAAGCGTGTTGCGGCCGACTTTTCTACAAATGCCAAGCCACGGTGGGTGGCCGGCTCTATGGGCCCGACTACCAAGCTGCCGTCGCTGGGCCATATTTCGTTCCTCGACATGAAGGCCTCCTACGCTGAACAGGCGCGCGGGCTGATCGATGGTGGCGTCGATATCCTGCTGGTCGAGACTTGCCAGGATCTGCTTCAAACCAAGTCCGCCCTGGCCGCCATCTTTGAATACTTCGAAGAGGTCAAACGCCGCGTTCCTGTCATGGCCCAGGTGACCATTGAAGCCTTTGGCACGATGCTGATGGGAACCGAGATTGGCGCCGCCCTAACTGCCCTGGAGCCTTTCCCAATCGATGTCCTGGGAATGAACTGCGCCACCGGACCGAAGCAGATGAGCGAGAACGTTCGCTACCTTTGCCAGAACTCGGTCTTCCCGGTGTCCGTAATTCCCAACGCCGGCATTCCGGAGAATGTTGGTGGCCACGCCCATTACAAAGAAACGCCCGAATCGCTGGCCGCGGACCTGGGCCATTTTGCGCGCGATCTGGGCGTGAACATTGTCGGCGGTTGCTGCGGCACAACACCCGCGCACCTGCGTGCGGTTGTCGAGGCCGTCAGCAACGTCACCCCTCAGCGGACAGAAGTGCAGCGATTGCCGGCCGCTTCTTCGATTTTTATCCAGCAACCCTATCAACAGGACACGTCGTTCCTGATCGTTGGCGAGCGTGTGAATGCCAGCGGCTCCAAGAAAATGCGCGATCTGCTGGGCGTCGAGGACTGGGACGGCCTGGTTTCGCTTGCCAGGGAGCAGGAGCGGGAAGGCGCGCATGTGCTGGACGTGAACGTCGACTATGTGGGCCGCAACGGCGAGAACGACATGCATGAGTTGGCTTCGCGCCTGGTAACCAACGTCAAGATTCCGCTGATGTTTGACTCGACCGAATGGCAGAAGATGGAAGCGGGTCTGCAACATGCCGGGGGCAAGTGCATTTTGAATTCGACAAATTATGAAGACGGCGAGCCCCGCTTTGCGAAGGTGCTCGAGCTGGCAAAGCGCTATGGCGCCAGCGTGGTAATAGGCACGATTGACGAGGAAGGCATGGCGCGCACGGCGGAAGGAAAGCTTCGGATTGCCAAACGCGCCTATGAACAGGCCATCGAGAAATACGGCATTCCGGCGAGTGATATTTTCTTCGATCCGCTGGCATTGCCGATCTCCACCGGCATTGAAGAAGATCGCCGGAACGCGCTGGAAACGATTGCCGGGGTGAAGCGGATCAAAGCTGAGCTGCCTGGCTGCTTTACGATTCTTGGCGTCTCAAACATTTCATTTGGTTTGAATCCTGCTTCCCGTGTGGTGCTCAATTCAGTGTTCCTTCACGACGCAGTTGAAGCCGGACTCGACGCAGCGATTGTGAACGCGAGCAAAATCGAGCCGCTAAACCGCATCGGGGAGAGGGAGCTGAAAGTCGCTCGCGAGTTAATCTACGACCAGCGCCAGTTTGACGGCGAGGTTTGCACCTACGATCCGCTGGTTGAGTTCACGAAGCTGTTCGAAGGCGTCAAAGCCGCCGGCAGCAAGAAAAAGTCAAAAGGGGCAACCGTTGAAGAACGGCTGAAGAGCCATATTATCGACGGCGAAAAGATTGGTCTCGAAGATGAGTTGAAGGCGGCGCTGGAAAAGTATCCCGCGCTGGACATCATCAACAACATTCTGCTCGAAGGCATGAAGGTTGTCGGTGATCTTTTCGGTAGCGGCCAGATGCAATTGCCGTTCGTGCTGCAATCAGCCGAGGCGATGAAGGCCGCGGTGCGTTTCCTCGAGCCGTTCCTGGAGAAGAAAGGCGGGGCAACAGCGAAGGGCACAATGGTGCTGGCTACCGTCAAAGGCGACGTGCATGACATCGGCAAAAACCTGGTTGACATCATCCTTACGAACAATGGTTACAAGGTCATCAATCTTGGCATCAAGCAATCGATTGAAAATATCCTTAACGCCTACGAAGAACATGGGGCAGATGCGATTGGCATGAGTGGCTTGCTGGTTAAGTCCACGCTGGTCATGAAGGAAAACCTCGAGCTGATGAACGAGCGCGGCATTGTTGTTCCGGTAGTGCTGGGAGGGGCAGCGCTAAACCGCCGTTACGTGGATGACGACCTGAAGCCAATCTACAAAGGCCAACTGTTCTATGCGCGCGATGCCTTTTCCGGACTGCATACGATGGACAAACTGGCGAGCGGGAATGGCAGCGCGCCGGAGACAGGAGTGGCGGAAGCCCGACCGTCAGGGAAGGCTCCGGAATCGGATGATGTAGAGGACCTTGTCGGCGAAGAAGCAAAACTAGGAATCCGCAAGCCTCTGAAACCGCGAGGCTCCGCGAAGATCGCAGGAGATACGACGCACACGACGCGGTCCAAAGTGCGAACAGATGTCGGGATTCCGGCGCCACCCTTTTATGGTTCGCGAGTGATTGAAGATATCTCGCTTGATGAAGTGTTCGACTTTGTTAACGAGACGGCGCTGTTCAAAGGCCAGTGGCAATTCAAGCAGGGAAGGAAACCGGCGGACGAGTACCAGGCTTTAGTGCGCGATACTGTACGGCCGATCTTTGACGAGCTAAAGGAACGGAGTAAAAAAGAGAATCTGCTGGCGCCGCGCGTCGTGTACGGCTACTTCCCGGCTCAGTCGGAAGGAAATGATCTGATTGTTTACCAGGATGACCAGCGGACCGAACGGATGCGCTTTACTTTTCCGCGACAACCCGGCGGGCAGCACCTCTGCCTGGCTGATTTCTTTGCAGCGAAAGATTCAGGCAGGATGGACGTTGTAGCATTTCATCTGGTCACAGTTGGGCGACGCGCCAGCGAGTACTCGCGAGAACTGTTCCAGGCTGATAGCTACGCTGACTACCTCTACTTTCACGGCCTGAGCGTTGAGAGCGCTGAGGCGCTGGCGGAGATGTGGCATAAACGAATTCGCGTTGAACTGGGAATTGCCGGCCAGGATGCCGGCGAGTTGGCGAAGCTTTTTCATCAGTCGTATCAAGGCTCGCGATACAGTTTCGGTTATCCCGCATGTCCGAGTCTTGAAGATCAAGCGAAGCTGTTTGAGCTGCTCGATCCTTCGCGTATCGATGTGGAGCTGACCGAAGAGTTCCAGCTCGAGCCCGAGCAATCTACTTCTGCGATCATTGTCCATCACCCGGAAGCGAAGTACTTTTCCATTGAGTAGGTCTTAGCTTCTCGAAATCCGGCTAAAGGAAGTATGATTAGAAAATGAGTAAGCACTTGATCCAAGATGTGTCCGGTGACGATCAGCACGCGCACGACGACCTCCGGCAAAAGACCACGAGGCATCCAATAACTTTGGAGAACACACCTGAGGAAACGATTAGGATAATGGAGGCCTTTCCGAAGCGCGCAGCCAAACTTAGGGAGCTTATTCGTGGCTCATGAGCCTTCACAGTCTCCATGACGAGAATCAGTCTATAATTGAACCCTCGATCGAAGAGATATCAGTTCTCTCGCCCTTCGAACGCTTCGCTTTCCGCCTGACGCGGCGCATGAATCAGGGCCGCTGGAAACGCTTCTGGACCTGGTGCCAGAGCACTGCCGGCGCCGGCTGGATTCATTTGGCCTCATACAACATCACGCGCGTGTACGGGCTGGAGAATGTTGAAGCGGCGTCGCGCGATCGTCCTATCCTGCTGGTCTCGAACCATCGGTCTTTCTTCGACATGTACACCGTGTCCACTGCGCTCTTTCGCCGCACAACCTGGCGCAAACAGCTCTTCTTTCCGGTGCGGGGCCGCTTCTTCTATGACTCGCCGATTGGCTTGCTGGTGAATCTGATCATGGGCTGGTGGTCAATGTACCCGCCCTTCTTTGCGGCCGGCAGCAACCCCAAGCCTGAAAAGCGCGACTTTGATAAATACTCGATGCGGCTACTCGCTGATCTTTGCCGCGAAGGGGCCGGAAACATCATTGGCTTTCATCCTGAAGGCACGCGCAACATAAGTTCCGATCCGTACTCCTTCCTCTCGCCGCAGCCCGGCGTCGGCAAGCTGATCAAAGACGCTGCCCCTCAGGTGGTCCCGGTGTTCATCGCCGGCCTGTGCAATAGTTTGCCCCGCCAGGTGGCGCGCAACTGGAACCGCGAAGAAGAGATTCGCATTCACTTTGGGCCGGTGCTCGATTTCTCGGAGTATCTGGTAAAAAGGGACCACGTGCGCACGTACAAAGAGATTTCCGAATTTGTAATGAAGAAGATCGCTGAGCTGGGTGAACAAGATCGCGAAATGTATGCAGGCGAGGGTAAAAAAACTCTGACATAGTTTCGGTGAGCGCCAAAGGCGCGAAATGCAAAATCCTGGGGCAACGCCCCAGGTGAAAACCAATAGGATCCCCCAGCGCTGTAAGCGCGAAATAAGATCGTGGATCCGATGCAAGTATTCCGCTCCTTCAGAGCTTAGACTAAAGAGAACCGTTATCCTGGGGCGTTGCCCCGGACTTTTGCATTTCGCGCCTTTGGCGCTGGATAAGTGACTCCTCTTGGATCACGAAGTCGCAATGACCTTACCTGTGGTTATCGTCAATCCCGCATCCGCCGGGGGCGCGACGCACGACGCCTGGGCGCGGATAGCCAGCGATCTGCGCACGCACTTTGGGCCGTTCACGGTTGTTTTCACTGAAGGACCGGACGATGGGCGCAGGCTCGCCGCCGAAGCAGCCGGCAAAGGTACGAGGCTAATCATTGCCTGTGGTGGTGATGGAACGGTTTCCGAGGTTGCCAACGGCATCCTGGAATCGAGTCAGGACGCAGAGCTCGGCATTCTGCCCAGTGGAACGGGCGGCGACTTTCGCCGCACGCTAAAGATTCCTGCGAATCCCGCGGCAGCCTCGCGCGCATTGCGAGATGGCCGCGCGCGTCAGATTGATGTTGGCCGCGTTAGTTTCGTGAATGACCGCGACCAGCACGAGACCCGCTTCTTTCTGAACGTGGCATCGTTTGGCATGAGCACTAACGTACTTGAGCGCACCAGGTCTGGCGGTGATTCCGGGAAATGGATGGCTGCGCTAGGTTCGAACCGCATTCGCGGCAAACTCTCCTACGCAGCGGCTACCGTTGGCGCGACGCTTTCCGCTACCGCCAAAGACGTTTACCTCCAGCTTGATGATGACTTCGAGCGACGTTTAAGGATCGCGGAAGTCTGTGTGGCCAACGCGCGTTACTATGGAGGAGCTATGAAGATCGCGCCGAATGCGAAGTTGGACGACGGCTTGTTCGACATAGTCACAATCGGAGACATCGGTGCTTTTAAAATTCTCACCAGCGCCCCAAAGCTCTATTTAGGATCGCACCTGCGAATGGATCAGGTGAATCACACCCTGGCAAGGCGCGTGGTGGCTCGCGCCGCAAACCAGAATGACGCGCTTGCCGTAGAGCTGGATGGCGAGTTGGTGGGCAGGCTACCGGCAACATTCCAGGTAATTTCCCGGGCTCTGCGCGTGCGTTGTCCTCGAACGTGAGCTTCCTTTCATGCGGCGCGGTTGAGAACCAATGGACAGCCGACAAGGACCTGGACTATCTTTCCCCAAGCATCGTTCGTTACTTAAAAGACAAATGCCAGACAGGCAGGCGAGCATTGGCCTTCGCGCCAAAACGGGCCGAACTATCGCAGTCGTACTTTCAGGTCCCCTGGATTCTCCCCAGGTGCTGAAACGCCTGGAGCTTAGCCTGGTTAATCCGCGCCGGCCCGCGACCTATCAGCCGTATCACGAAGTGATGGAACTGCCGTGGGCGGAAGGGCAAGTTGCCGTTCGGAAGTTTTCTAAGGCGATCGAGCAGATAGCATCGAAGGCGCTGGCGGAATTAATCCGCAACGTGCAGGCGGAAGACTACAGCGTATGCGGAGTCGGAATCGTGGGCGCCCCCGAACGCAACCTGGACAAAATCGGCAGCCCGCACATTCGGGCCCATGCCGCCGAAGGCGTACTCTTTCGGCATGTACTCGAGGTCGCCGCCGGAGAGAACCAACTTTGCAAATGCGTATTTGCGGAGCATGACTTCAACCAGTTGGCGGCCATGGAGCTAGACTCTACGGCAGGAGAGTTAGAGGGCCGTCTGAGTGAACTGGGCCAGGCGGTTGGTCGACCGTGGCGCGCTGATGAGAAGAAGGCTGCCGCCGCAGCCTGGCTAGCTTTGCGCTCCTTTGGAAACTCGAAAGGAAAAACTGGAACTCCCCGGAGAAAATGATGTCCGAACAAAGCTTAGATAAAGTGGCAGCGGTTGCGCTGCTGAATGAGATACTTGAGACAGAACTCGCCGGTGTGGTGCGGTACACTCACTACGCGCTGATGGTGTTCGGTTACAGCCGTATTCCGATAGTGAGCTGGCTGCGCGCCGAGGCAACCACCAGCCTGGGGCACGCTAATGAAGCGGGCGAACTGGTTACACACTTTGGCGAGCACCCGTCATTGAAAATTGGCGCTTTGCTGGAAACTCACAAGCACGGCATTAACGACATTCTGATTGAAGCTCTGGAAGCCGAGAAAGCAGGGTTGGTGCTTTACAAGCAGCTCCTCAATCTGGTGCGCGATCGTTCAGTGCTGCTGGAAGAATATGCCCGCCGTATGATCGCCGAGGAAGAGCAGCACGTGGGAGAAGTTAATAAGATGTTGCGTAAGCCCGGCGAGATTACGCAGTTTTCGGCTGCTGGTTGAAGCGGTCAGGCCGGAGAAGGCCGGCAACTCCTAACTCCTCATGGATCGAAGAACAAAACCGCGGCTAAGCGTCAGTCTGGACGCGGTCTGGGGTGATAAGCATAAGGCCCGAGTCACCAACCTCTCAGCTGGTGGTTGTTATCTGGACACAGTCGGAGAGGTGCAACAAGGCGAAGTCGTTGGTTTCCGCATTTTACTTCCCGATGACGATTGGCTTTACCTGGAAGGTGAAGTTCGACACCACACTCCGGGAGCCGGCTTCGGCGTACAGTTCGTTGATCTCATCGAGGAACAGGAAGAGAAGCTCAAGTGGCTTTTGAGAATCACGGACGAGGCCGGACCCGGCGCGCAGATCTCGGCGGACCTGGTGGAAGAGTGAAGACCGGCTCTTATTCAGTTGGGACAATTGCCCCTAGCCGCGTTCACGCGGCTTGCCCGTAGGGTGACTAGACCAGCCGTTAGAAGCGCTGGTCTAGCAACCCTTCGGGAAAGCCCGATGAATCGGGCTGGAAGCGCTTCGGAGGTTGGTATCTTTCGCACCTTCAGTGCACCATCAACTTAAGGAAATAGAACCTTCGAGCAACCGGATGCGCGAGGTTACGCATGCGCGAAAGCCGGCGCTCATCTATCACCTCGAATCCGGCAGCGTCGAACGTATCGCGCCACTCGGCTTGATCCCGAAACGTGCAGGGACCGGTTCGGCTTTGCCATTGCAGGTTATGAGTCCAGCAGACAAAACGATCCCACCAGATTTCAGGTATGTCTTCGTAAACTACGATCAAACCACCGGGGCGTAGCACACGGCGCACTTCGCCCAGGATAGCGCCCAGGTCCTTCGCGTGGTGCAGTACATAGCAGAACAGCACGCCATCGAACGATTGGTCCTCGACCGGAAAGTGTGTGCCATCGAAGCGCCGGTAATCGATCGGCGCCTGCACCCTTTCGTCCAGATCGATGCCGGTGACCTCCGTGCCCAGCATCGCTGACAGGTTATGTGCGATGAAGCCGTTGCCACAGCCCACATCGAGCACGTGCGAGTGCCGCGGCATTACTCGCGCGACCTCCAGGGCCATATCGTAAGCCCTTCCCACCTTTCGCCGCCGCCGCTCGCGTTGCCAGCGGCGCTGAATTCCGTGGAGCAATCCTTCGATGGAATCAGCGACGGTAAATCTTCTGCGTGGTGACACACGCCCGGCAGGGTAAGGAGTGATCTGTTCCAGTATTTCGAGGGGTCTCGAAAGCATCGCTATCTGACTGGGCAAGCGTGATGCCGAAAGAGGGCCCTGGTACAACCTGGCCATTTTCCCGGGGAAACAGTGACGGAAGGCGATTGAGCGAGATTTTCGATGAGGCTTGGCCGCAATGAATTTCCGACAGATGAAAGGGGCGGAGGCTGACGGCAGGAAGCAGGAAGCAGGAAGCAGGAAGCGGGAGGTCTGCGTGATGCTGAGCGGCATCTGGACGAAAGCTGGGGAAAGCTGGAAAATGCAGAAAACTTCATCGAGACTGACACATCGGACGGCAGAGCTAAAGAAGGATGCATGAATAAGTCGGACGCCGAACTGCAGACCAGCTACGATCGCGTAGCGGAGCCTTACGCCGAAGAGTACTTTGATGAACTCAGGCGGAAGCCATTTGATCGAGAACTGCTCGATGGTTTTGCCACGGGCGTGCGCGGCGAGGGCGAGGTTTGCGAGATCGGCTGCGGACCGGGGCAGATTGCTCGCTACTTGAAAGACCGCGGCGTGAACATGCTCGGCCTCGATCTTTCAGCAGAGATGGTTAGATGCGCGCGACGCTTGAATCCCGACATTCCCTTCGTACATGGCGATATGCTTACCCTCGACTTGCCGGAGGATTCGTTGGGCGGCATCGTTTCGTTCTATGCGATCATCCATCTCAAGCGCGAGCAGATGACGCCAGCTTTGAAAGAGATGCGCCGAGCTCTGAAGCCAGGCGGACGATTGCTGGTTTCTTTTCACGGGGGCGAAGGAGAGCTGCACCGCGATGAATGGTACGGCCAGCCCGTGTCCATCGATGTGACCTTGATGACTGACGGGGAAATGTCCGGTTACCTACACGCAGCCGGGTTTGACGAAGTCATAGTTAGAGAGCGTGAACCCTACGAGTTTGAATATCCCACCCTTCGCATGTACGCCTTTGCACGGAAGGGTTGGGATTCTAATTCCTCTCGACCAAGCTGAAATTCTTGCTAGAAGTGTTTACGTCGAAGGCGTTCCAACAACTCAGCCCAGGGTAGCACCCTGGGTTAGGATGGCTGAACCTCACTTGCCAAACGCATCGCCGCCCAGAAAGTTCTCGCGCACATAGCTAACCGTATCGTTGAGTGTCTCGCCGGGATCGCGTGCGGAAAACCCCAGTTCGCGTTTTGCCTTTGCCGGATTGAGGTACCAGAAATACTCTGCCATCTCGATCGCGCCAGCTTCCACCGGCGGGGTCATGTTCCACTGGCGAAAGAGCGACTCAATCACATGGGCGCCCGTAACCGCCAGCTTTGAAGGGAACGCCAGGCGTGGCCCGGCGACTTTTGTCAGACGCGCCAGCCGATCGAAGAATCTCTGGAAGGTCCAGTTGACTGCGCCCAGCAGATAGCGCTCGCCGTGCCGGCCTTTCTTCATTGCCACGATGAAGGCTGTCGCCGCATCACGTACGTCCACAAAGCTCAACCCGCCGGAGGGCACGGCGGCGATTTTGCGCGCCATGAAATCGAGCACAACCTTCGTTGAGCTGAGACGTTCATCCCCCGGGCCAAGCAAAAGGCTGGGATTCATGATGACCAGCCGCAGACCTTTGCCATTGAAGCGTTCGAGAGCAGCCACCTCCTGATACGACTTGCTGGCGTAATAGGGCCAGCGAGAGACGATGTCGAGCGGTGCTGGATAGGATTCGTCGGGAACGACGTCCCCTTTCCCGGTCACAGCAATCGTGCCGCTGGTCGAAGCCAGCACCATGGTTTCCACACCCGCCTCACGTGCTGCATCAGAAAGCACTCGCGTCCCATCAACGTGCACCGCGTACATTTCGCGGGCATCTTCGCGTTCGCGCGAGACTTTGCCGGCCAGATGATAAACTTCAACAATCCCTTCCACCGCCCGCGCCACGTCGTCCGCGTTTGTGATCGAGCCGGCAATCGTATCTACACTTAAGTCGGCCAGCCAGTCCGGAATATTCGTTGCCATCACACGAATATCTTTAACACCTGAGTTGATGAGCTGGCGCACGAGATGCGCTCCCAGAAAGCCGGTGCCGCCCGTGATCAGCGTTGTGGGACGTGGCCTCTTTTCGATTGCCGCGCGTCGTTTCGAGCCGGTCCTGACCGGGGTCATCCGGGCGGTGCGTTTCTTGGACGTAGTCACTAACCGACTAGCTCCCCTACCTTCGAATCTTTCCGTTCGGAAATATGGGCCCGCCGGTCAGCCTTCCACCGCTTGCGTATTGCCGCCGCGTCGAAGGGAACCTTTGTCCGATCGCGAAGGTTAGCTACCTGGTGGTGAACGTATGCCGCAATCAGACGATACGCTTCGGCCCGCGCCATGCCCTTCGTCATTTCTTCCAACTCTTCGACAGAAAGAAAGCGTCCGATGCGCGCCCCGACGTCGCGGCCCTTGATGATGTTTGAACCCTTGGGCATCGCCTGGTATGTGCCCTCCAGATAAATCGGCAGGATGCCGACGCGTGCCGCCAGGGCCAGATAACCAATGACGGGTTTGAACTCGCCCATCTTGCCGGTCATCGAGCGCGTGCCTTCGGGGAAGATAAGCGCGTTGTAGCCGCGATCGAGGAATGACCGCGCATGCCGCAGCGACTGGCGCAGAGAGCCGCTGCGCTCCATTGGCACAAGATTAGTGAAGTTGTCCATGTAGGCGCGCTTGTACTTGTTATCGAAGAAATAATCCGCGGCTGCCAGCGCCACCAGTCCTTCCCCGGCTTCGCCCAGGGCCATCTTCGCCAGTCCCATGTCCAGGTGCGACGCGTGGTTGGCCGCGACAATAAAGTTTGTGTGGACGGGGATGTTCGTCTGCCCTTCATACTTTGTGCGCAGGAACTTTTCGTAAAAGAGATGCTGCACCACATCGAGTCCTTTCCCTCCCACGATGCGAACAAAGGAGGGAATATGTATCTCGTCGTCGCGATCGCTGTCGGCTCGCAACTGGGGAGTATCGCGGCCGGCTGAGGCTGTGCGCGTCACCACTGCCGCCAGTTCGCGAACATCCTGCACTTCATTCAACCGTTCGGGCGCGGTTAACGTGCCTCCGGAGTTTTCAATTGCGGTCGCGAGTTCCACGAACATGAGACTGTCAAAGCCCAGGTCGCTCAAGCGGGAGTTCATCGATACTTCAGTGCGTGGCCGGTTGGAAACATTCGCTACGATGTCCAGCAGCCAACCAGCATCGCGGCGACTTTCTTCGCGCTTGGAATCTACTGCGCCCTGCTTTGCTCCCTCTTCCAGCGATTGCAGCATTTGGGTTACTTCACGCCGTTTGATCTTGCGCGTTGCCGTGCGCGGCAACTCTTCGTTCCAGAAGTGGAGAACCTTTACGCGCTTGTAGTAGGGAAGGGTGGCCGAAACTTCACGAAAGTGCTCTTCGATGCGGCGGCGCAGCTCGACGCGCGTTAGAGCGATGTCATAATCGTCATCCGCCACCACCAGGCAGGCGACCTTCTCGCCGATTCCGTCCGGCAAACCAACGACGCTGATCTCCTTGATGTAGAGAGAGCCGGCATAGATTTCTTCAATCTCGTCGGGATAGACGTTCTTGCCGTTTGTGTCAACGATTAGTTCCTTCGAGCGCCCCACGAGGTAAAGGTTGCCTTCGTCGTCGAGCCGTCCCAGGTCGCCGGTGTAGAGCCAGCGATTGACCAGCGCGGTGCGCGTGGCTGCTTCATTATCATAGTAACCCAGCATCACGTTTGGCCCGCGCGCGATTACTTCACCGACCCCGCTCGAGTCTGCATCTTTGATTTTTACTTCGACTCCCGGCAACGGTTTTCCCACGCTGCCGGTCAGCATGCGGTTCTGGGGCCGCGTCACGGTCAGCACCGGCGCAGCTTCAGTCAGACCATAGCCTTCAAGGATCGTAAAACCGAGTCCCTGAAAGTCGCGCTGCACCTTCTCATTCAAAGCCGAGCCGCCGCTAATGAAATAACGTATTCGCCCACCGAGTCCTTCGTGAATAGGATAGAAAAAGATCTGGCCGAGATTCAGCGGCGTGCGGTCGCGCAACCAGGCGTTGGCCTTCATCAGCAGCTCCGCGGTATCGCCAACCCATCTATTCTGCTCGTGTAACTTGCTCTTGATGCGGCGATGCAACAATTCCCAGAGCGCCGGGACGCCGACCATGCCGGTGACGTAGCCATTTTTGATAGCGCGCGCGAGCGCGTCGCTGGTTAGCTCTGGCAGGTAGGTAATTTGAGCCCCGCGGCTAAGCGGTGTCAGGAAGCCGGTCGAGAATTCAAAAGTATGATGAAGCGGCAGGACCGAGAGGACCCCGTCGCCCGTGCTCATATCGAAGACCGAGGAAAGCATTGAGACCATGCTGGTAAAGTTGCGATGCGAGAGCATCACACCCTTGGGCCGGCCCGTCGTTCCGGAAGTGAATATCAATGAAGCGACCGACTGCGCTGTGACGCGCGCCGGCAATAAAGCGATGCGCTGATCTTCCGTTTCCTGATCCGGCATGGCGAAGACTTCTTCAAATTGCCAGACCCTGGTAGCCGAGAGCCCGGCCTGCTTGAGTTTCTCCTCGAGGCCGGCACGCTCCGTGGCCATCTCTTCGCTAAGGACGATGCCGGATGCATGTCCAGCGCGCGCGAAGTTCACCACCTCTTCGGTCGAGCTTTCCGGATCAACCGGGATGCAGGTGGCGCCCGCTTTGAGCACACCAAAGTAAGTCATGCCCCATTCCGGCGCGTTGTGACTGAGGAGCATCACGCGCTCGCCCGGCTTGATGCCTTCGTTTGCGAAGAATCCTGCTGCCCGCGTCGCCAACTCGCGCAAATCAGCGTAGGTGTATTGCTCCTTCCGCCCGTCGCGCTCGATGCGCATTGCGACGCGCGTCGCATGACGTTTGGTCGAAGTTTCGAACAGCTCGAGCAGATCGCGATAAGTGTAAACGCGCTTGGGTTGCGCCCGCATGTCTTCTTCGAGTTTGGGAAAGACCCACTTCTGCAAGCCGGGCATGTGGATATTCAGCCAGTAGTCATACCAGTCCAAACTTTCCGGATGCCAGGGCAGCAGAGCCTGCTCGTCTTTGCGTATCTTCTGGAGAAGCGATCGCACGTTGTCAGAACGAAAGATATAAGCATTCTCGATGGTGAAGGGCCGAAACATTTCGAAAGCTTCCTTCGCTTCACTCGTAAGCTCTTCGACCCGGTCAACTCTTTCTTTCACGATGTCGATTACGTCCGGGATGCGCCCGCCACCCCAACGGGGGCGAGCTTTGTCGAGCAGCGAAGAAACTTTTTTCGCCGCCATGTTCATCATGGGAACGGAGGTCGCTTCGAAGCGCTCGGGTGAGACCGGGCGTGGCTCCATGCGGGCCGAAATCTCTTTGAAGAGACGAAACCCACCCTCCTTGCCCTGCAGGTCCTTGCGCCGGTAAAGCCCAAGTAACCCGATGATGCGCGCCAGGTCGTTGGGATTCGAGTCTCCCGTGGCCACCTGATGGACGAGCTGCGGCTGTTCGACGCAGGCCTGCGCGGCCACTGCCAGCATTACGGACGCGACCTGATCGACGGGGGTAATATCAAGGACCAGCTTCTTGTTTACGGGAAGCTGGTTCTGGCCTTTGAGCGCCATGAAAATAATCGGCGCGGTGGTAGTGAAACCTTCATTCCAACCGGGGAACGGGTATGACAGTGCCGACTCGACGATGCTGGGCCGGACGATACTGCGAACAATACCTGTCTCAGCGGCCACCAGTTGCTCGCCCAACGCTTTTGTGTAGGTGTAGATATTGGGCCAGCCCCACCACTCTGCGCGCTTGATGCCGAGTTCCGTGAGGCGATTACGTATCCAGACTTTCCTTTCGCGAGCGACAGCCAGGCCCAGCGCGTCCGGATCATCGGCGTCGCGCATTTCTTCGTTCAAACGCTTGCGCGCCTGGTCGCGAAAGTAAGCGACCATCATGGCGTCTTTTGCTTCCTCGCGCGCGCGTTCGGCGAGCTTGGCGCAATCGGCAATCTCCTGTTCGACTGAGAACTCGAAGTCTCTTAATTCGGCACGGCGAGGAAAGTAACCGATGACCGGATCATTTTCGAAGACTGCGCCGGAACGGTTTCCGGCGACAAAACACGTTGAGACGTGGATCAGCGCCGGCCGCTTCATCCGTTTGGCAAAGGCAATCACATTCTGTGTGCCCACCACATTCGTGCGCAGGCCGCTCTCGAGCGTCGGATTGAACGTAACGTTGCCGGCAGTGTTGATTACCAGATCGACGTCATCTGCGACTCGCTGAGCCTCTTGGTCCGTGTAGCCGAGATTTTCATCGCCGATGTCGCCGCCGAGAATGGCGACCTTGTCCCTCAGAAAGCCGTCAAGCGCACTCCCGTATCGCTCGCGCAGTGGATTGAAAGGCGGGGCAGTGATAACGCTGTTCCAGAAACGGGTCTCGGATTCTTCCTGGGAACGCGCGCGCACGGTGACGTAAACGCGGCCAATATTCGGAAAACGGTGCAGCAGCATGCTCAGGCAGACTTTGCCTAGAAAGCCCGTGCTGCCTATCAGGAAAAGCTTTCGGTCCCGGTAAATCTCAGTTGGCGATAAGCTCATAACTTCAAATGTGTTTAGAGTCGGGCTACCGCCCGACCAAGCGGGCGGTAGCCCGCTTCTAAACCTATTCCATGTCGGCGATGCCGATGATCGGCTGATGCAGCATCGTGATCTCGGCGGAATTGCCCATAAAGCTGCGCGCCATGGCAATGGCCTCGGTCAAATTGTCGGCGCGCTCCCAGCCGAGCATTGCCGGTACATGAGCATTCTCGGCGCCGGCCGCGATTACTTTGCCCACGTGCTGCCGCCCATTCTCGCCCCAGTACCACATGAAAAACGGATGCGCGCCATGATAAGCGTTGCCGCGCCGGTACATTTCGACGTAGCTCGGGTTGTTGGCAAACTCGCGCTCGTACTTGTCGCGCAGCACGAAAGCGTCCCTGGTCTCCGGCAACAGGCGATTAAAGAATTCGATGTAGCTGGGATGGAAATTATGATCGAACTCGTCGAAGCAAGGGTGGTGAATGATTAGCACCCCACCCTTTTTGAGCAATGGCTTGTTGCGATAGAAATTGAAGTGGTAGCCAAGCCCCATCACCTGGACCAGCAAGGGATTTAGAATTGAGTAAACATTGTAGGGAGAAATATCGGGAATGCCCGTAATCAGTATGTCGCACTGGCCGCGCACCGGAATCGCGTACTGGGCAAAACCCTTCTCGATAATCTTTGCGTGCACCGGATCGGTCTTCCCCGCGTGGCAGGCGGTCATTTCATATTGCGACGGGCGGGAATGAAGCAGTTTGCGTCGGGCGCCGCGCGGCAGCTTGCCCATGGTGTAGCTCATGGCTTCGAATTTCATGCGGTCGAAGGCAGTGAAGTCGTCTTCGTTCTTCAAAAGGAAATCCATATCGCCTTTGTACATGCGATTGTTGATTGCCGTTTCGATGTGAAAAACGTTCACGTGCTCATCCACCAGCTTCCCCAGGCGGACGCACTTCGTGTTGAGCTCGGAACGGGCGGGATCCATGTAGCTGTCTGAGTCGCGAATGGTTTGCGGCTCATGATGAGCGCGAAGGGATTCGTAATCGCACAAGCCAACGGCCACTGATTTGTGACCGCCATCCATCGGCACCAGATTGATATTGCAGTAGATCAGCAGATCGCTTTCGGCGGCGCGGCGATTCAAAGAGAGCGGCTCTTTGTGTTTCGTCTCGCCAATCTTCAACATCCCCTCGGTCCACTCGGCATCGTGGTTGTAATAGCGGTCTGGATAGTACGCGTCAAAGATCTTTTCTCCGACCATGCGCTTCATTTCCCATTGCGTCATCTTGCGGTGCAGGGAATTGGCAATGATGATGTGTATGTCGTCAACGCCATGTCCGGTCAGCATGTCGAGAACAATCTCGAGCACGGTTTGGCGAATGTCCGGCGTGGCCATTGGCGGCAAGGGAAGGCTGATATCATCAACCGCCACGGTCACTCTCATTCCGGGATAAAGCTGCGCGAACAACGGATCGCTGTCGTGGGGATGATTCAGGGCGTAACGAATCGCTGCTTCACGGTTCGGGAGGCCCTTGATCGGCGGATTCGGATAGAGAACGCGCGTGCCTATGGGCAGGTCTTCCAGGATGAAGTCTTCGCCTGAAGGGATTATGCGCGGAGCGCTGTCGCTGTCGATGTAAACGATCGATTCGTGTGTTTTGCGTCTTAGTTGTAATGGCATAAATTAGCCGCGGATTAACGCGGATGCTCGCTGATTTAAAAAAATGAATCCGCGTAAATCTGCGTTCATCCGCGGCCTCACTTCAAATTGAGAATCGGCCAATCGTGATGCAGCGCCGTCTGGCGCAGGCGCATGTCCGGATTCACGGCTGCCGGGTGACCGACTATTGATAGCATCGGCAAATCACTCATGCTGTCAGAATAGGCAAACGATTCGCTCAGGCTGATGCCTTCACGCTCGGCAAACGTACGGATCCATGATGCCTTGGTGGCGGCGGCCAGCACCGGTGGCAAGAGTCGTCCCGTAGCAATCCCATTTACAAACTCGAGACGATTCGCCGCGTAATCTTCAATCCCCAGATAGTCCATCAACGGTTTGACCGAAAGATCCAGCGCGCCGGTCACCACCACTTGCCGCATCCCGAGACTCTTTGCCTTTTCAATGAGCTCGAACGTGCCGGGGAATACCGCCGGCTTTAGCACCTTCTCAAAAAGATCATCCGCAAAGAATCGCAGCCGATCCTCCGACTCGCCCTTGTACCGTGTGAAAAAGAGGTCATTGAAAACTTTTCGACTATACTGATCCGTGACTGCAAACAGGGGAAGGCTAAGAATCGTGGCGGCGCTTTTCTTGAAACTACGGAACAGGCCCGGTTGGTTACGAGCATAGAACCCAAGCGTATGAACCAGATTGGTGCTGACCAACGTGCCCTCTAAATCGTAAAATACAGCGGCGGCCAAACGGTATCCTCCGTCGGGAAATTGCGCTCTTTATCGCGTCGACTTGGTTGTTCGGAGCTTACGGGCCAGATAGTAACCCATTTCGCCTTTTTTCGTTAGTTTCATTTCACTGTGTATGGTGTGACCATACAATCCAACTCAGTTGTTGGGAAACCTTGAGAAAGCCCTATGAAAATGAATTGGTTTTCGATGTCATTAGCTCTGTGTATCCTGGTCGCGATGAGCGCCGGATGCAGGAAAAGATCATCTACCCTCGAGCAAACGCAGACGACGGCAGATCTCAACTCGGCGGTCCTGAAGATTCAAGAGGCAGACGCTTTATATGTCCAGCGGGAAGACCTCTCAAAAGTTCGCCAGGGATTAACCATGCTGCGGCAGGCTCAACTCGAAGATTCGGGAAGCTACGACGTGGCGTGGCGACTGGCGAAGTTTGATTACTATTTGGGCGCGCACACAACTGACGCCGACGAGGGCTACAAAGCATTTCAGGAAGGTATCGAGGCGGGAAAGAAGGCCGTATCGTTCCAACCGAACAAAGCGGAGGGGCACTTCTGGCTGGGGGCAAACTATGGCGGTAGCGCGCAGGTTAGTACGCTGGCCGGCCTTTCGGACATCGAGGACATACGCCAGCAAATGGAAAGGGTGCTGAAGATCGATGAAGGATTCCAGTCAGGCAGCGCTTATATGGTTTTGGGTCAGCTCTATCTGCAGTCGCCGCGGCTTCTGGGGGGCGATTCGGCAAAGGCCGTCGGCCTCCTGGAGAAAGGGAAGCGCTTCGGACCTACGAACGCATTGCTGCGGTTGCATCTGGCAGAGGCTTATCATGCGGTAAATCGAAACGCGGATGCGCGGAAGGAACTCACGGAGTTATTTACCATCACGCCAGATAAGGGTTTTGAACCCGAGTTCAAGGAAGCGGTGGCCGAAGGACATAAGCTGCTGGACAAGTTGCAGTGAACATGGCCGACAAAGATTTGAAGCAAAGCGATTGCGCCTGCGCTTCGTTCGATAAACTTGAAGGGGCCAGCGTGACTGCCTACATCGCCTCTTTTCTTGAAAGTGAAAAGAGTTCCGACCAGCCTAATCGATATCGCTGCCGGGTGTGCCGCAGGTCATGGGAGAAAGTTGCCGCTGATCGCGAAGGCGGGCGGGCTTCGCTGGTTCGGCTGGACTCTGATTGAATTGTAGGCGCAGTAAATCTTAAGTAGCACCTGCCCGGACATTCATCAGGCCGCTCTGCTCAACCGAGCACGATTCCCGCCTGCAGATAAGGAAACGGCACATGCTCCGCCTCGCGTCCGGCAGCTCGGAGCACATCCAGCATTCGTTGAGCCCCAAGATAGTTCAGTGAATGAACTATGATCGTTGCGCCGGTTTGTCGTTCGGGATGCGCTGCCAGCCACGACGCGATTGCGTAGCCGGTGGCTTCGTCGTCGTGGGCGTCAGAGTAATAGTGTTGCTCAGTAAGATCGTGATCCAGGAGTATCGCTTCGTAGTCACGCGTGCTGAGCCATTCGATGGCCTGCTGAATGTCGCAAGTCAGGTCGTAATCACGTTGGGCGAACTGTTGCTGAAACCAGTAGCAACGCGTTTCATCATCTTCCAGAACTAGAACTCTACCGGACTGGCCGTTCTTCATCTAGAAATTGCCCTATTCTTTGGTGGCGCTCAACTTTTTTAGCTCTTCCAAAGTGCGCCGGCACTGATCGAGCTTTTGCCCGGCCTCGCCCAGTTTCCCCTGGGCAGTCAAACGCTGGTATTCGTCGAACTCCTGGATGGCCCGGTTGATTAACTGCTGCGCGTTCTGCGATGGAGTTGGCGCCGGCGCCGGCGATGCTGATGCTGGCGCGCCGGGTTGATTTGGTTTCCCGATCTCCGGTTTGGCTTCCGTCCGAGCTTTGCCTACGTCGCCGAAAAGGTTGTTCATTGCCTCGTCGAAGTTCAATCCGTAGCCCAAACGCTCCTGTGTAGCCAGCACAACCAAACGCAACTCCGGCATCGGACTCCGCTCAGCCTGGAGGTAAACCGCCTCGACGTAAAGCAAAGAACGTCCAATGGGAATTACCAGCAAATGACCCCGGCGTACATGGGAGCCCTGCTGATTCCAGAGAGTGAACTGCGAAGATAGTTGCGCGTTTTGATCGATGCGCGCTTCGATTTGCAAGGGCCCATCGATCAGTCGCGACTTGGGGAAGTTGTAAACCAGGAGCGAGCCGTACGCGGGTTCGTCACAACGTCCCGCCATCCAGCCGATCATGTTGTTGCGACTCGCCGGCGTGAACGGAAGTATCTCCACGAATTCATTATTCTGTTTTTCGCCCGGCAGTTGCATCAGGACAAAGTACGGCTCCATGGGCAACGTTGCCTGCTGGTTCTGCTCGTTCAATCCCACCTGGCTGGCCACGCTCCAGACGTCTTCGCGCTGGAAGAATACTTTCGGAGTCTGCGTGTGATAGAGGCCATAGACTTCGCCCTGGGTCTTAATCAGCGTCTCAGGGTAACGAATGTGGGCGCGCAGATCCGGGGGCATCTCGTTCGCGTCATGGAAGAGCGTGGGAAAGACTCCGCGATACGTCTGAATCAAAGGATCATTGGGATCGAACACGTAGAACTTCGTCGTGCCATCGTAGGCATCGATGGTGACCTTGACGCTGTTACGAATGTAATTGATGGTTCCCTCTCCGGCCCGGTAGTGCCGCGAATAGGGATAAGTCGCCGCCTCGGTAAAAGCATCCATGATCCAGTACAGCCGCCCATCATTTGAAACCACGATGTAGGGATCGCTGTCGTAGACCAGGAAAGGAGCAAGCCCCTGGACGATCTCGCGAATGTTGCGGTGAATCAAAACACTGCTGTCCGGCGTAACATCATCGGAGAAGGGAAGCTTTGAAACATCGCCCAGGGCCCAGGCCAGTATAAAGCGGCGGAAGGCGTTACCGATGCGAATGCCGCCGCTGCCCTCGTAAGTCGTATAGTTGTTCGCTTCGCCCTGCGGATAATTGAATTCTTTTTGTTTAGTCTTGACGTAAACATCCGTGTCCGTCTTCTGACCAAAATAGATTTCCGGCCTGGTGATTTTGATTTCCGGCGCAGTCGATTCGATGGGCATATTTGAGAGCACGAACTTGGGCATGCCTTCGGCGTCAAAGCCATTCGCGGTATTCATGGTGATGCCGTAGCCGTGGGTGTAAATCAGCTTCTCGTTAACCCAGTTACGCGAAGACGGCGGCAGCTTTTCGGAATCCACCTCGCGGGTTGAGAGCATCATCTGGCGCTTTTGCCCGCCGACAACGTAGCGGTCGACATCCACGTCGGTGAAGGTGTAGTAGGTGCGGATTGCCTGAATCTGCGTCAGCGTCTCGTTTAGTGCGCGCCAGTCCCACAAGCGAATGTTGTCCAGAGTGGGGCGATTATTAGCCAGGTCGAGCGCTGCCACCGAGTTTTCGGCGTCGAACTCGCGTAACTCGATGCGATCGATACCGTAGGCCTGCCGCGTCGCGGTGATGTTGTATTCGATGTATGGCGTCTCGCGGCCCAACTCATTTGGCTTGACGATGAAGTTGGTAACGTAAGCTGGAATGACTACCGTCGCCACGACGTAAACTGCGAAAGGAATTGCTAACGCCAGAATCAGGAAGCGTAAACGCCGCTTAGTTACGGCATTAAGCAGCACGATTGCCGCTCCAAGTATTAAGCCGCCCGCGACGAAAAGCAGACCCGGAAGAAGGAAGTGCGCCTCCATGTAGGTGACGCCGGAGAATGTCTGGTGATCTTCCCAGAGGTACGGATAGCGCGACAAGAAAAAACGCCAGGCGAGCAACAGCAGATATGCCGCGAGGGGAAACGAGACGGCCGCGATACTTGTGTTGCGCGCCGCCCTGTTCCGAGTGGTCGCCGCCGGTTGCTGCATGTTTGCGATTACGGCATAAACAATCGCGCCGCACAGAAGGACGAAAGCCATCAGTAATAGCCACCAGCTAATCAGTTGATGGATGGGAAGCGTGAAAAGATAAAAGCCGACGGGCTTATTGAAGATTGGATCGGTGATACTTGTCTGCGCCTGGTGAGTGTAGAGCGCAAAGCGCCGCCAATTGCTTCGCATGTCGAGACCGAAGAGCAAACCGAAGAGAAGGGCGACCACCCAGCCTGCGGGCCGCAGGAAGCGAGCCGGTGAAATGCTGACCGGCTGATTGTTCACCATGATGGTCCGCCGCTCCAGCGCATAGGAACCGAAAGTTCGCTCCAGCAACCAGAAGCCGGCCCGCAGAATTACCACGGTGAGCACAGTAAAGACTACGAACAGGGTTACCTTTAGCCGGAACATGTACCAGTAAACCGGTGCGTATCCCAGTGAGCCAAACCAGAGCGCGGACAGGTAAATTGAAAGAGAACGAGTGGCGACGATCAGAAGCGGTACGATGGCAACGATGACCCATCGTTTCCAGTGACGGCGCTGCGGCCGGTTTGATGGGCCGACATCAATGACTTCGTCATCGAGATCAGGGGGAATTCGATTGCTCATGGCGCCTAGCATACGCCGTTTGTCGCGCGTGACTCAATGTACTGATGCATTTCTTTAGCGCAGATGAAGCCCGCAGTGAGACAGATGAACATTCTTTAGCGGCCTTCAGGCTGCTTAGCCGCAGGGTTACTAGCCCGGGCGTTGGACGCCCGGGTTAGCAGGCAAAGGAACTCCAAAGCCCGTTTCAACGGGCTTACCCGCGAGGCTTTAGCCGTACTGTTAGAGTTGCTGAATCCTAAGCACGCTGAAGCGCGCTAAGCCTGCAGGCGCCGCTGACACCAGCGCTCAAAAGCGCTGGTCTAATAACCCTTCGGGAAAGCCGTCTGAAGACGGCTGGACCCATGGAAGCATCAACGGATTTTCAAACCGCACCATACCTTAGCGGAGTCTAATCTTGGCCGCCACGATTCCCAGATGATAGACTCAAGCGACGCGATCAGAATAGGAAATGGGAGACCGAGACTAAGGATGCTGGCGCCAGATACAGTTTTACAGGGACGTTACCGGATCGTGAAGCAGCTTGGTCAGGGCGGCATGGGCGCCGTCTATGAAGCGATTGACGAGCGTCTCGACACCATCGTCGCGCTGAAAGAAACTTTGTTTGCAGACGAGCGTCTGCGCAAACAATTTGAGCGTGAAGCGCGACTCCTGGCGCGAATGCATCACCCGGCATTGCCGCGCGTTAGTGACCATTTCAACGAGGGCGACGGAGAGTTTCTGATAATGCAGTTCATCGCCGGCGACGATCTTTCGGCAATGCTGGCGCAGCGAAAGGGCCCGTTTCCCCTCGCCGAAGTGCTCAAATGGGCAGATCAGTTGCTGGACGCGCTGGATTATCTGCATACGCAGGATCCGCAAATAGTCCATCGCGACATCAAGCCACAGAATCTTAAGTTGACTGCGCGCGGCCAGATCGTCTTGTTGGATTTCGGATTAGCCAAGGGCTCCGTGGGTCAAATGTCTGTGGTGACGACCTCGGCAAGCATTTACGGTTACACGCCAAATTATGCGCCACTGGAACAGGTGCAGGGCCTGGGCACAGATGCGCGCAGCGATCTCTATTCATTGTCCGCTACGATTTATCACCTGACGACAGGCGTGAAGCCACCCGATGCCCTGACTCGAGCGGCGGCGATCGTTAACGGTCAGCCCGAACCTTTGCAGCCGGCGAATGAAGTAGCGTTACAGGTGAACTCCGCAGTGGCGAGCGTTCTGGCAAAAGCGATGGCCCAGAATCGCGAACAGCGTTATGCTTCCGCTAACCAGATGCGAGACGCATTACGCTTCGCCAGCGACTCATGGTCGACAGTTTCAAACGATGAAGCCGCTACCGTTCTGCTGCCTGGCGCCGTTGTTAGTGCGACCGCGAGAACCATTGCCTCCGAGGAAGCAGCCACGCTCGCCGCTGAAAGGCGTACGGCGATGCCTGCGAAGCCGCAAGTGGCGAGTTCAGCCGAGACTGTAACCAGGGTTCACGCGCCGGATTCCAGAAGAGGCTCTGGAATTTGGAAGCTGGCGGCTGTGGCTCTCGTGCTGCTGGCGTGTGCCGGAGCGTTCTATGGCTATCGCGTGATCCGCAACCGGTCTCAAGCTAACGAGGTTCCGGCGGCGACATCCACGAGTGATTCGAACGCGAAGCCGCAGCCTGCTGCCGAGTCTTCCGCGGCCGCGCCCGCGGTCACCGAATCCGCGGCTGAACGAGATAAGAAAACCAACTCCACTGCGCCGGCGAACCAGCGAGCCGCCTCAGCAAAAGGAACAGCGCCAAAGAACCCGGCAGTCGCAGCACAAAACTCGAATCAGGCGCAGCGTAATGAAGCACTGATTATCCCCCCGGTTCCGAATGTAAATGCCGAACACCCCGGCACCGCGAATGTCTATCCGGATCCCCGCCAGTTTCCTGTCAATCCAAATGTGCCGGATGACCGGGCCGGCCGGGGCCGAGCAAGAATGCGAGGCGGCGTGATGATAAGGACTCTTCCTGACGGAACGCAGATAATGACGCAACCTGATGGCACGCGAATCGTGAGGCGTCCCAACGGAACGACGCGGGTGTTCGGGCCGGGCGAAAAACTGAATCGAAAACCGTTTCGGCCGTGATTAAGTCATTCGGCACAGCCCTTCGTTACAGCGAGTCCCACCACGGCTCTACTTCCATGGTTCCAAAATGTTGAGCTTTCAAAGACGGAGATAGTTTGATGAGAAATGCAACCAGGTATTTCGCCGGGCTCTCGATGATGGCTCTGGTGGTTGGTCTGTTAAGCGCGCCGGTAAGGCCCGCGACTGGCGATAGTGAAAAGGACCCGGCGTCGGTAATCAGGGTGACGCCGCCGGCGCCAGTGTTTGATGAAGGGAAGCGGCTGGCTGAACTCGCCGAGCGGCGTGCACGCGTCGCACGAACAATTGGTCCCAAAGCGATTCTTGTTCTATTCAGCACTGAGCCGCGCGTTTATGCCAATGACGTCGATTACGAATATCGGCAGGAGAACAATCTTTACTACCTGACGAATCTGAAACAGAAGGGCGCCACGCTGGTGCTGATGCCCGGTAATCCGCAGATGCCTGAGGTGCTGTTCCTGCCGCGACGTAACCCTCGTTCGGAAGTGTGGACCGGACATATGTACAGCTCAGCAGAAGCGAGCCAGGCATCCGGAATTAAAGAGATCTGGGAAGCAGGCGAGTTCGAGCCCTTTATGCGGGCACTGCGGACGCGACAAGCTTACCGGCCGAAAGCTGAAGGGTTGCTGATGTCGAACGGTGTTTCCATCACGACACCGGCGGTGGGAAACAGCGACGCTGCCGGAGCAAACGGTTTGGAGTCTTTATTCGCCGCCGTCGGCAAAGGCGAGGCAGAGCTTTATTTGCTGGTGCCGCCGGAGGGAGAGAGCCGCGAGTACCGCCAGGAGCAAAACTTTGCGGTCCAGTGGGCCAGGTCGGCGACCGGTTTCAATGTGCGAAACGCTTCGCCTACCTTTGCGGCAATGCGTCTGCGCAAGTCGCCAATGGAGCTGGAAGTTTTGCAGCATGCAATCGACATTACCATTGAGGCCCACGAGCGGGCGCAAACGATAGCCAACCGCGCCCAATGGGAGTACGAAGTGGACTCGGAGGTTGTGTATACGTATAAGCGTCGCAACGCCGACCACTGGGGCTATCCTTCCATCGTCGGTTGTGGTCCCAGCGCCACCACGCTCCATTACATTGAATCGCAAGCTCCGGTTAAGTCCGGCGATCTTCTTTTGATGGATGTCGGCGCGGAGTATGACCACTACACCGCTGACGTGACGCGCACTTTCCCCGTTAACGGAAAGTTCTCGCCGTTACAGGCTGAGGTTTACCAGATTGTTTATGACGCGCAGGAAGCCGCTGCCAAACAGATTCGGCCCGGCGCGACGATAGAAGCGGTGCAAAAAGCCGCAACCGAAGTAATCAAGAATGGGTTGCTGAAGCTGGGTCTAATCACGGATGTGAATTCCAACCAGTACCGCATTTGGTACATGCACGGTTCGTCGCACTGGCTGGGCATGAATGTTCACGACGTCGGCAACTACAGCACGCCGTTGGAGCCGGGCATGGTCTTCACCAACGAACCGGGGATTTACGTCCGGCTGGATGCACTTGAGAATTTGCCGAAGAATGCTGAGAACGAAAAGTTCATCGCCGCCGTGCGGCCGGCCTTCGAGAAGTACAAGGGCATAGGAGTCAGAATCGAAGATGACATAGTCGTTACCGCGGATGGCTGCCGGTGGATGACTGCAGCCCTGCCGCGAAGCATTGCGGATATTGAGTCTTTTATTGCGAAGGCCCGGCGGGAACAGTTACGTTAATTAGCCGCGGATTCACGCGGATTTAACGCGGATAAGACAGATGAATTAGAGATATTCTCTGAAATCCTCCACTGCGTTTACTTCTGGATTCCCTTTCGTTTTCTGATCCGCGTTTATCCGTGTTCATCTGCGGCTGGCTTGGCTTTCAGAAGCGCCTCATGACGTTGCGTATGAGGCCGTGCTTGGGCGGTGGATCGCCGGGTGCGGTTTGTGCTTCGGCGTCCAGGGCGCGAAAGAATTGTGATGCCATCATCTTTGCCGTGGCTTCAATCATCCTTTGGCCCACCCCGGCAATTGGGCCACCTACCTGAATCTCGCCAGTGTATTTGATCACGGTCGCGCCATTACTCTCTTCCAAATCCAGATCGCCGGAGCCTTTGAGAAATCCCGGACCTCCTTTGCCGTCAACGACGATCCGGTAATGCTCAGGCGGCCGCATGTCTTCGAGTTTGACGTTGCCCTGGAAGACTCCTTTGATCGAACCGACACCGGCACGCAGAGTGGCGGCATAACTGTCCTCGCCGGTCTTTTCCAGCCGCTCGCAGCCGGGAATGCAGCGCTGCAGCACTTCCGGATCGACCAGTGATTGAAAGACCCGTTCGCGCGGAGCGCGTAAAGTTTGTGTGCCTTCGATTTTCATGAGAAAGCAAAACCAAATGTTTAGCGGCGGGCTACCGCCCGCCGATCTATCACAGATGCGAAGCCGGCGGGCAGTAGCCCGCCTCTAAACAAGGGAATGGGTTCACGTCGCGCGGCTCGCTGCGCTCGAAATCGCGCGGCGCGTGTAGACCTCGGCAAGATGACGGCGATAGTCCGCTGAAGCAAATAGATCACTGTTCACGTCAACGCCATCAGAAGCATGCGCCGCCGCGGCCCCAATACTTGCCTCATCCAGCGTGCTTCCCGCCAGCGCGTCCTGCACGGCAACTGCGCGATAAGCTTTGGAGCCGACACCTGTAATTCCGATGCTGGCTGACTCGCAGGCTCCGTCAGAGTTGCGCGTGATACTGGCGGCGACCCCTACTACTGCGAATCCCGATGCTGGATGGTGCATCTTCGCGTAACCCTGACCGGCGGGTGTGGCGGTAATGCCGATGCGAA
>DASXRU010000001.1:0-13111 GCA_036506395.1 Pyrinomonadaceae bacterium | reverse complement strand
TTGCAGAAACGTTACGCCCCACAGGGTTTGCATGTCGTCGGGCTGAACGTGGGCGGTCCGGGGGACCGGGATGAAGTGGCCGGGTTCGCGCAGGAATTCGGAATTCAGTATCCTCTCGGATTTCCCGATGCCGAATTCACGAACACTTATCTCTCAGATGATGCCAGCATCCCCCAGGCTTTTGTTTTTGACCGGCGCGGACATCTGGCGAGAAGGTTCATTGGTTACGATGACACAATACCCGCCGAACTCGAGCGTGTAGTTCAGTCCGCGTTGGCGGCCGGATCAGATTAGTTAGGGTTCAATTCAACGTAGCACGGTGAAGCAGGTCGGAAATGTTCCCCCTCGTGCCGCGCTTATCCGGTTTCGCAACGAAAAGCATTTGAGGGAGCCTTTTTGAGACAAGCAAAGATACTGGCGACCCTGGGACCCGCAACGCGCGAGCCGGGAGTTTTGGAAGCAATGCTGGCGGCCGGAGCCAACGGCGTGCGCATAAATATGTCGCACGGCACTCAGGAGGAAAAAGCGGAAGATATTCGCGCGGCTCGCCGGGCCGCTGAAACAATGAAACGGCCGCTCGCCGTGCTGGTCGATCTCTCGGGCCCAAAAATCCGCACCGGCGGGCTCAAGGGCGGCCAACCGGTAATCCTGGAAACAAATGCACAGTTCATTATTACTACCCGGCCGGTTGAAGGTAACAACCGGGAAGTTTCAACCAACTATGCCGGCATAGCTCGGGACGTAAAGCCAGGCGCGCGTTTGCTTTTGGACGATGGCGCGATCGAGCTGATAGTTGAGTCAACAACGGACACCGACGTTATTTGCCGGGTCATTAACGGTGGGCTCCTCGGCGAGCGCAAAGGAATTAATCTGCCGGGCGTCATTTTGCCTATCCCTTCACTTACGGACAAAGATCGCAACGACCTCGCGTGGGCAGTGCGGCAGCGCGCTGATTACATCGCCTTATCATTTGTCCGTCGGGCTGAGGATTGCGCCGAAGCTAAGTCGTTAATACGAGAAGCTGGCGGAACGTGTCCGCTGGTGGCAAAAATCGAAAAGGCCGAAGCCATTGATCACCTCGACGATATTATCGCCGCCGCCGACGGCATCATGGTGGCGCGCGGCGATCTGGGTGTCGAGACCAGCGTCGAACTGGTTCCCGTCTATCAAAAACGTATCATCTCCAGGACCAACGCCGCCGGCAAGCTGGTGATCACCGCGACGCAGATGCTGCAATCGATGATCGCGAGTCCGCGACCCACGCGCGCGGAAGCCTCTGATGTGGCCAACGCCGTCTGGGACGGCTCCGATTGCGTCATGCTCTCAAACGAAACCGCGACCGGAAACTACCCCGTAGCTGCGGTGGCAACCATGGCCCGCATTATTGATTCGGCAGAAAGCGGTCGAGACCGCGAGCCGGGAGACATCAGCAGATTGATTGGCCAACAGTCTGGTCGCGTCAGTCGGGCGCTATGCGAAGCTGCGGCTTTTGCTGCCAATGAGATGGGCACGAAGACAACCGCTGTCTTCACGGAATCAGGTCTGATGGCTCGCCGCTTGTCAGCGCTGCGCCCGGCCCAGCGCATTGTTGCCCTGACGCATTCCGGGGACGTGCTAAACGAACTGGCGCTAATCTGGGGGGTCGAAGGACTGATATGCGCGCCCCACGAAAACACGGAAGAGATGTTGCGGGGCGGGACGCGTGTTTTGCTCGAGTCCGGCATCGTAAATCAAGGAGAGATGATCGTGATCATGGCCGGAAGGTTGTCAGGTCTGGGGCTATCGAGTTCCGTTTCACTCTATACGATTGGCGAAGAGGGATCACGCTAACTCGACTTCTTAAGGTAACTGAATCCAACTGCAATGATAAAAATCCACAATCGACAATCCAGTGGTCTATTTCTGCTTGTACTATTGGCGCTGAATACTGGCGCTGTCGCGCCCACGCTTGCCCAGGGCGCACCACTTGAACAACAGCAACGCGAGCGCCGCACCTCAACTGCTTCGCCCAATCCATCGCCCGGTGCCTCCCCGACGCCCGCTCTGGTCGCCGCGACAGCGACGGCGCCGGTGGCGATTAACGCGCCGAAGACGCTAACGGAATTACAGTCGCGTATTGAGGAGGTAATGCGACAACCTGATCTGGCCCCCGGGATCTTCGCAGTTAAAGTCGCGTCGTTGGATACCGGACGCACGTTGTTTGCCGAGAATGAAGACAAGCTGCTGCGACCGGCCTCAAACATGAAGATCTACACTGTGGCCACCGCGCTCGACCGGCTGACGCCGGATTATCGCTTCGTGACTTCCGTTTACGCCCTGGACAAGCCCGATAAGAGCGGAACAATCAAAGGCGACCTGATTATTTACGGACGCGGCGACCCATCAATCGCCGCGCGCTTCAACAACGGCGATTACTTCAAGGGCATTAATGACCTTGCTGATCGCATTGCGGCCGCCGGAGTGAAACGCGTTAAAGGCGACCTCGTAGGCGACGAAAGTTATTTCAACGGCGCGCCGTTGGGCAGTGGTTGGGAATGGGAGGATTTGCAGTGGTGGTACGGCGCGGAAGTTAGCGCCCTGACCGTCAACGACAACTCGCTGGATTTGTCTGTTAAGCCCGGTTCAAAAGTTGGCGCGCCATGCGTGATCACAACCGGGCCACCGGCCCCGTTTGTTTCCATCACAAATCGCACCTTGACTTCAGCCGCCGGAGCCAAAAGCGAACTATCCGTGTATCGCGGCCCGGGCGAGAACGTTTTGGAAATCAGCGGCAGCCTGCCGCTTGGTGACCAGGGATACACGGGCGGCGTAGCCGTTCCCGATCCTGCCCTGGTCTTCGTTTCCATGTTGCGTGCCTCGCTCCAGCAACGCGGCGTGATCGTTACGGGGCGGATACGCACGGTAGATGCGCGTTCGAATTCCAGCGTCGTTCCCGCACAAAACGTCATCCCTCAGAACGTTGGTGACATTAAGAGCGCCTCGTCCGGCCCCCTCGTCGAGATCACAAACATGCAATCACCGCCTTTGAAGGTTATTGCGGCGCAGACTTTGAAGCCGAGCCAGAACTTGTACACAGAGCTAATTCTGCGGACACTCGGCAAGGTAGCTGGAACCAATCCGAAGCAAACGAACGAGCAGGCCGGTCTGGAAATTGTTAAAAGCTTCCTGCGACAGGCGGGCGTAGGTGCTGATGAGATTGTCCTGAGCGATGGCTCCGGCCTGTCGCGAAACGACATGGTGATGGCCAGCGCCTCTTTGCAGTTGCTTACGTACATGAGCCGGCATCGCTATGCCGACATTTTTCGTGATGCCTTGCCAATCGCCGGCGTGGACGGCACGCTGAGGAGTCGAATGAAAGGCACTCCGGCGGCGGGAAACCTGCGCGCCAAAACCGGCACGCTCAGTTCGGTGGCTTCCCTGTCAGGCTACGTCACGAGCGCGGCCGGCGAGCATCTGGTTTTCTCCATGATGCTCAATAACTATGCCGACGCGAACGCCGTGCGCAAAGATTCGATCGATGCGATTGCGGTTCTGCTGGCATCGTTTGCCGGGAGATCGTAACCCCGAGGAAAGCCAGTGCCTGATTCAATGCCGATTAGCTTCACCAAGTTTCATGGCTTTGGCAACGATTACATCGTCTTTGAAGCCAGCCAGCTTTCTGCCATCGACAACCTTAATGAGTTTGCGCGCCGCGTTTGCGATCGCCATTACGGCGCCGGCGCTGATGGCATTGACGTGGTTGCGCCGGCCACAGAGGCGGGCGCTGATTTCGTGGTCCGGATCTTCAACGCCGACGGTAGCGAGGCAAATCTTTCCGGTAACGGCACACGCTGCGCCGCCGCGTATCTTAACTACCGGAAGCTCTGGTCGCGTAAAGAACTGCGATTGCAGACCCGGTCCGGTATCAAGCTCTATCGTCTTTGCGAGCGTTTAGAAAGCGGCGCCTTTGTCTTCGAATCTGAATTGGGCCAGCCGCGTTTCGACACCGCTTCCATACCCATGAAGGCAGACGAGCTGCTGGAACGCGTTATCGATTACCCGTTGGATGTTTGCGGGGAGACCTATAATGTGACAGCGCTGCAGATGGGCAATCCGAATTGCTGCATCTTTGTCGATGATTTCGCCGCGCTCGACTGGCGACGCATTGGGTGCGCAATCGAAAATCATTACCGGTTTCCCGAACGCACGAATGTCAACTTCGTGCGCGTGCAGGATCGCGACCATATCGAGTTGCGGTTCTGGGAGCGCGGCGTAGGCGAGACGACTGCGTCAGGCACATGTTCGTGCGCTTCAGTGGTGGCCTCGGCAATGACGGGTCGGACCGGCAGACGGGTCAGGGCTTTCATGCCGGGAGGTGAAATAAATATTGAGTGGCGGGATGACAATGAAGTTGTTTTGACGGGCCGTGCCGACATCGTTTATAGCGGCGAATGGCTGGTTCGTTAAGGGCGACGGGCGGGATTAAGCGGACTGACTGACCAGCTCTTCTAGTTATTGTCTGCCGACTTTAGCAATTTCGGTTTCACAGCGGTCCCCTCAGAAAAAACAATTGACCCTTTAGACAGTGTGATCATTAGAATGTTCCGCCAATATTTGAACTACAGCGAGTAGCCGATGTATTCTGTTTTGTAGCACGCACCGCTCTTTGTTTGAGCTAGCCTACTTTTTGAGATTTACTCCTCCATGAAAATTCTTTGCCCGGCCCACTGCGATCTCACTCAGCAGCGTAATTGGTTTCCACTGGCGTTAGCCCTTTATGGGCTGGTGATGGCTGTTCTCAGCGGCTGCGGTGCTCCGGTAGTCAAGCAAACCCAGGCTGAGACAAAGATTGTAAAAGCCGCGCCCGCCAGCGTTCCCATGTGGCTGGGAAATCCCGCCCGAAATTCTTATGGCAACGGCCCATGGTCGGACAAGGCTCTGCAAGTGGTATGGGATTTCAAGACTCAGTGGTCAAGCGGCCGTCTCCACAAAGACCCGTGGGCGGGTTCTGGATGGCCGGGTCAGGCGGCCGTCATTGGCGATCGAGTTTACATCGGGTCCGCCGACAGTCGCGTGTATGGTCTCGATAAAAAGGATGGAAGCGTCATCTGGAGTTACAAAACCGGCGACAGCGCCAAGTCATCGCCGGCGGTGGTTGGCGACCGGCTCGTTATCGGCAACCTCGATCATTATATCTATTGCCTGAACGCCAACGATGGGACGTTGATCTGGAAATACCAGACCGGCTTCGAAACCGACTCTTCACCGGCAATCGTAGACGGCCGAGTTTACATTGGCGGCGAAGACCATTTCTATTACTGCCTCCACCTCAGCGACGGCGCGCTTATCTACAAGACTGCGCTGGGCGGTTCGGTCGAAGGCGGCTCAACAGTCGTTGACGGCAAGATCTTCGTGGGCACAGAAGCGGGAGATCTTTTTTGCCTCAATCAGGCAGATGGTTTGGTGATATGGAAAGCAAGCATAGGGGCTGATTCGAATTCGACCCCGGCAGTCGTTGATGGGCTTGTTTACACCGCGGCGGAAGACGGTACGGTTCGGGCCTATCAGCAAGCGACCGGCGAGCCGGTTTGGAAGTTCAAAGCCGAAGGCGGGTTTAACTTGAGAACAAAGGAGAAGACCGGTTTTTGGGCCAGCCCCATCGTTTCTGGAGGCCGTGTTTACATCGGCTCGAACAACGGTTATTTGTATTGTTTGACGAGCGACAAGGGGGAGTTGGTTTGGAGTCATCTCGCGCGCGCCGCTATCTGGGGTACGTCACCGGTTGCTGATGCCCGCGTAATTTTTGGAGACAAAGCTGGCTGGATCTACATGCTGGCGGCGGCAAACGGCAAGCTGATCTCTGAACTGAAAATTGGCGATAACGTCGATGCCACGCCTGCCATCCTCGATGGGCGAATCTATGTCGGCGCCTTCAACGGAAACTTCTCCTGCTTGAATTAGTCGGCCCCATGATCTGTCTCGTTGACAACACAATCGACGCTCAGGGAGCGAGCCCGCGGGAGCTAAAAGCGGCGCTGGAACGCATCAGGCCCGGCATCGAGATTATTGTTGAGCCCTTCCGCAACGTTTCTCTCCAACGAGTAAAGCAACTCGGGCCAACCCACATCATCCTCAGCGGTCAAAGCCACCCCTGGGAGGATTACCAGCCGGAATCGCTCAATCCCATCTTTGAAGTCATACGCGAGGCGAAGCAACCTATTCTGGGTGTTTGCGGGGGGCACCAGCAAATCGCCCTGGCCTATGGCGCAGATGTTGGTCTGATGAAGAGAACTGGGCCAGGGGAGGGTTACGAAGGCGCTTTCCGCGAGCGTGGGTTTTTTCCTGTCCAACTAACAGACCAAGCGGTCGCCAACGGCATCTTCCGCGGTCTGCCGCAATCGATAACTGTCTGGCACTCGCACTGCGACGAGGTCAAGGAATTGCCCCCCGGATTCCGCCGCACTGCGGGGAACGAAACCTGCCCGATTCAGGCCATGGAGCATACCTCCCGGCCCCTTTTCGGGGTGCAATTTCATCCGGAGCTATTTGATGAAGACCAGCCTCATGGTCGTCGCGTGGTCGAGAATTTCCTCGATTTATAGGCCTGTTTCCTCGCAACTGAATCGATTCCAGACAGGGCGGTGGGGCCCTTCGCCCACGCCCGAGAACCTGGATCGAGGCACGGCTGTTGGACAACCTTGAGGGCCTGTGCTAGCCTCCCCCATGTTAACAAGCGGACGTTCATGTTCGCTTGTTTTTGTTTTGTAATCCTTTGTTTTGCAAACAGCTCTTTCAGCGCACCGCATCAAGGATGCAAGCCCCCAACTCCGGCTGACTGTCATTTGACTCCTAGAGCCGGAGGTCGAGTCTTGGGAAAGAACAGACTCGCGCGCCGAGCCGCTGAAAGCCTGACAACAACCTCGGACAGGAGACCCGATTTGATGAAATCCCTCTATGGCGGAAGCGTAGTTACCGCCGCAGCACTTATCGCACTTAGCCTCTTTACCTACGCCAGTCCCCTTATCGCAGAGGCCAATCCCTTTCAGGAGCCCACGCAAGAGCAAAAACGCGAGCATAGTAAGGCTATCCCTTCCCGCTCGTCGTCTCCTTCAACAAATCTGCTGGCAGCTTCCGAGCCAACAATAACCGGCGCAACCCTGACCGGCAAGGTGGTAGATGTAGCGGAAGCGTCGACTACCACTGAGATAATCGAGACCCTGCCCGCAGCGCCCATACAGACCTATATGGCGACGGCCTATTGCCTGCGCGGACGGACTGCCAGCGGAAAGATGGTAGCCAGGGGCCTGATTGCCGCTGACCCCTCGGTGCTGCCGCTTGGTAGCCGCGTGCGCCTGGACGCGGGCTCATACAGCGGCGAGTATCTGGTCGCTGACACCGGCGGCGCTGTGCGCGGGCGTCACATAGATATTTGGACCGCAAGCGCACGAGAGGCTATGACCTTTGGAAGGCGCAGCGTCAAGCTGACGGTACTCAGCTACGGCGCAGCGCGAAGAGCGTTGCGTCGGAAGGCACGCAGCTAAAAATCAATCACCACCAGATGACGAGGCGAGGGTGAAGCAGGCATTTGCCGATTCACTCTTGCCTTTTTCTTTGGGAGTCTGGGGCTCAGGTCCCTGGCCGGAGGGCCTGGGCCACGGTACAATCCAACGCACGAAATTTTCCTGGACCGATGACAAAGAGCCAGATGAACGACATCCCCCTGCCCGCGCCATTGGTCGAAGTCAGGCGTGGCGCCATCACTGAATCACGCCATCGCGGGCACATCGCTGCAGTCGATCCGGACGGCGATGTTCTGGCCCAGCTGGGGTCGCCAGGGACGGTTACCTTTCTGCGCTCTTCCTGCAAACCGCACCAGGCGTTGCCGCTGGTTGCGTCCGGCGCAGCCGATCGGTTCGGGTTTACTGAAAAAGAAATCGCGGTGGCGTGCGGCTCCCATAGCGGCGAACCGATTCATACCGAAGCCGTCAGATCAATGCTGCGCAAGATCGGCCTTGATCAAAGCGCATTACAATGCGGGACCCACGAGCCTTTCAGCCAGGAAGTGGCCCGTCAGCTTCGCGAGTCAGGAACCGAGCCGAATGTCCTGCAGAATAACTGTTCCGGAAAGCACGCCGGTATGCTGGCGCTGGCGCGTCATCTCGATGCGCCCACGGAAAGCTACAACCAACCGGACAACCCGGTACAGTTGCTAATCGGGCGCACCGTGGCGCAGTTTTCCGGCATCAAGGTCGAGGACATTTCCGTCGGCATCGACGGATGCGGAGTGCCCGTGTTTGGAATAACTGTCCGGGCAATGGCTCAAATGTATGCTCGTCTGGTGGCACCTCCGGCAAGTTTTGATGAGGAAACTCGGGAAGCGTGCCGGCGAGTTGTCGGCGCAATGATTAGCCATCCCGAAATGGTGGGCGGAACGACTGACCGCCTGGATACTGAGATGATTCGCGCCGCGAAGGGCCGGTTAATCTCAAAGGTTGGGGCGGAAGGCGTGTACACCGTCGGCGTTCTCCCCTGCAAAGATTGGCCGCGTGGCCTGGGGCTGGCTCTCAAGATCGAAGACGGTGAAGATCGCCGCGCGCGACCCACGGTAGTAATCGAGGCCCTGCGCCAGCTTGAAGTGCTCAAGGACGAGTCTCTTGAGGCAGTTGCTTCCTATGCATTCTTTCCCGTAACCAACCGCCTTGGTGATGTGGTGGGCGAAGTGCGCTCGTCTTTCGAGTTGGAACGAAGTTCGAACGCAGCCTGAAGTGCAGAACCGAAATGTCTCAGTCACGATTAGATGCCAACGGGCCCGGGACAGTTAATCGCCCACCTCTGGGACGAGATGAGCGTGGCGGCATTGACGTCGATTCACTACCCGACGTAATCCAATGGTTCCTCGACTACGACCAGCGCGTGGCCATTGTTAGGAACCCGAAAGTTGAAGAGGTTTTTCAGTGGAAACAGGACGAGAGCCGGCGAACCGGCGAAGAGGTTTTTCTTTTCAATCGTGCTGAAGACCGGGTGGCAATCGGAATTCTGCAAGCCCTCTCAGAGCACGCTACCGAACAAGAGCTACACGGATGGATAAGCCAACTTTTGAACGCCCTGGACAAAGCTACCAAAGCAACGGAAGACGTCACCGCTGCTTACCGACTGGACATGGCCGCTCAGGTTTCAATCGTGACTGAGTCCAAAAAGATTCCCGCCGTAAACGCCCGCACAAATTTTCTCATGAACTGCTGGCTGGAAACGCTATGCACCGCGGAAGTACGCGTGCTTGGCTGGCTCTACCAGGAGTTTTATGGCCGGCCCTTCCGACCTGAGAACTTCTAGCCGCCATCTCTCCAAAAGATTATTGCGGCTTCATTAGCTGACGAGTGGTTTTCGTGCAGCAGCAAATCTGGACTGTACTGAAGATTTACAACGATTCCTAAACAAACCTGCGGTCCTGGACCTGAAGACTCCCTCTTTGTCCCCATTATTCCATTCCCAGGGGAAAAGTCCTGACCAGTTCGAAGCGAGTGCGGTCCTTGGCACAGTCATTGCTGAATAGGGCTACAGCTAAACGTAGAAGGGTACAAAAGGGTAAATCGGGTCAGGCTCGGAGACCAAATGAGTGGAGGCTTTGGGGGAGGCGTCCTCTCATTAACAGAAGCAGGCGGCGACCCTTTCGGGGGAACGGGGTCGTCGCCAGTGAATAGGTCGAAGGGCATTCGTTGCTGGGCTGCCGGTTGTCGCCTGTCAGAGGCTTGGGGGAGCCTCCTCAGGAAGACCGGCGGCCCGCAAAGTTTTATATACGAACAAGGGGAAGAACGCGGCAGGAGATACGTCTCGTGCCGCGTTCTTGTTTTTCCGACAGCTCGGTCTTGTCGCGAGGCCTCAGGGCTCGCCACGACCCAGGAGTTTCCGCCGGTTAGTCTCTTCTGTCAGTTCATCAATGTTAAGGCGCACCATTCCGCTGGCATCAGAATAGCCGGCAGCGGCTTGACGCGTTCGTCGTCGCTTGAAGAGAACAGCTCCGATGATGCCGCCGATCGTCAGACAAATCAGGAATGAAATGCCGGAGCTTTGCAGCACCGCAATCAGCACCCCTCCCGTCGTGCGCAGGTAAATCCTCTGCGCCTTCTCCCACCAGTAAGGATCATCGCCCAACCACTGCACTACCTGTTCGTACTTCACCTGGTCGATCAACTGCGTGGCAGTTTTCTCGTCCGGAGCGTTGAAGACAAAAACCGAATAGTTGCCGACGCGGCGGTAAGCGGAAGGCACGGGCTGGCCCGCGGCGTGAAGTTCCTGAATCTTTGGAGTAATTCGCCGGTCGTTATCGCCCGCGAGCTGCGGGGTGGTGAATTCTACGATTACCAGATATGACGGTCCATAGTACGCAGCTACTGCTTCGGTCCCGCCTTCAAAACTCACTTCATTGATGATTGGTTGATTCGGAACGTCCTGCTTCAGCGAATTGGAACTTACGGCGTAGTGCGCCCATGGCTGGGCCGTTTGCCAGTTGGGAAGATGTTTTACCAGGACAGGAACATCATCCTCTGAAGCATCCAAGCCCCGCGCTAGACTTCGTGCCAGGTTGAGGAGCTCGTCTTGATTTGCGCTGACCTTGCCCGCTGAGCTAATCATCACAAAACTTGGGCCTCTAAAAAAGTCCACCCCGCCCGGCCTGATAATGCACGCCGTCCCGATAACGCCGAGTTTAACTTCCTGTGAAGTTGTCCGATGTGCGCTAAGCAACGCGAACGCTCCGGAATCACTAAGAGTTTTGACTATGTCAACGTAAAACATATCGCCGTTTTCTGAAGCATACACACGCGTAGCATGTGATATGGCCCCGAAATCCTCAGGAGCATGATCTGCGAAGAAACTATAGGTGGGGACGAGGGCCGGCCCGCGAGCGCGGAACTTCTCAATCTGGTCGGGTAAGCTCCTCGCCGCCACATCGATGGTTATGCCAGCCGGTGCCGAAGGTGGCGCGGATAGAACAGAGGCAGGCGCCAACAGACATATGATTGAAAGAAGAAATCGCAATCCGACCCCTTAGATAATTAGCCGCTACGAGTCTTGTTAGAACCCAAACCCTCTTGAAAGTTCCTTATGCAGTCTTTTAAAGTTATGCCGTCTTTTAAAGACGCCTGAAAAGTCTACTGCCAGCGGCGCAACTCGCGCAAAAGCAGGTCGGCGTAATGGCGCGGGCTGTTGATGTTCCTTAGAACTGTTGTGCCGCCCACCTCGCTGGCGTTATCAACTATGACGTTGCCGAAACCGAGGAGGCGCTGGATGATCGTGGCCGACACGGTGACATCCTGGATTTTACTTAATGGGATGTTCCGGGTCGTCCTGGCAATCAGGCCCTGATCAAGCTCTATCTTCGAATCGGTCAGCGTATACCGGAGCATATTCCGCTTCAGATGATAGTAGGCAGGAACCAGGAGCAACGATAGAGCAAGGGGCAGCGATACGTACCAGGGAACTTCGATGCCGGGGATCATTGCCAGAAGCACCGTTACCAAAATTGCGCCGATGACCGCCGCAGCGTAACCCAACTTGACGAAAATCAGCGTTGGCCGAGTAGTGAATATCACGTGTTCAAGCTCGTCGTCTTCGCTAGCCTGCTCCGGGACGCCTGACTGCACGCGCGCAATCTGCGTTACTTCCGGATCGGTTGCCGGGGACCCGCAACCAGCGCAGAAGCGAACTCCCGGAGGAATGTAGGAACCGCAGTTGGTACAGTGCATCAGCTTCACCTCATTCGATGTTTACCGCCAGGCCTATGTTAGCCATTAACTCGGCGGGATCATAAGGAACTGCGACAACGTCCCGCGCGCCAAGTGCCAGCGCTTCCTGACGGGCGGTTTCGTCTGCGTATGTAACCAGAAACAGGACCGGCACAGCGAGTTTTCCACCGCCTTGTTTCCTTAGACGACGCATCATTTCCAGTCCGCTGACCTTATCCAAATCGGACTCCAACATTAGCAAATGGGGCCGTTCAATCCTCAACAGGTTTAGCGCCTGTTCCCCATCGAAAGCTGCGCGCACCTCGTAACCTGCCGAGCGCAATAGCGAGTTCAGTCTTGCCATGCGCACTGCATCGGATACCGCCAGAAGTACCCGCCGCGGCACGCTGGAGTCGCTCGCCGAGCGTCTGCCGCCTGATTCAAGCGGCTGCGCCGGTGATTCTGATACTGCGCTGCCGGCTGGCGGTCCAATGGCTGATGCAGTCGACGCTTTCGCGCCTTCAAATTCTGAAACAAGAAGCTCCAGATGCTCCGACCCCAAAGAAGGTGAAATGGATTTCGTCGCCATCTCCGTTGTTCGAAAGCTTTCAACGCTCGCTTCCTGCCGGCCGGTTTCCCGGAAGGTCATGACCCTATAGCCGCCGGCTTCTGAGGTTGCCCTTCGCGCTGCAGCTTCGCACTTCTCAAGCAACTTCTCGAGATCCGTGGCGTCGGTCGGAAAAGATGCCAGGCCGATTGTGATATTCCTGCTCGAGTCCTCCGGCGCAAACTGGTCACGCAACTTGGAAAGTGTAGCGGCTGCGGCCTGGGAATTCATTCCTGGCAGGTAAGCGATGAGCGCGTCCGGTCCATAAAAAGCAACCGCGTCAAGCCGCCGCAATTGAAGCTTGAAGAAACCGATGACCATTCTCAGGTAGTTGTCGCCGGCAGACTTCCTGGGTGGAGATGCCTGCCGGGCCTGACTTGAAGTATGAATAATCGCCAGGGATCCCTCCAGGCCAGCCCCAATGTGTTCACGGATGGTGTCGAGTAAAAGTAAGAAGTTGTCGATCTCCAGTCGCTGACCACCCATCACGGTTGCGGCCCGTCGCCCGGCTTCTACACGCCAGAAGAGCGCTTCCAGTCTGGCGAGCATTTCAGGAAAAGGAGTGGACAAAGCAAAGTAGTCATCGACTCCGATGTTTGATGAAGTTTGCCGCAAGGCCGTTCCGTCCTCAGCGAACACAAAAACGATTGGAAGCGCATAGGTGGCGGCCTTAGCGCGAAGCTGCCGCGTTAGGCTTACCTGCGCGCTCTCTCCGGCTACATCATCAGTGTGCACTTCCATCATCACAACGTCAGGAGCGAAGTCAGCAATCGCAGCCATTGCCCTCCCGGTCGTCGTGGCC